>CALDVW010000047.1 GCA_937924405.1 uncultured Lysobacterales bacterium
TCAAAAATGACGAGATTAAAGCATGAAAATGAATTTTCTTTCCCGTAGAAATTTCCTTAAGTCCAGCACCCTGGTGGTAACGGGTGCCAGCACTTTTTTATCGGGCGCACATTTGTTAGCGTCCAACTCTGGCCAGCCTAAAGACGCAGCTAAACTGCTCAAATTGGCGGGATATGATTTTCCCCGAATTGCGGCTCTGGCCTCTGGCAAGGCAAAAATTGCCGGCGGCGAGGTGCAATTTACTCCCGGCAAAGTTGGTGACATGAATACCGAGGCATTCCATGGCTCACAGACTTACGATATCAGTGAAATAGGCTTGCACCCTTTTATTCTCGCTTATGCCAATGCCGACTTCCGCGATTACACGCTATTACCCATATTTCCATTAAGAGTATTTCGGCACAAAAGCATATTCATTCGTACCGACAGTGGGATTGCCAAGCCTCAAGATTTACGGGGTAAATCTATCGCTACACCAGGATTTTCCTCGTCATCACTGACCTGGATTCGTGGAATAATGCAAGATGAATATGGTATCTCACCAAATGAAGTTGAATGGGTCTTGTCCGGGAAAGATTCATCTGCAAATCTTTCCGGTAAGGTTTCCGGGTATGAAAACCTGGTTCCTGATGGGTTAAACGTTAAAACCGGCAGCCCCGATAAGGATGAGTCTGATTTGTTGGAATCCGGTGAGGTCGATGCCCTGTTCCACGCCGTGCAACCCCGGGCATTTGTAGAGGGGAACCCGGCAGTCGGGAGATTATTCCCGGATTCACGCGCAGTGGAACAGGCCTATTACAAGAAGACCAGCATCTTCCCAATCATGCATGTGGTGGCGATCCGGAAATCCCTGCTTAAGGAACACCCATGGCTGGCGCAAGCGACGTTTGATGCGTACTCACAGGCCAAACAGCTGGCCTATAGAAAAATGACCGCGATGGGCTGGGCTTCTGATATGTTGCCTTGGTATGGACAGGAGATGGAAGCGACCAGGGAGGTTATGGGCGACAATTATTATTCATACGGTCTTGATAAACCAAATCGTAAAACGCTCGAGACCCTGTGCCGTTATTCTTTTGAGCAGGGAATGAGTAACCGCCAGTTGACCATTGAAGAATTATTTGCGCCCGAGGGCTTGGATTTGGTCGAAATCGGCTAAATTCACCAGATCAGACGTTCTGCTTTTATTACATCTCCCACCGCGTTCGGCGGGCTCTTTGATAACCGCAATGACCTTTTCAGTAGAATGGTGGTCACCGTGCAATCGGAGTGATCGGCTTTATGGACTGGGATGCAATTGCTGCTATTAGCGAATTCATAGGAACGGCCGCTGTCGTGGTCTCATTGATATATGTCGGTATTCAGATCAGGCAAAGCACCGCTGTTGCCCGGTCTACGGCTCGCCAATCGATCACAGAATTAATGCTTGGGTCAACATCAAATCTGGTCGAAGACTCTGCGCTGGCTGCAGCCTTCGTCAAAGAAATGAAGGGTCAGAAATTAGACGATATTGAGCGCATTCGACTCTTGGGCCGCGCATATCTTGCCATGCGAAACTGGGAAAACATCCATTATCAATATCGGATCGGCATGCTATCCAGTGATGAGTGGCAAGGATTCAGAAAAAATCTTGAAGCAGTTTTCGAGTGGCCTTCCACGCGCGACTATTGGGAACATGAGAAACAGTTTTACTCTCCTGCTTTTCGAGCAGAAGTCGACCAGATTCTACGGAGTTCGGTGAATCGGCCCGACTGGGAAAGCCACTCTTACATTTTGACCGATCCTGAATCTGATTGACCATACTTGTTCGCTCTATGAACTGAGCGGCCGTTTTTCTCCAATTTCCGCGATGCGCTAGTTAGCGGAACCTAGCTGGTTGTCTCCAGCGATTCAAAGCTCACTTCTTTGAAACCGACACCGTTCAGCTCGTCCCTGATTAGGTTTTCATCGTGATAACCGTGCGGTGTCCTCGTAAGAACTTGTGGCGGATCATCAGGGAAAACTCTGGCTGCAGCTTCGTTTACAAGGCCCGCGAATTCGTTCGTCTCGATACGATCCCATACATTGAAGATCAGCTTGCCCCCTGGTTTGAGAACCCGATAAGCTTCGGAGTACCCAGAGATTCTATCGGGATAGAACATCACACCAAACTGACACACGACAACTTCGAACAAAGCATCGTCAAATGGAAGATTCAATGCACCTGCCTGACCCCACGAAATCCTTGTCGAGTTCTGTCATGTCTCTTTCCAGGTCAAAATTCGAGAACCAGTGTGGCTTGGTTACGAGAGAGATTGCAATTGTCTGCGAACCCGTCAGATTGAAAGTAGCCGCAAGATTTGAGTCGACAGCACCGGTAAATCAATTTCGGTATCTTGCCGAAATGAGAAATAGGTTTTCCCGTTTTTAGAGTCCAGGGAAGTTGTGCCAGGCGTCGCATTTGAGAACTAATCGCTGCAATGGCGATTTGGGAGGCTATCGACCATCAGCGGAAGTTTCAGGAAACATCAATTCAATGCTGAACTGATCAATTCTGTATCCGCGAACTCCGTCACTTCAGTAAATTTGCCATTGCGTAACCTGATTATCCAGCAGTAGGTGTTGTTATATGAACGCCCATCAAGCGTCTCAGCTGTACCGGACGTGTGGGCAACCACATAGTCACCCTCAGCAATCAGTTGATTGACATGCATAAATATGCCTGCCTTGAGCTGCCCGAATAGTGGTCCTAACAACTTTTCAATTAACTCCTCTTTCCCGTTGAATCTTCCAGAAAAAGATGTTGTGCCAATATTTGTCCACTTGATGTTTTCCGAAATCAGGTCGAAACAGGTATCCATGTCACCGCTATTACCTGCTTCGTAGAATTTGTGAACGATCTCTTTGTTTTTCATCGTGGACATGAGATTGACCTCTAATTTCTAGGCTGATTTCCTATCAAAGCTTAGCAGGTCACCCCACTCCTGGCTGTTAGTCGAATAACTCAGCCCTGAAAACGATCCCGATTCCGCTATCTGCCCGGAAGCTGTCATTCGCGGGTAGGACAGGCTGGGGGCAGCTTCCGATCCATTTCGGTCATATCGCGGGATACTTTGACTTCACGTATAGTCGGTACTGTCTGCCTAGCCTCAACAGTAAGGAGTTGTCATGGAACAGATCCCGATATTGGCACCGGCCGCAGTGCTGGTCTTATGGTCTCTTGTGGTGCTTTTATGGATGACCGCTACGAGATTTCCTGCTTTCGCCAAGGCAGGCCTCAAGATTGGTGAAGCCGAGCCGGGTTCCCGTTATGCCGATGTTGAGTCCATAATGCCGGCAAAAGTGAATTGGAAATCCCACAATTACACTCATTTGATGGAACAACCGACTATTTTTTATGCCGTAGTGATGGTCCTGGCCCTGGCGGGTGCAGGCAGCGGTATCAATGTTGGATTTGCCTGGGGATACGTGGCAATCCGGATTGTGCACAGCATCTGGCAGGGGACCGTCAACATCATCGCAGTCCGGGTTGCGCTTTTCACATTGTCCACGTTATTCCTGTGGGTCCTTGCAATCAATGCGGTCAGGGCAACATTGCTTTGAGCCTGGTGCATCGGCGAAACATAAATTAACGTGACAGAGCAAGGTCTGACGCGGGCGCTACCTGGCAAATTCGTACTAGCCGTGACTGTCGGCGGCGTCATTGGGCTCGGCATTTTGCGAGGTCCCGGCGAAATTGCAGAGGTCATTCCTGACCCTTTGCTCTACCTTGCACTTTGGTTGCTTGGCGGTTTGTTCGTTTTGCTGAGCACTGCTGTAACCGCCGAATTGGTCGGCTTGACCCCGCGCTCCGGCGGCACCTACTCACTCATTCGCCGGGCCTATGGGCCTTACCCCGGATTCGTCATTGGCTGGGTTGACTGGCTGAGTTTCGTCGCAGATATCGCACTCAAAGCGGTAGTGATAATGGAATTCGTGGCGATTCTTTTTCCGGAAACGGTGGCATGGCGTACCTCGTTGTCTATTATGGTGACGACGTTATTCGCCGCCTTTCAGCTGCGCGGGATAGCCCTTGGCGCCGTTATTCAGGAGTTTGCAACGGCGGCGATAGGACTGTTCATCGCCGGACTGGCGATGTTGCTGTTTTTTGTGGAAGTGCCTCATATCGGCGCAGCGGCAACCTCGCCTGTGAAAACCGGATTCAGCGACTGGAGCCTGGTGATTGCAACGATCATTTTCACCTACGACGGTTGGCTTTATGCAGCTTACTTCAGCGGCGAAATCCAGGGTGGCGCCGGCGCCGTGGCGCGTTCAGCGATCAAGGGTGTCGTTATCGTGATCGCGCTATATATGTTGCTGAACTTCGCCTTGATAAAAAGCGTGGGATTGACTGCACTGGCTGGCAACAATTTGGCCCTCGCACACGCTCTTGAGCTTGCTATTTCGCCAGCGGCTGGCAGCGCAGTCGTCGTTGCCGCCATTTTGATTCTACTGAGCCATCAAAACCTTGCTTACATGGGAGGGCCGCGAATTCTTCATGCTCTTGCTGAAGATGGTTTTGCGGTGAAGCGCGCACAAAAGGTCGGCAAGGGCGGGAACCCTATATTCGCCGTGTTGGTCACCTGGGTGCTTTCTGTGGTCCTTATTTTGCTCGGTGGATTTAAATTTCTGTTGCTGCTTTCGGTATTTTTCTACGTACCTCTTTACCTTGCACTGATTGTCGGTGTGCTTATTCTGCGCAAGCGCGAGCCTGACAGTGAGCGCCCGTACCGTGCGTGGGGTCATCCTTACAGTACGGTCGTGTGCCTGGCCGGATGGACCTTAATTACATCTTTTCAGGCTTTCGCCGAGAGGGAAACCGCAGTGTATGCGCTGGCAATGGTAGCCGTGTCCTGGCCCGTGTACCTTTATCTCGTGCGCAAGTGAGCGTACATACTTTACGGCAGTGATTTCGTCACCACGAATGCACCGCGCAGATCGCCTTGCCTGAAGCCGGTAGCCTTGTCTTCCGGATAAAGCGCATCCAGCTTTTCCGCAACTGCCGGGTCAATGGCCACGCCATGACATTGCAGACAGAGCGCTCCGGTCGGGATCGCTTTCATGAAGCGAAATTCGTGGCCACTGTCAACGGGCACAGCCTCATGCCAGGTCAGGGAAGCCGGCTGCTCTCCCGCTTGCTTCCGGGATTCGAACATTTCCAGCACCTGGGATTGCCAGCCCGATGGGAAGTTTTCGGGATTGCGGTTTTTCAGGCTTACCCGGGAAATCCGTACATCCTGTTCGAGCGATACGGTGCGGGCGATTGCAGGCGCCCGCGTATTGCAGACTTCGATCGCTGCGATCGGGCCACCTGATTTCATGGCGCTCATCAATTCAGATTTCAGGGCCTTGCCAAAAGCGGCAGTTGCCTGTCTGGCCTGTTCCAGCTCTGCCTCTTCAGCATAATCGGCAGAAGCCCCGGAAATTGTCAGTACCAGGAGGAGCAGTAACGAAAGTTTGATCATGGATCAACCACAATTTGGGTCGTGAGGTGTTTTTCACCGGTCAGCGAGTTGGTCACCAGGCATACACTTTCTGATTTTTCCACCAGGCGTTCGGCTTTGTGCTCATCCGTTCCCGCCGGCACGTGCAGGGTGACCCGTATGTGATATTCGGTAAACAGGGTTACCCGGTCCGGGCGGTCAAGAACGCCGTCCACTTCACAACGCACGGTGTTCCATTCAAAGCGGGAACCCCTGGCGACGGCCCGGAACGTCAGAATGAAACAATCAGCAACGGAAGCCACCAGGAAGGTCTCGGGTGACCAGAGATCCCCGGGCCCACCGAATTCCGCCGGGGCCAGTGAAGGGAGCGTTTCCAGCCCCTCGCTACTGACGCTGATGACGCCTTTTTCAGGCGCATCAGCGCTTACGACATAATGATGGGGGTAGTCCTGCATGGTATTGTCCTTTGAAGTTTCCAGGACGATTATTAGTGGTTTCAGCGGGCCATGAGTTGACCCGAATCAGCAAACCGGACTACAACTCTGATAACACATGCTCGGCGCTGCTGACGCGATACTCGCCGGGTTCTTCGATAAACAATTTGGTCACGATGCCATCGTCGGCTATCAATGCAAATCGTTGTGAGCGTTGCCCCATGCCATACGCCGATGCGTCAAGTTCCAAACCAAGGGCTACGGCAAATTCACCATTACCATCCGCCAGCATCAGGATGCTTTCTGCATTCGCGCTTTTGCCCCAGGCATTCATGACGAACACATCGTTCACCGACATGCACACGATGGTGTCTACGCCCTTGGCAAAAATTTCCTCAGCCTGATCTACGAAACTAGGCAGGTGGCTGGCGGAGCAGGTTGGCGTGAATGCACCGGGCACGGAAAACAACACCACTTTTTTACCGTCAAAAATCTCAGCCACAGAAATCGGAGCCGGGCCGCTTTCGCCCATGGTGCTCATTGTCATTTCTGGAATCCGGTCGCCCACCTCTATCGTCATGGTCATGCTCCTTAGATGCAATTTTTAACAACATGGCGCCCCGCAGCGGGGTTTACAAGTGCGGGGTCAGAGCAGGTACAGTTCAGGCTGCCATGGCTTCGGAAATGGCAGTCAGAAGCATGGTGGCATTGACGGGCTTGGTCACGTACTCGCGGGCGCCCTGGCGCAAACCCCAGGCGCGGTCCGCTTCTCCATCCTTGGCGGACACGAAAATGACCGGAATATGCCGGGTGATTTCACTTCTGCCCAGGTTACGCTTGGCCTGGTAGCCACTCATGCCGGGCATGACGATATCCATCAGGATAACTTCGGGGTGCTCGTCCGCGGCCATTTCTATTGCCTTCTCACCCGATTCGGCGACAACGGTCTCATGCCCGCCCTGTTCTACGATTTTTCTCAGGCTATAGAGCTGCGAGGGTGAGTCATCAACTATGAGGATTTTTGACATGGCAATTTCCGCTTCCTGCGAGCAATTCATCCTTTGAATCTCCATTATGCCGTAAAATGATGATATATGGGAAGTTCAATCTTCTGAGCCGTTAATTTTCACTACGGTCCGTCCCACCGATTTTCCTTCCAGCATCCCTTCGAAAACACTGTCCATGTCATTCATTGAGACTTCCGTCTTGATGATTTCTTCTAAATGAGGGGGCTTCCACTCGTTGGCCAGGCGATCCCACAAGGCCCTGCGGGTTTCGATTGGGCAATTGGTCGAACTGACTCCGAGCAGGCTGACTCCGCGAAGTATCATCGGGAAAACCGTTGTATGCAGGCCGTGTCCACCGGCCATTCCGCAACAGGCGATGTTTCCCCAGAGGTCAACGACACTGCTGATTCCAGCCAGCATATCGCCGCCAACGGTGTCGATGCAGCCAGCCCAGGATGCCTTCTCAAGTGGTTTTTGCCCCCAGTGAAGGTCATGACGGGAAATGCACTGGCGGGCACCGAGGCGCTCGAGCCAGTCAAATTCCTCGATTTTTCCTGTAATGGCATGAACCTCATAGCCTGCCGCGGTCAGCAAATCGATGGCAACGGTGCCGACTCCGCCACTGGCCCCGGTCACCACGATGGGACCCATACCGGGTAGCTGTCCATTGGCTTCCATCCGGTGCAGGGACATTGCCGCCGTAAACCCGGCTGTTCCCAGTCCCATGGCTTCGCGCATGGTCAGTCCCGCCGGCAGGGGCACCAGGATTTCACCAGGTAATCTCAAATACTCAGAATAGCCGCCATCCCGGGTCTCCGACAGACCGCTACCATTCGCCAGCACCCGGTCGCCGGCTTGAAACTGATCGGAGCCGGATTCAACCACGATGCCGGCAACATCAATGCCGCCGGTCAGGGGGTATTGTCTGAGGATTTTTCCTTTGCCGGTGGCTGCCAGCGCATCTTTGTAGTTGATTCCAGACCACGCCACCCGGATGGTGACATTCCCCTCGCTCAGGTCCTCGAGCGAAACGGTTTCCAGGCCGGACCGGTAACCGTTGGAATCGTTGTGGATGCGAAAAGCGGAGAAGGAACCTGGAATATCGCTCATGTGCTTCTCTCAGTTTCCACGGTGAATGGCGCGGCCATCGAGGTGCAGCGCGGCTTCGTGTACCGCTTCCGAAAGCGTGGGATGGGCGTGAACGATACGGGCGAGGTCTTCACTCGACCCCTGGAATTCCATCGCCACAACACATTCTGAAATCAATTCAGAGGCATTGGCGCCAAAGATATGTACGCCGAGTATTTCGTCCGATTCCGCATCGGCGAGCATCTTGACCAGCCCGGAACCCTGTCCGCCGGCAAGGGCGCGGCCATTGGCGGCAAAAGGAAAGGAACCACTCCGGTAATCGACTCCGGCTGCTTCCAGCTCCTGTTCGGTCTTGCCGACCCAGGCAATTTCCGGGTCGGTATAGACCACCCACGGAACCGTGTCGAAATGAATGTGGGCCGGTTTGCCGGCAATAAGCTCGGCAACGGCAATACCTTCTTCGGATGCCTTGTGAGCCAGCATGGGTCCGCGCACGCAGTCCCCGATGGCCCAGACTCCCGGCGCAGTCGTTTTAGACTGCTCATTCACCTCGATCTGGCCGCGGTCGTTAAGTCTGACCCCGGAGTCCGCGGCCAGCAAGCCCTCTGTGTAGGGTTTGCGCCCGACGCTGACCAGCAGCCGGTCAAAAGCTTGCCGGCTTTCGCCCTTGCCGTCTTCCACGATTACCTCGACCTTGCCTTTTTTGACTTCGGCGCCCTTGACCAGTGTTCCGAGACGGATATCCAGTTTTTGTTTCTTGAATTCTCGCGCAGCCTGTCTGGCAACATCCCGATCTGCCATTGCAAGGAAGTCGGGAAGCGCTTCGAGCAGGGTGACCTTCGAGCCAAGGCGGTTCCAGACCGAGCCCAGTTCCAGTCCGATCACGCCTGCTCCAATGACACCCAGTGTTTCCGGAACGCTTTCGAATTCCAGCGCGCCAACGTTATCCACGATGAATTCGCCGTCAAACTCGACGTTGGGAATCTGAATCGGTACTGAACCGGCAGCAAGAATGACATGATCGGCCTGCAGTTGAACTGCCGCGCTGCCGTCCGCGGGAGTGATTTCCACCTGCCTTCCGGACTTGAGTTGGCCTTTGCCATGGAAAAAAGTCACCTTATTGCCTTTTAGTAACTGGCTGACTCCGCCAGTCAATTTTTTTACCACGCCGTCTTTGCGGGCAATCATGGTTGCGACATCGATGCCGGCGTCGCTCACGCTGATGCCATGCGCCCCGAAGTCGTGTTGCAGGTGATGAAAATGCTTGCTTGAATCCAGCAGGGCTTTGGAAGGAATGCACCCGACATTCAGGCAGGTGCCACCGGGTGAAGCCTTGCCGTCCTTGCCAACGTACATATCGATACAGGCGGTCTTCAATCCTAATTGTGCGGCGCGAATCGCGGCAACATAGCCGCCCGGCCCTCCGCCGATGATGATTACTTCAAATTTTTCAGCCATGATATGTTCCTTTCTGCGCTTGCCGGATCAGAGTCCGAGTAACAGCCTGGATGGGTCTTCCAGCGTTTCTTTTACTGCCACGAGAAACTGGACGGCGTCCTTGCCGTCAATGAGCCTGTGATCGTAGCTGATCGCCAGGTACATCATTGGCCGCGCGACTATTTCCCCATCGACTACCACTGGCCGCTCCTTGATCGTGTGCATGCCGAGGATGGCGCTCTGCGGTGGGTTGAGCAGCGGCGTCGACACCAGCGAACCGAATACTCCGCCATTGGTGATTGAGAACGTGCCGCCTTGCAGATCTTCCAGTGAAATGGAGCCATCACGGGCTCTCTGGGCGAAATGCGCGATGGCATTTTCGATGTCCGCAAGCCCCATGTTCTCGGCATTGCGCAGTACCGGTACCATCAACCCCCGTTCGGTCGAAACGGCGATGCCGATATCCTGGTAATTGTGGTAAACGATTTCGTCGCCGTCCATCGAGGCGTTAACCACCGGGAACTTGCGCAGCGCTTCGCAACAGGCCTTGACAAAAAATGACATCAATCCAAGCTTGATCCCATGCCGGGCGATGAACTGATCCTGGTATTTCCGACGCAGGTCCATCACCGCTTTCAGGTCTACCTCGTTAAACGAAGTCAGGAGCGCGGCCGTGTTCTGTGCATCCTTCATGCGCTCCGCGATGCGGCTGCGCAGACGCGTCATTTTCACACGTTCTTCCTGCCGGGACCCGCCGCCTTTGACGAAATTGATCACGTCGCCCTTGGTCACCCGGCCACCACGCCCGCTGCCTTCAATTTTGCCGGGATCGACTTTCTCTTCATCAGCCACCCGCCTGGCTGCCGGGCTGAGCCTGGGGGCCTCTGCAACCGGCTCTGCGACAGCTGCTGTCGCGACCTCTTCAACCGGCGCCTCGCTTGCCACAGGCGCGGCTGTAACAACACCTTCTTCGATGACGGCGATCAGGTCATCACTGAGAACCGTGTCACCTTCCTGTGCGAGGATTTCCTTTAGCGTGCCGTCCGCCGGCGCGGGAACCTCCAGCACCACTTTGTCGGTTTCAAGATCCACCAGGTTTTCATCGCGGCGAATAGTATCGCCGGGGCTCTTGTGCCATCCGGCGATAACCGCGTCCTCGACAGACTCGGGCAACACGGGCACTTTAACTTCAATTGTCATGTTGTGATTCCATTGCTGGGTTTTCTGAGTTCGGCAGGATCGCCTCGTTGACCAATTTCAGCTGTTCCTCCAGGTGGACGATGTACGAACCCACCGCGGGAGAGGCTGAATGCGGACGGCCCACGTATTTCAGTTCATGCTGATCGGAAATGCAGGCCTGCAGGTGATGCCTTATCTGGTACCAGGCGCCCTGGTTTTGTGGCTCTTCCTGGCACCAGATGACTTCCCTGGCATTCGGAAATTCGTTTACGAAACCGCGCAACTCCGTTTCCGGGAAGGGGTACAGCTGCTCGGCCCGCATCACGGCTACATTACGGATGTTCTCGGCATCGCGCTTTTCCGCCAGTTCATAGTAGATTTTTCCGGAACAGAATACGACCCGGGTGATCTCGTCGGCGTTGCCGGGCCCGCGGTCACCGATAACTCTTTGAAAGCTGCCGTTGACCAGCACCTCCGGTACGGAAGTCGCGGCCTTGCTGCGGAGCAGGCTTTTGGGCGTCATGACGATCAACGGCTTGCGTGTTGGTTGTAATACCTGCCGGCGCAGCAAGTGGAACATCTGGGCCGGCGTGGAGGGTACGCAAACCTGGATATTGTGATTGGCGCACAATTGCAGGTAGCGTTCCAGACGTGCGCTGGAATGCTCCGGGCCCTGGCCTTCATAGCCGTGCGGCAGCAGCATGGCCAGGCCGCACAAACGGCCCCACTTGGCCTCGCCGGAAGTGATGAACTGGTCGATGACGACCTGTGCCCCGTTGGCGAAATCACCGAACTGCGCTTCCCAGATCACCAGCGTCTCGGGGGCGGCGGTAGCGTAGCCGTATTCGAAGCCCAGAACAGCTTCCTCCGACAGCAGGGAATCGATCACGGTGACATCGACGTTCGGGTTTATCGCGGCAAGCGGAGTCACGGTCGTGCCGTCTGCCTGGTTGTGCAATACCGCGTGGCGGTGAAAAAACGTACCGCGACCGGAATCCTGGCCAACCAGCCGGAGCCCGGTACCTTCTTCGATCAGGCTCGCGTACGCCATCGTTTCGGCAAAACCCCAGTCCAGCGGGAGTTCACCCGCGGCCATTTTTTTGCGGTCGCCGATGATTTTACCGACGCGGTTGTGCAGCTTGAAGTCTTCGGGAAGCGCAGTGAGCTTGTTAGACAGGTCCTGGATTCTGTCCAGGGATATGGCGGTGTTCACTTCGCACGGCTCATCGACATGAGTGAAATCATGCCAGTCGGCGGCGTATTGATTGGTGCGGGGCTCCGTTTCGACATCGGCCACCTGTTCGCCCCGTTCCAGTTGGGCGCGGTAATCGTCCATCAGGGCCTGCACCCGGGTTTCGTCAATCAGTCCGCGGGCGATTAAGCGGTCTGCGTATTTTCGCCGCGTGGTTTCCATGCCGCGAATAATTTTGTACATCAGCGGTTGGGTTGCGGCGGGCTCATCCGCCTCGTTGTGCCCATGGCGCCGGTAACAGACCAGGTCGATGACAACGTCCCGCTTGAAGCGCAGCCTGAAATCACAGGCAATTTTCATCACGTGATGCACCGCTTCCGGATCGTCGCCGTTTACATGAAAAATGGGGGCATGAACCATTTTGGCAATCGTGGAGCAGTACAGGGTGGATCTCATGTCGTCAGGTCTGCTGGTGGTGAATCCGACCTGGTTGTTGACCACGATGTGCAGTGTTCCACCGACGCCGAAACCCCGGGTTTCGGACATCTGGAATAACTCCATGATTACGCCCTGGCCGGAAAACGAGGAATCACCGTGAATCAGGATGGGCATGACTTTATCATGGCTGAAATCGCGGCGGCGGACCTGGCGGGCACGGGCGGAACCCAGAACGACCGGATCGACAATTTCCAGATGCGACGGGTTGAATGCGAGGGCCATATGGACGGGACCGCCGGGTGTCTGGATATTGGAGGCAAATCCCAGGTGGTACTTCACATCGCCCGAGCGCAGGGGGTTTTGTTCTTTCCGGTTGCCCTCGAATTCGGCGAACAGCATTTCCGGTGACTTGCCGAGAATGTTGACCAGAACATTCAGGCGACCGCGATGAGCCATGCCGATCACGACTTCCTCTACACCCTGGGTGCCGGCATGGAGCATGGTTTCATGCAGCAGGGGAATCAGGCTGTCACCGCCTTCCAGGGAAAACCGCTTCTGACCCACATAGCGGGTATGCAGATATTTCTCCAGGCCTTCCGCCGCGGTTAGCAAATTCAATAAGCGCAACCGTTCGCTGTCATCAACGTCATAGAACCCTTTGCATCCTTCCAGGCGTTGCTGCAGCCAGCGGCGCTTTACCGTATCGGTGATGTGGATGTATTCAACACCAATACTCTGGCAGTAAACCCGTTGACAAAGCTCGATGATCTCGCGCAATTTGATCCGGTCGGGCGCGACCAGCGAGCCCCGGTCGAATTCACGGTCCAGATCCGCCTTGTCCAGGCCATGAAAAGCAGGATCGAAATCAGCCACCGGTTCGTGATGTGGCTCGCCGAGCGGATTGAGCCTGGCGACTTCATGACCCCGGATACGGTAGGACGTGATCAGTTTGACGACGCCCGCTTCCTTGCGGTCGGACTGCTGAGCCTCCGCGACGCCCGCCGCCGGCAGGCGGCCAAGTTGCCGGAATTTTTCCTGGATATTCAGATGGCCGGTTTCGGGCCCGCCGCTGTCGGGCAGTTCGGAAAACAGATCTGCCCAGTGGCCGGGCACGCTGTTTTTATCTTCCAGCCAGTCTTCGTACCAGGCCTCGATAAACGAAGCATTGCTGTCGTTGAGATGCGACGATTTGTAAAGTTCTTCCAGGTTACGCTTCACATGATTTTCCGGTTGCAATGCCAGGATGGAAATCCGGGGTTCAAAGCTGAAAAAACGAGGTTATATAATTCCCCGGCGTAATTGATCATTATAACTTAGCCAAGACGTTCAGGTGGAACTGCATCACGCCCGCGCCCGTTACAAAAGAGCCACCCACCTGGTTAATCCAGGTACAGGTGGCCCTGGTTCAGCAACTGGCGGCAGAGTGATAATTCATCCTCAGTGAATTCGTCCGCGGCTTTTTCAAGCCGTGACGGATCACAGATATTTATCGCGGTATTGACGGAGCAAACGGTTGAAGACCCTGCTGCAAAGATCATCGCTGTCCCGCTTAGTTCAAGCCACAGTAACCGGGTCCATGGATTGTGCCGCAAAACTGCACCTTTCTTCAGAGCCTTACCGAGATCGGCAGAAGAGCTGGCATCCGCGGGAGGGGCTGGCTGGTGGGCCAGGCGGTAAGCCGAAAGAAAGGCGCCGAGGAATTCGGGAAACATTTTTTCGGATTGGTTCACTGACGCGCATAGTTCACGGAACATCCTGATCGCTTCCGCGTTGATTTCGCCGGATCTTTCAACGGGCTGTATGCCGGAGTCCGAATAACGTTCACCCTCGTTTCTGGAGCCCGCCAGCCACTCGCCCAGCGCCAGGAGAATATCGGCCTGGCTCGGAGCCCGCATTCCCAGCGACCAGGTCATCCCCGGATTCAGCGCTACACCGTGATGGGCGATGCCGGGGGGTAAATACAGCATATCCCCGGGCTGCAGCTCCCACTCCTGTTCCGGATCGAATGTCCGAAGAACATTCAATTCACAATCCGTCAGGAGCTCCCGATCAAAACTTTCGGCGATTTGCCAATGGCGGGTTCCTGTGGCCTGCAACAGGAACACATCGTACTGGTCCACGTGTGGGCCGACTGAACCGCCTGGCCCGGCCACACTGACCATCAGGTCGTCGATGCGCCAGCTTGGCAGAAAGGAGAACCGCTTCACCAGGTCTTGCAAGGGTGGGTAGTGTTTTTCGACATCCTGAACCAGCAGGGTCCAGTTGTCTGCAGGAAGCTGGCTGAAATCTGATTCCGCAAACGGGCCGTGGCGGAGCTTCCAGTCATGGTCTGGGTAGCTGCCGGTCACCAGGCGGGCCTCGGCCAGTTCGTCGCAGGCCAGGCCGGCGATATCGTCCGCATCGAGATCCGGCTCGAAGTTTGGAAATGCCTGGCGTATCAGCAGTGGCTTTTTTTGCCAGTAAGTAGCCAGGAAGTCATCGGTGGTCAAAGCGCCGGTGCACTGGCCCGTGCTGAACAGGCCGGGTTTCATGCCCCGTATTCGTCCAGTTTTTTCGCCATGGTTTCGGCATTGCCGGTGTAGAGGGCCGGGGTCAGTGCTAATAGCGATTTACGCGCTTCATCAGGCAGGTTGAGACGGTTTATGAAAACTTCGAGGTCGGCCGCAGTGATTTGCCTGCCACGGGTGAGTGTTTTGAGCTGCTCGTACGGATTCTCGATGCCGTAACGCCGCATCACCGTCTGGATGGGCTCCGCCAGTACTTCCCAGCTCGCTTCGAGATCTTCGCTCAGCCGGGCGGAATTGACCTCCAGTTTTGACAGGCCTTTGAGCAATGACGACAGGGCGACCATGGAATGCCCGTAGGCCGTGCCTATCACCCTCAGAACGGTTGAATCAGTCAGGTCTCTCTGCCAGCGGGAAACCGGCAGCTTGGAAGCCAGATGCTCCAGCAGGGCGTTGGCGACACCCAGGTTGCCCTCGGCATTTTCGAAGTCGATCGGATTGACCTTGTGCGGCATCGTGGATGAGCCAATTTCACCCTCTATGGTCTTCTGACTGAAGTATCCGATTGAGATATACGACCAGATGTCGCGGCACAGGTCGATCAGGATGGTGTGATAGCGGGCCAGCGCGTGAAACTGTTCCGCCATCCAGTCGTGGGGCTCAATCTGGGTAGTATAGGGATTCCACTTCAGGCCGAGCGAAGTGACAAACTCCCGGGCCAGCGAAGGCCAGTCAATTTCGGGATAAGCGCTGATATGGGCGTTGAAGTTGCCAACGGCGCCATTAATTTTCCCCAGTGCCTCCTGCTCGGACATCTGCCTGGTCTGGCGCCGCAGACGATACAGCACATTGCTGATTTCCTTGCCCAGTGTTGTCGGGGAGGCTGTCTGTCCGTGCGTGCGCGAGAGCATCGGGCAGTCAGCGTAGGCGGTCGCCATCTGCGCCAGCTCCTGGTCGATTTGCCTGATCAAACCGGACAGCACTTCATCGTGAGCATCTTTCATCATCAGTGCATACGACAGGTTGTTGATGTCTTCGGATGTGCAGGCGAAATGCAGGAATTCGGAGCTGGCGGCTAGTTCGGGAATAGCCTCGAACTGTTCCTTGAGGAAATACTCTATCGCCTTGACGTCGTGATTGGTGACCGACTCGATCTCCTTGACCCGCCGGGCTGAAGACTCGTCGAACCCGTCCAGCAAGTGGTCCAGGAACGCGTTACTTTCTTCTGACAAGGCGGGCAGCTCCGGAATACCGTCATGCACCGCCAATGTCTGGAACCAGCGGACTTCGACCGTCAATCGGCGGTGGATTAATCCATACTCGCTGCAGATCGGGCGCAGGGCTTCGGTTTTGCCGGCGTAGCGGCCGTCTACTGGTGAAAGGGCTGTCAATCCGGATAGTTTCATTTCAGATTTTTGTCTGTTTGGTCAAGGCTCCATTCTCTCACTCTTTACCATGTGCTCCAAGGAGCCAAAGGTGACTCGCAGACCCCGATTGGGTAAGCCGAGTGAAGCGAGACTCCTTAATGCCACCCGGTGAGTAATTCGTGCGGTCACTAATCCGATATAATTTAAAGCCTTCTTCCAGCAAAACCGAACCGGAGTATAAGCATGGTCACTGAATTCAGGACTGAGCACGACAGCATGGGGGAGCTACAGGTTCCGGCTGGCGCGCTGTGGGGTGCGCAAACCCAGCGGGCAGTGGAGAATTTTCCGGTCAGTGGGTTGACCATGCCACGTGAATTCATCCGCTCATTGGGTCTGATCAAGCAGGCTGCGGCAATGGCCAACGTGGAACTGGGGCTGTTGGACGAAGCCAAGGCCACCGCGATCATCAACGCATCGAGAACGGTTGCTTCCGGCGAGGTTGACGGACATTTTCCGATAGACGTGTTCCAGACAGGTTCGGGAACCTCGTCAAATATGAACGCGAACGAAGTCATCGCGCAACTGGCCAATCAGGACAGCGATACGCTGGTGCACCCCAATGACGATGTGAACATGGGCCAAAGTTCCAATGATGTGATCCCCACGGCGATCCAGGTCAGTGCGGCGATTGTGGCATCACGGCAATTGATTCCTTCGCTTTTGCACCTGGCGGAAACCCTGGATATCAAGGCAGAAGAGCTCGACAGTGTCGTCAAAACCGGCCGCACCCACCTGATGGATGCCATGCCGATAACTTTCGGGCAGGAATTGGGCGGTTGGTCGAAACAGATACGTTCAAACATCAAGCGGATCAAAAGCGCGCTGAAACGAATGCGAAAGCTGCCCCAGGGCGGCACTGCAGTCGGTACCGGCATCAATGCCCATCCGGAATTCGGTCCTCGCGTGTGCGCTGCACTGGAAAAACTCAGCGGCGTAAAGTTTCGTGCCTCCGACAACTATTTTGAGGGCATCAGCTCGCAGGATGCCGCGGTGGAAATGTCGGGTCAGTTGAAAACACTGGCCTGCAGTCTGATGAAAATCGCCAACGATTTACGTTTGATGAATTCCGGTCCACTGGCAGGTATCGGCGAGATAGAACTGCCGGCACTGCAGCCCGGTTCATCCATCATGCCCGGAAAAGTGAATCCGGTGATACCGGAGGCTGTGTGCATGGTATCCGCACAGGTCATTGGCAACGATTCGACAATTACCATCGCCGGGCAGTCCGGCCTGTTCCAGCTGAACGTCATGCTACCGGTTGTGGCGTTTAACTTGCTGCAAAGCCTGCAGATCCTCTCGAACGCCAGCAACCTGCTGGCCGACAAAGCGATCAGTGGATTTGCCGTCCACCAGGAGCAACTGGGCAAAGCCCTGAAGAGAAATCCAATCCTGGTCACCGCCCTGAACCCGGTGATCGGATACGAACTCGGTGCTGCCATCGCCAAGGAAACTTATAAGCAAGGCAAGCCGATCAGGAAAGTTGCTCTGAAGATGACCAGCCTGACGGAGGAGGAGATTGACCGCCTGCTGGATCCCCTGGAACTTACCCGGGGCGGAATTAAGGGCTGACCTGTCTTTAGTTATCCGTTGCCCGGTGGCGGAGCCACAGTGCGCCGGTGAGGAACACGGCGGCGATTACCAGCCCTGCCAGCATTTGCAGCGAGAACAGGCGGTCCAGAATATTTGCCAGCGTTACCGCGTGGTCAAAATCCTTGGTCAGCGGAATACCCAGAGCTATTTCTCCGTGGCGATCGCGCACTTCAGCCGTCAGGATTGCCGGGCTGTTGAACATCCAGTTTCCGATCACGCCCACGATGTTGTTTTTCAGCGTAAAGGTCCTTAGAAATTCGATCCAGGTCTGGAGGATGGCGAAGATCAGCGGGGGCAGGGTGGCGAACAGTAGCGGCACGCGAGGCGCGAATGCCGACACCAGCAACAGCCAGCCATACAGCGGCAGAGCCCAGATGGACTGGGCGAGCCACGAAGTTGCAATCATTGCCCAGGCTTTGAGTGGGTTTGAGACGCTGATGAACAGTGTCCAGGGGTTTCCGTCTGCGCTCAGCACCATGAAGGAGCCAATGATGGACATGATGATATGGGTCAGGATCATCACCACGAAGAATGTCAGTGGTGCAACCACCATCGCGGTAATCAACTTGGAGGCAATCGTCAGCGTGTCGCTGGCCGGTAGTGACTTCCAGAACAGGATGCTGCGATCCTTGCGGTCGTCGTACAGCGACCCCAACAGATAGAAGAAAATTACGAAGGACATGACCACGGTAAACAGGACCGAACTGCCCAGCATGACCTGGTACATGATCATGCCACGATGCTCAGGGGCTTGCTCACCCATGATCCGAACGGCTTCCCTGAAGGTGTACAGGTCACTGTCGATGTGTGTCGTGGTGAAAATAGACATCAGCAGGAATGCGACATAAATACCGCCGATGACCAGCGGGGTGGTGCGCAGAGCACCCTTGTTTTCCCAGTACTCCCGCTTGATAAGTGCCAGCAGACGATTCATGACTGGCCTCCTTTCATGGTGGCGACGAACAGGTCCGCGACGCTGGGTGTGTGGATTTCTCCCAGACTGGCAAGCTGTTCCCGTTCGGCGCTGTCGTAAAGGAATATGTGCCGTCCAAACAGTTCGCGTTCGTACAATGGCTTCAGGCCTCTGGCTTTTTCCGCCATTTCCGGGCGCACCATTAATTCAACATAGCGTTTTTCGACTTCGTCCATTGAAGCTTCCAGCGCTATTTTTCCGTCCTGGATGAAGACCAGATCAGTGAGGATGTGTTCTACCTCTTCGACCTGGTGGGTGGTGATCAGGATGGTTCGTTGCTCGTCGAAGTAGTCATTCAGCAGGCTGGTATAGAATTGCTTGCGATAAAGAATATCAAGGCCCAGGGTGGGTTCATCCAACACCAGTAAGCGTACGTCGATCGACATGACCAGGGCCAGGTGCAACTGGGCAACCATCCCCTTGGAAAGCTGCTTGACTTTCTGATCGGGCGTGATCTTGGTGTGGGTGAGGTACTCCAGGCATTTCTCGCGGGAAAATCCCCGGTGGATCTGCTCTGTAATCTCGATCAGTTGCCAGACCCGGATCCAGCGTGGCAGCACGGCGACGTCCGCGATGAAACAGACATCTTCCATCAATGCTGCCCGTTCACGCGAAGGGTCTTTACCCATGACGGACAGTTCCCCGTCGAAAGTAGCGAGACCCAGAATGGCTTTCAGTGCTGAGGTCTTGCCGGCGCCGTTGGGCCCGATCAGGCCGACGATACGTCCCGGTGGGATGTCCAGGTCGATGTGATCGACCGCCACGGTACGGCCATAACGTTTGGTCAGTCCTCGTGCAGATATGATGGAAGTCATTCCTTGTCGCTCTTTTTAATGATGGATTTGTTCAGCAATAGTTCGATGTTCAGCCCCAGTTGGTCTATGCGGTTGAGCATGGCCGGCCATTCATCGTTCAGAAATTTATTGCGTTCGGATGCAATCAGGCTGTCGCGCGCTCCCTGGCAAACGAACATCCCCAGGCCCCTGCGCTTTTCTACCAGCCCCTCATCCACCAGCGCCTGGTATGACTTGGAAACGGTGATCGGGTTCAACTGAAATTCGGAAGCCACGGTTCGCACGGAAGGGAGGGGCTCTCCTTCGGCAAGTGTGCCGTCAAGGATCATCGCGACAGTACGTTCCTTGAGTTGCCAGTATATGGGCTGGCTGTCGTTCCAGTGCGTGGGCATAGAGTTGTGTTGTCCTTACCTGAAAAGAAACAGGCTCATTTTGAAGGCTTTGTTTTTCTTACCGGCGACGCTTGCTTTTGCTGGACTGCGAGCCTGGCGGCTTTCAATAACAGTCGTGTCGGCAGCGCCCGTCCAGCCGGCTCTTTCCTTGAGGACGGAACCCCCAACGCCGCTCAGTGTGCTGCCGAGCAGCAATGCGGCAGCGACAATCGCCAGTCCGTTGGGTACTCGTGTCATGCGGTATCTGCTAATTCGCAACATGGTCATTTCCACTTATTGTTTCCGTTTTAGTAATAGAGTGATGTAGTGAAGTATAACACCACTACCGCAAATTGCAATCCCTGATTTGATTTCTGGTCAATCCGCTGGTTTTGAGGCGCCCGCCCAGGCCAGGCCAAGTGCAATCGAAAGGGGCACAAGCCTTTCAACCCAATCACCGGGAGAATCAATGGTCCAGCTCAATATCACGGTCAGCAAAAAACCGGTTGACAGAGCGGCAACCCGCCAGGCGGGACGGACCGGACCGCGCCACAATGTCACCACCAGTAAAGGTCCGAAAGCTGCTGCCAGCGCCTGCCAGGCAAAAAGCACGCGATTGAAGATTCGGTCGGGGAAGACAATGGCCAGGATAACGGCCAGAATGCCAATCATCAACACGACCCACCTGGCCCGGGCCAGGCCCTTGCCGGCTTTACTTTTCGAAATCTGCAGATCATGGCTGACACTGGATGCGGCAACCAGCAACTGGCTGTCCGCGGTTGACATAATGGCGGACAGGATGGCAGACACCATCACGCCGGCCAGCACTGTCGGCAGGAGAAGCGTAGCGAGAACGAACAGAAGTTGCTCTCCATCGCCCAGGTTTTCGACCAGCACTCGTCCGCACCAGCCCAACAAAACCATGCCGGTGTAGATAACGATGGCCCAGGCGATCGCGATACGGCGGCCATTCACGATGGCCCGTGCATTTTCGATCGCCATGAAGCGATTGACCACATGTGGTTGGCCCGGGTATCCAAGCCCAATGCCGAACAAGCCCAGTACAAACCCCAGGGCAGCGGGAAATGACGGCTGGTCGGTCCAGAGCTGGTAGCCGGAGAGTTGGGCGGAGTGAAGACTGTCCAGGAGTTGTCCCGGACCTCCGACCGCATGCAAGGCCAGTAAGGGAAGCAAAATTGCGCTGAAGGCCATCAGCACGCCCTGGACGCTATCGGTCACACTGGCTGCCCAGAATCCGCCCAGCCAGACATAAGTCAGCACGACGGCAGCACCGATCATAATTGCCGTGCTCTGATTGATATTCAGGACGCTTGCGAAAGTGGTTCCGGCGGCCTGGAATTGTGCTGCGATATAGAAAGTAAAGGAGAAAAGTATGACGCCGGCGCCCAGGCGCAGCATGGCAAGACGGGCAGGGTCGCCGGCCGGTCCGGCAATGAATTCCGTTAGCGTCAATGCACCGGCTTCCCGGCTTTGCACAGAAAGTCTCGGCGCGATCAGGAACCAGTTGATGAGGAAGCCGCCAAGCGTCGCGGGAATCAGCCAGATTGCCGGCAGGCCCCAGGCGAAGGCCGCGCCGCTCACACCCAGCAGACTCCAGGCTGAAGACGAGGAGGCGGAGGCGCTCAGGGCGGCTACTGCCGCGCCCAGATTTCTTCCGCCCAGGTAGTAATCTTCACTGTCCTTGTTACGCTTGCTGGCCCAAAAACCGATTCCAAGCATCAGTAACTGGTAAAAAATCAAAGTGGTGAGCACGCCGGTCATTTCTGGCTGTTCCCTGGCAAGACTGCAGGAAGGATACCGTGTGGGTTAGACATCTGCACGCAGTGCTTCCGTCGGCGAAGAGCGAACCCGGCTCTCTGGGTGGTGACCTGTCTTTATGGGCCGATCCAACATGCTGACTGCATTTCTATAGACCCAGATCGTTGCCACGCCCGTGAGATTAGAGGACAATTCGCACCTCTCTATATTGGATGGCCGCTTTGATGAGCGACGCTGGTGGCCGGTAAATTACAAAGGAGTAACAACAGAATGAAGCACATTATCAAAGTGGGCATCCTGTGTTTGGCTGTCTTGACGAGCAGTATCGCGATGGCCGCCGAACTAGAAACAGAGGCACAGAAGCTCGGTTACATTATCGGAATGGACATCGGCGCCTCGTTAAAGCAACAGGGTGCTGACCTCGACCTGGATGCGCTGTTCGATGCTGTCCGCGCAACTTATAACGGCGAACCGCTGGCCATGACGCCCGAAGAGGCAGCCACCATTCGTGAATCATTTATTGCCAAGCGCCGCGCTGAGGCCGAAATGGAACGTCAGTCTTCAGCTTCCGGAAATGCTGCCGAGGGCGACAAATTCATGCTGGAAAACCGCGCGAAGGAAGGTGTGGTGATGACGGATTCAGGGTTACAGTACAAGGTCATTCAAATGGGTGAAGGCGCAAAGCCAGCCGCTACTGACACCGTGACCGTGCACTACAGGGGCACCCTGCTGGACGGCCAGGAATTTGACAGTTCCTACTCACGTAACCAACCCATGACATTTCAGCTTAACCAGGTTATTCCGGGCTGGACTGAAGGCGTTCAATTGATGCCAGTGGGCAGCAAGTTCATGTTCTATATTCCACCGAACCTGGCCTATGGGCCTAATGGGGGTGGTCCTATCGGTCCCAATTCAACCCTGATTTTCGAAGTTGAATTGCTGGGTATTGAATAGACTCCGGGCCAGGGAGGCAAGCCAATGCGAATCTCAATTGTAGGCAGCGGTTACGTCGGGCTGGTCAGCGGCGCCGGCCTTTCCGATGTCGGGCATCATGTCGTTTGCATGGACATTGACGAGGCTCGGGTTGAAGGGCTTAAAAATGGCATTGCGCCCATCTTCGAACCGGGCCTTGAAAAGATGTTACGCAATAATTCCAGCCAGGGCCGGTTGGAATTCACGACGTCAATCGCCCATGCGGTCGAGCATGCGGAAGTATTGTTCATTGCAGTCGGTACTCCACCTGACGAGGACGGGTCGGCCGATCTCAGCCATGTACTGGCCGTGGCTGCGGATGTAGGAACCTTACTGGAAAAGAGCCTGCTGGTTGTCGTGAAATCCACGGTTCCCGTGGGTACCTGCGAAAAAGTCCGGGACACGATTGCGGACAAGTTGGGTGAACGCGGGGTGGAAGCTGAATTTTCCGTCGCATCAAATCCGGAATTTCTCAAGGAAGGCGCCGCCATCGCGGATTTCATGAAACCCGACCGGATCGTGATCGGCATCGACAGCGAAGAAGCCGGAGCCCTCTTGCGCGAACTGTATACACCCTTCAACCGGAACCATGAAAAATTGCTATGCATGGACGTGCGTTCATCGGAACTGACCAAGTACGCCGCCAATGCGATGCTGGCAACCAAGATAAGCCTGATGAACGAGCTTTCGAACGTGGCATCACGCGTCGGGGCAGATATCGAACACGTCAGGAATGGTATCGGCTCAGACCCCCGGATTGGTTATTCCTTCATCTATCCCGGTGCAGGTTACGGCGGTTCCTGTTTTCCCAAGGATGTCCGGGCGCTGGAGCGGACGGCCAGTTCCCACGGGTACGAGGCCGAGTTGTTGAAAGCTGTGGAATCCGTCAATAATCATCAAAAACATAAGCCATTTGAGCTACTTAGCGGCCATTTTGATCAAAATGTAGAAGGTTTGAAAGTGGCGTTGTGGGGGCTTTCCTTCAAACCCAATACTGATGACATGCGCGAAGCACCCAGTCTGAACCTGATCGATTCCATTATTTCAGCGGGCGGAAAAGTACGTGCACACGATCCTGAGGCCGCGGGAGAGGCCAAGAAGCTTTTCAAGGGCAGAGATGGAATCAAGATCTATAAAGACCCGTATAAAGCAGCCAAAGGCGCCGACGCACTGGTGTTGATTACGGA
>CALDVW010000048.1 GCA_937924405.1 uncultured Lysobacterales bacterium
TGAACGGAGAGGTCTTCCGTGATGTACTCGGCTCATTTGAACCGAGTCCTGATCGGGCTACGTGGGTGATCTTCACTCACGGTGGTGGCGCCATTGGCCGCGTCGCGCCGGAAGCCACCGCTTTTGTCCATCGCGATAAACCGCATAGCAGATTGTCACTCGTTGGCTGGAAAGCGGGGCAGGACCCTGCGGCAGACATTGCATACAACCGCCAGGCACACAAGGCCTGGAAGCATCATACGGATGGTTTTTACACCAATGATCTGGCGGACGAAACGCAGGCAGAGGTCAATTCCAACTATGGGGCAAATCATGCGCGCCTGGTTGAGGTAAAGAACCAGTACGACCCCAGGAACCTTTTCAGTTTGAACGCCAATATTCGACCCACTGTATAAATACATCGACTCCGGGGTGCGCTTTAGCGCCCCGGCTCCCGCCCATCCACCATGGACAGCGCCGGTGACGATCCCATGCATCCGTTACTCGGTCATTACTAAAGGCGAGTTTCTGGTCGATCGGAGCAGTAAATTCCGGGTAAGTGCCAAGTTCTGAGATGGCTCGAAAGAGGAAATTGGAGACACAATTGGACTAAGTTCCGCTTTCGGACGGAAAGCAGAACTCAGATAAGCGCCAATTCAAGTATTGAGGACTTCCGCTTTCGGCCAGGAGCAGTCATCTAGCAGATTCGTGGTGCTTCGCGATTTCCTTTTCACTGAGCCGCAGAAATCGAGCGGCGTTGTTGTAGAAGATATTTCGTTTCTGTTCTTCGGAAAGGAACTTCGCCGATTCAACGCCCTCGATTGCCAACCAGCGCCCCCGCAATCTTGGTGGCTGACATTAGTCCTCTGAATCCAACTCTTTGAGAATCTCGTCGATGAACTCGACAAATTCCTCTGAGTGAAATTGCCGGCTATTCTGCCAATATATCCGGGCGTCCGGGAAATCTATGAGAGCTCGAATATTGTGCTCGACAAGGTCAGTTCTGGAATACAAGTAATCTGCCTCAATCGTCCCCCAAAAACTATAAAGGTGCCTAGACCAACTCGCCGCCTCGACATCCGTCAGGTCGTAAGCGTTCATTAATGCCGATACCATGGCTTCGCGGCCATCCATCGCCTTGATCTTGGCGAGGACGACTCCCATTTCGACGTCGTCGAGAAATGGTTGTGAGAGCATACTGATCTGATCCAATCGGCTTTGTCGCTCGACCGCAGCCGTATTGGTGCGAACTTCGGCAATAAGTACAAAGAGTGAAAATATGACGGAGAGCCCCACGACCAGTTCAAGCCACCATCGCCATTGATCTCTAGTCATCATTTCAACTCCCAATGCGGTAAGGCGGAATCGCCCAGCAGAAAAGACAGCTTAGTACGGTTTGAACCGCCACTGGATCGGGAGATTATTGGGTTTTTCTTTGCAGACTTATATAAATAATCTGGCGAAGGAGCAACGGTTTGTTACCGCATCTCTGAGTATAGGAAATCAGACGGGATTTGCACTTAGCTGAGTTCCGTTCCGGGTCGGAAGCAGGTATTAACGCTATCAAGGAAGCAAGTTCCGAATTTGGCGTAATAGCGGAAATTAACACGCGGATTTTCAATTCAGTGTGTCAGCCGCCAATTTCCTTCAGGGCTTTTGCAATGGCCACGAGGCCGAGGTCTCTTTCGCGATTCAATTGCGTGTAATCGCGATTTCCCGCCACGCGATCGGCACCTTCGATCAAGCGCTCACGTAAATGCTCTGCAAGCTCGGGCGCTTCCAGCCGGGTCCAGGGCAGCTTGAGGGCCGGGCCAAACTGGTCCAGGCAATAGGCCATGCCGCCTTCGCCGCCCCCGAGATGGTAAGTGAGGCAAGGCCCCATCATGGCCCAGCGCGGGCCGGGACCGTTGACGATGGCGAAGTCGATTTGCTCGACGGTCGCTTCATCATTGTCAAGCATATGCAACACTTCGCGCCACATCGCTTCCTGCAGGCGGGTGGCGATGAATCCCGGAATTTCCCGATTCAGGGCCAGTGGCGCCTTGCCGATATGGCGATAGAAATCGACAACCCACCGGACCGCTTCGGGATCCGTATCAGCTCCGCCGACAACCTCGACCAGTGGCAGCAGATAAGGGGGATTGAACGGATGCCCCACCACGGTGCGCCAGGGATTGGGGCAGTCCGCCTGGATCTCTGTCATGGGCAAACCAGAGGTGCTGGAGGCAATCACCACGTTATCCGGCACCAGCTCTCCCAGCCGGGCGTAAAGCGCTTGCTTCAGTTCCATGTTCTCGGGGGCACACTCCTGCACGAAGTCAGCATTGGCCACGGCTTCGGCAAGATCGTTGGTGCAGGTGAGGTTGTTGCGCGTGGCGCCTTCGGCGAGACCGAGTGATTCCAGGCTGACCCAGGCCGTTTCTATCAGTGAATGCAGAGAAGGTTCCTCGGCCAGGTCATGAAGATAAGCGTTCACCCGATAGCCTTTCGCCAGGAACCATGCGGCCCAGCCGGCGCCTATGGGCCCAGCGCCAATGCAGGTGATCGTTCGCACTTCGTCCAGCTTTATGCCTTTGAATTTGTGGCTCATATCAAGCGGCCCTGTAGCACCAGAATCATTTTCCCTTGAAATCGGCAGAGCGCTTTTCTACAAACGCACTGATTCCTTCCTGCGCATCTTCTGACCCGAGTAAAGCCCGGTAGATGGGCAGGTCGGCGCTGCGCATCGTGTTGAAGGCATCCTGTATCGTGTCGCCCTCGATGGCTCTGAGCAACTCCTTGATCGACTGCAATGCCAGCGGTGCAACCCCGGCCAGCTTGTCGGCCCAGGCCCGTGCTGTTGTCATCAGTTGATCGGCTGGCACCACGGCGTTCACCAGGCCAAAACGGGCGGCCTCGGCCGCACCCATGCGCTCACCCAGCAGCAGCATTTCCATCGCCTTGTTATACGGTATGCGGCGTGGCAGGCGCTGCACGGCGCCCGCGTCGGGCACGATTCCCAGCGGCATTTCCGGCAGGCCGATTTCGACGTGCTCGGCTGCGATGATCAAATCACAGGAGAGCATGATTTCAACGCCACCACCCAGGGTGATTCCGTTAAGTGCTGCAATCACCGGCTTGTTCAGGTCCCACAGCTCCGTCAGCCCCGCGAATCCACCAGGGCCGTAGTCGTCCTCCCACCAGTTTTCAATCGACATCTCCCCGGATTCAACGGCCTTGAGATCCCAGCCGGCGCAAAAAATCCGCTCGCCGCCGCCGGTGATGATGCCAACAGACAGCTCGGGGTCATCGCGCAACATGACGAATGCCTCGCCAAGCGCCTGGCTGACTTTCATATCGATGGCATTGGCCTTGGGTTTGTCAATGACAACCTCGAGAACGCCGCCTCGACGGGAAACATGGACGTATTCGGACATTTCGCTTTCCTTTTGAATAAACAGACATATGATCTGTGATCACCGCACAACCAGTTGCATGTTATGCGACATAAACAAAAAAAATTCGACAGGAGAAAATCATGAGAAATTGGCGCCGCACGACCCGGACGCCTGTAAAACCACTCAAAACTGCATCGAAAATCTTTTACTCATGTCGAATACTAGCAACAAATATCTGTACGGATCACTAATCATGAATTTCCTCCAGTAATAGAGAGTTGACTGGCAGTGCGCGACCGCTCAAACAAACTGTCCCGCCTGTTTTCGCCACGCAGCATTGCGTTCGCAGGCGGTACGATCGCCGAGATGGCGATCAGGCGGGCTGTGGAAATGGGTTTCCAGGGCGAAATCTGGCCAATCCACCCGACGCGGAAAACCATGGGCGGTTTTGACTGCTACCGGAGTGTCGAAGACCTGCCGGGGGTTCCGGATGCCGCGCATGTCGGTGTCAACCGCCATGCCACTATTGAAGTCGTACGGAGCCTGTCTCAGGCCGGAGCGGGCGGCTGTGTTTGCTATGCAGCCGGGTTTGCGGAAATGGGTGAACAGGGCGGGGAACTGGAAATGCAGCTGATCGAGGCCGCCGCCGACATGCCGCTGATCGGCCCCAACACCTTCGGATTTCTGAATTTTCTGGACCGGTGTGCGCTGTGGCCATACCTGTTCGGTTGTGCGCCGGTTGAGCGCGGTGCCGCCCTGATCTCGCAAAGCGGCAATATCGCGATGAACCTGACCATGAACAAGCGTTCGGTGAATTTCAGCCATGTGATCGGAACCGGCAACCAGTCGGTTCTGGGGGCCGGCGATTACATAGACGCGCTGCTCGATGACGATAGGGTCAGCGCTATCGGAATGTACATCGAGGGTATCGATGACATCAGAGGTTTTTGTCTCGCATCGGCACGGGCGCTTGAAATGGGCGTACCCATCGTTGTCATGAAAGTGGGCAAAACCGAGGCAAGCGCCCGGCAATCGAGCACCCATACCAGTTCCCTGACCGGCTCGGATACACTCCATGATGCGCTGTTCAAACGGTTGGGCGTCATTCGCGTGAATTCCCTCAACCGCCTGCTGGAAACGCTGAAAGTGCTGGACCTTGCAGGACCAATCAGGGGAAGCGATGTTATCAGTTTGTCCTGCTCCGGCGGCGAGGCGGCGATCATGGCGGACCTGGCCGACCGTTTCCATCTGGAGATGAGTCCCTTTTCAGATGAACAGATGGACAACCTGAACGCCCAGTTTGAAAATTATGTCACGGTCTCCAACCCTTTCGACTACAACACGTCGATCTGGGGTGACGGTGCAGCCCAGCAACGCTGTTTTACTTCGGCCATGTCCGGCCATCACGACGCAGCCTTTCTGATTTATGACCATCCCAGTGTCGGCGCCGCGGAAGTAGCCGATGAGGTGAACGAATGGAAAGTTGCATTGAATGCATTCATTGCCGCCCACCGGGATACCGGCATGCCCGCATTTGTCGTGTGTACGGTCAGCGAACTGTTACCTGCCGACATACGTGAACACCTGGTCGCCCACGGTGTCGTCCCGCTGCAGGGATTTGAAGACGGTCTCGCAGCATATGCGGCGGCGGCAGACTATTATGCCTTTCGCGAGGCACAGGCCGGCGCCGTCATTCTGCCCAGAATATATTCTGGTTCTGACGCGAACGATGACCGGCGGGCCGTGTTCCTGGACGAGTGGGAGAGCAAGAAACAGCTCGAAAAATACGGGGTGGCCGTACCCCAGGGAGAACTGACCACCGCAGACGATGCCCCTGCCGCGGCTGAACGGGTCGGTTACCCGGTCGTGTTGAAAGCCGCCGGCACGGATTTTCTGCATAAATCAGACCTTGGCGCGGTCGCACTCAGATTGCATAGTGCGGGTGAGGTCACGCAGGCCGTCCATGCCATGTCAGACTCCATCATGACTTCGTCTGTCGGGGCCGGCAAGGTTACCATCGAGAGGTTCCTGGTCGAAAAAATGGTGACCGGCGCCGTGGCCGAATTGATTATCGGCATTAACCGCGATGCCCAGTTTGGGCCGGCCCTGGTGATTGGCGCCGGTGGCGTACTGGTGGAACTGATGGCCGACAGCGTCAGCCTTTTGCTGCCAACCGACCGGGCAGCTGTTGCCGAAGCCATTGACTCACTTGCCATCTCGAAAATGCTGGCTGGTTTCAGAGGTTCTCCTGCGGGCGACATCGAAGCTGCCATCGATGCTATTCTCAACATCGCGGCGTTCGCGGAGGATCATTGGGACAGGTTGCTTGAACTCGATGTCAATCCACTGATGGTTCTGGCTGATGGGCAGGGAGCCGTGGCCGCGGATGCGTTAATCTGCCTCAGTCCTCAACGAGCACAAGATGAAACCAGGGAAATGAACATAACGGCATGAATGGCCCGGAATACATAGCGCCAGCCAACCTTGGCGATGCCCTGCGCATCAAGCACGAGCGTGGTGCGCAAGCCCGGGTGATAGCGGGAGGAACCGACCTGATCCTGAGAATGAGGGACAAGGTCCTGGCGCCGGATCTGTTGATTGATCTGAAGAACGTGTCGCTTGACACCATTTCAGATTCCGACAATGGAATCCGCCTCGGCGCTTGCGTAACCCTGTCCCAGATCCTTTCCGAACCCGTGATCACAGGCAGTTATCCCGCATTGGCCGGCGCTTGCCGTGAGTTCGCGGGCCCACCTATCCGCAACCGCGGAACACTGGGCGGCAACCTGGTGAATGCATCCCCCGCCGCCGATCTCGTACCGCCCCTGCTCGCTTATGATGCCAATCTGGTTCTGGCCAGTTCTTCCGCTGTTCGTGAGCTGCCGCTGACCGGATTTTTTACCGGACCCGGCCAAACGGTCATGGCGCCTGACGAGATCCTGACCGAGGTCAGACTGCCTTCGATGCCTGCTCCGACAGCGTCAGTGTTCATTAAGCTGGGGCAGCGGCGCTCGATGGCAATTTCCATAGTCAACCTGGCCATCAGGCTGACATTGGATGACGCTTCAAGAGTCAGCGCCGCGCGAATCGTTCTGGGTGCAGTAGCTCCGACGCCCATCCGCGCCGGCGCGTCAGAGGCGTTGTTGACTGGTCAGGAACTCTCCGGCGAACTGATTGCATTGGCGGCAAAAAAGGCCAGCCGGGAAACCTCGGCGATTACGGATGTGCGTGCCAGTAAAGAATATCGCGAGAAAATGACCCGGGTGCTGGTTCGCAGGGCACTGGAGTCAATCCGGGATGAGCTGCAAAGGAGCGAAAGCAGTGGCTGAAATCGACATCCGCATGACCGTGAACGGTAGTGTGCAGCAGCTGAAAGCAGGGGCAGGCAGGACCCTGCTGAGCGTTCTGCGCGAGGAAGCCGGGCTGACCGGGACCAAGGACGGCTGCAGCAGCGGAGATTGTGGCGCCTGCGTGGTCATCCTCGACGGACAACCGGTGAATTCCTGCATGGTGCTGGCCCCGCAGGCCGAGGGTTCCCAAATCACCACCGTGGAGGGGCTCGCGGTGGATGACGAACTACAGCCCCTGCAACGCGCTTTCGCAGAGACCTGGGCGTTTCAATGTGGTTTCTGTACTCAGGGAATGCTGATGTCCTGTCACGCCCTGCTGATGTCAAACCTGAACCCCACCCGCGAAGAAATTTTGACCGCGATTTCAGGAAACCTGTGCCGTTGCACCGCTTACCAGGGCGTGGTCAAGGCGGTTGAACAGGCTGCTGCGGAAATGCGCTCACAGGATCAAAACAGGCATGAATGACTCGAACATAGTCGGTCAGTGGACCAGCGCCCCCGGGGCCCACGATATCGTCACCGGCAAGGCCCGCTACTGCCCTGATCTTCGATTGCCGGGAATGCTGATTGGCAAGCTCTTGTACAGCCCCCACGCCCGGGCGCGAATCAGGCACCTGGATGTCAGCAAGGCGCGAGCCATACCCGGAGTCTTTGCGGTGATGACACATGAAGACATCGCCGGCGAAAACAGCTACCTCTATGCCGCACCCGATCAGCCCTTGCTTGCGGTTGACGAGGTGCGTTTCCAGGGTGATGCCGTGGCGGCGGTCGCCGCAGTTGATGAACAGACCGCTGACGCCGCGTTGAATGCTATTGAAGTTGAATATGAGGCGCTGGAGGGACTTTTTGATCCGTTACAGGCCATGCAGGCCGGCGCCGAGCAGGTTATGAGCGGCGAAGAAAATGTCATGATGTCCAGGACATATCGATCCGGAGACGTGGAAGCGGCCCTGGCGGCTGCCGATGTGATTGTCGAGAATACCTACACCACCCCCTGGGCCGAGCATGCCTTTCTGGAGACCGAGGGCGGTGTCGCCATGGTGGATGATGAAGGCGTCGTCACGGTCTGGTCTTCCTGCCAGGCGCCCCATCGGGACCGGATGCAAATCGCAAGGGCACTGGCTGTACCGGAAAGCATGGTGCGTGTCATCACGCCTTACATTGGTGGCGCCTTTGGAGGAAAGGACGAGGCCCATGTTCAGATTCACGCTGCCTTGCTGGCCTGTGCGGCCGGGCGCCCCGTCAGCCTGGTCCGCGGGCGCCGGGAATCCATCCTGACCCACGTCAAGCGCCATCCCTTCATTGTTGAATGCACCACGGCCGCCAGCAGTGACGGTCGGTTGCTGGCCGTGAAGGTCCGGGCGATCGCCGATGCGGGCCCTTATACCAACGCCACGCATGAAGTATTGAACAAGTTCGGCGAATTTATCGGTGGGCCCTACCAGGTTCAGAACCTGGAAGTGGAACAGATTGGGGTGCGCACCAACAACCCCATCACCGGCGCCTTCCGGGGTTTTGGGGCGCCGCAGGCCGCTTTTGTCTATGAATCTCAGATGGACGACCTGGCACGGAAACTGGATATCGATCCGCTGCAAATTCGCTTGCTGAACGGTGTCGATACCGGCACGCGCATGTACACCGGTGTCGTGGTTCGCGAGGGCAGCACGATGAAGGAATCTTTGCGCAAGGCGGCTGAAATGATCGGGTGGGAGAAACGGAATCAGAGCGAACGCCGCCCCGCCAGCCACTTACGCCGCGGCTGGGGTATGGCCACTATTCTCAAGGGCTCGGGCCTGGGCCGTGGCCTGGCGGACCATGCCGGCGTGGTGCTGGAAATGCACCGTGACGGATCCGTGGCACTGCGCAGCGGCGCCGCGGACATGGGACAGGGAATTGTCACGGTCATGGCGCAACTGGCAGCCGAGAAACTGGGCGTCGACATCTCATCGGTCCGGGTTGTCAGGGCCGACACGGCCCGCACGCCGGATGCGGGGGCCTCATGCGCCAGCCGCCAGGTCATTGTTTCCGGTAATGCCGTCCTGGAAGCGGCCGAAACGATTCGTGAGTCTCTCATGACCATCGCGGCCGGCAAGACCAAAATCAGCAAGGACCGGCTGGAGCTGAAAGGCGGGAAACTGCTGGTGGACGGCGAGCCCCACGCCCTTTCCGTGGCAGATCTGGCCTTAAGGGCCATTGCATGGGGCTATCCCATGCACGCCGAAAGCCGCTGTCATTTCGAATACCCGGATGATGTGCCCGAGGTCACGTACAAGTACAGCCAGGAAATTTTCCAGTTTTGTACGCATATTGCGCAGGTCCTGGTGGATTGCGAAACCGGGCAGGTCACGGTGGAGCGCCTGGTTGCCGTTCACGATGCAGGCAAGATGATCAATCCCGGTGGTGTTTACGGGCAGATCGAAGGCGGTTGTGCACAGGGTATTGGCTACGCACTCACCGAGGAACTGGTCGTCCAGGACGGACATACGCAGAATGCATCGTTGGAAAATTACGTGATCCCGATGGCGCTGGACCTTCCGGAGCTGGAGATGGGTGTGCTGGAAGTGCCCGAACCGTCCGGTACGCCGCTGGGCGCCAAGGGAATTGCCGAATCACCTATCATTCCGACCGCACCCGCGATCCGCAATGCCATTCTCGACGCCATCGGCAAACCGCTTTATCAGTTACCCATGAATGCCGAGCGCGTTTTGGCCGCAGTTGAAAGTTAGCGGCCGGCTACCTGTCAATTTTTTCTGAAGAGATTTTTTTTATTCTGGCCTTGGTGAACTGGCTGATCCCCGGCCAGTAGGGCGTCGGGTCCGAATCCGGCCACGAGGTTCTGTGATCCCTGGGCCGCACCCCGAACAGGCTGGTGTAGGACTTGCTGAAATACGAGGAACTGGCGAAACCACAGGCGATGCATATATCCAGTACCGACATGTCCGTATGGGTCAGGAGTACACGGGCTTCCTGCAGCCGCATGGTCCGGTAGAATGCCACGGCTGAACATCCGAAATGCCGGTTGAATAGCCGCTCGAGCTTGCGCTGGGAAAAACCGAGCTGACTGGAAATCTGCGGGATTGTCAGCGGCTTTTCGATATTCTTCTCCATGATTTCAACCGCTTTTTTCAGTGCAGGAACCATCGAAGACTGGTGCCTGGATTTCACCTCTTTTTGCGGCATGTCCGCTTTTCGAATGCGTGTATGAAGTAACTGGTCAGCTACCTCCCGGGCCAGTTCCTTGCCGTTTTTGCTCCTGATCTCCTCCAACATCATATCCAGCCCGGCGACGCCGCCAGCACAGGTCTTGCGCTGACCATCGATGACAAACAGGGCATCATTCAATTCAATGGCGGGGTAGCGCTCCCTGAATGCATTGTGACAATGCCAGTGAATCGTCGCCGAATGGTTGGTCAGCAATTTAGCTCGGGCAAGCACGTAGCAGCCGGTTTCCGTCGCACCCAGCGTGAAGCCACTGCGGGCCATGTGCTGAAGCCAACTGAACATTGCGGCGTTTTCATAACGTTCCGCATTCCAGCCGCCACACACGAAAATGGCTTCCCATGCCGTGTCATCAATCCGGATTGCCTGTGTAGGCACCGGGATGCCACTGCTCGACAGCACGTCTTCGCCATCGGCCGACAGAAATTTCCAGCCATACAGGTTGCGCCCGCTGCAATAGTTGGCAATTCTCAGCGGCTCGATCAGCGCCGAAAGGCTGAGCATGCTGAACTTGTGCATGAGAACGAAAGCGTAACTGCTTCGTGGTGTCCAGGTTTTCGAGGTCATAATCGTATTTTGACCAAAATCGAGTCAGAGTAACATCTTTTCGACAGGAAACTATTATTATTTCGACATGACTCATGCCTGATCCTCTGTGGCGAAATCCTTGCGTTACTGTCGAATATTCAAAACAATCCAACAGGCGAGTCTTTCATTATCAGTTTTTGATTTTGGGCAATGCAATCGGGGTCGTATATGAATTTTCAGCTCACAGAAGAACAGCGCATGATTCTGGATTCGCTCAGGGCGTTCATGGATCAGGAGATTTATCCACATGAAGTGGAGGCGGACCGAACCGGAACGGTTCCACCGGAACTGTGCCGGCACATCAGGCAAAAGGCTATCGAAATGGGCTTTTTCGCGATGAACCTGCCGGAATCTGTCGGCGGCGGTGGCCTGAATTATTCGACCATGGGGCTGATCGAAAGGGAACTGGGAAAGTCCAGTTGGGCCCTGGCCGGCAATATCGGCCGTCCCACAGAACTGCTGCTGGCCTGCGAAGGTGAGCAGATAGCGCGTTACCTGGAACCTGCAGTAAGCGGACAGAAGCACGAATGTTTTGCATTGACGGAACCCGGCGCCGGTTCGGACATCATGTCGATGAAGACCCGGGCGGTGCAGGATGGAGACGACTACATCATTAACGGCTACAAGCATTTTATCAGCGCCCATACCGTCCCTGATTTCGCCATCGTATTCGCCGTGACCGGGGAAGACGAGACGCCCCGGGGATCACGCAAGCGGGTGACCGCCTTCCTGGTCGATTGCGGCGAACCCGGCTTCGAAATGACCCTTGGCCCGCAATGCACCAGCCAGCGCGCCTACCGCACCTATGAACTCGCTTTCAACGACTGCAGGGTCAACAAGGCGCGGATCCTGGGTCAGGAAGGTAACGGACTGGAATTGGCGGACAAGTGGCTCAAAATGGGCAGGGTCTATGTCGGCGCCCAGTGCTGCGGCAAGATGGAACGGATGCTGGATCTGGCGGCCGAATGGGCGACGACACGCAAACAGTTCGGCAAAGCGATAGGCCGCTTCCAGGGCACCTCGTTCAAACTCGCCGACATGGCGACCGACCTCCATGCTGCCGACCTGATGGTGCAGTATGCCTGCCAAAGAGCCGACGAGGGCGCCATGTCTCCGCAGGATGCAGCGATGGCCAAACTGTTCGCCACCGAAGCGGTCGGCCGGGTCGCTGATCATACCGTGCAGATCTATGGCGGCATGGGGCTGATGGAAGATTTGCCGGTGGAGCGCCTGTGGCGGGATTCACGGCTCGAGCGAATCTGGGACGGCACTTCAGAAATTCAGCGGCATATCATCAGCCGTACCCTGTTGCGGGAGTATGAGGGCTAACCCGGCTGGATAATCGGTTTAAAGGGTCTCTATAAATTCGCCAGCAGACCGGCTTGCGCCAGCCTGGCTTCAAGCGGCGCAAGCTGATGCTCGTAATGCCGCCATTTCTGAATTGAGCTGGAATACAGCGGCCGCCGAACCTGCACTGCGCTGGCGGTGGTGGAAGCGGCTTTCGACTTATGAAATTCCAGGCATTCGGGCTCCCAGTCCAGGCCACAATGAGCAAGCAGGCGCCTGGCCTGCCGTTCAGTGTCCGTGACCACGTCTTCGTAAGCCACATCCAGGATCAAGCCGGGCAAAACATCGTGCCAATGATCCATCAATTTGCGATAGGCAATGTAGTAGGTGGCCAATTCATCGAGATCATAGGAAAACGGATAGGCCTGCCCGAACAGGGTCTTGAACACGGCGTAACAGGTATCCATGGGATCACGAACCATGTGGATGATCCGGGCCTGTGGCAGCGCACGATGGATCAGGCCGCAATACAGAAAATTGAACGGCAACTTATCGATGAAATACTTTGCTTCCGGCCCCACGGCCTGGCGCGCAGCGAACACATACTGACGGCCGAGCCGGCTGAAGTCGACGCTGAGCGAGGCCTTTACGATCCGGTCTTTCGCCACCGGCCTGCCATTTGAATGCCGCTGGATCTCCTTGACCAGTTCACTTGAAAAATCATGCAGCTCGCCCGCCGAGGAGACCCGGGAATGGCCGGCCAGTATGCGCTCGGCCAGGGTCGTTCCCGTACGCGGCATTCCAACAATGAATATGGGCGCTTCGTCATCAAATCCCGGACCCCTGGCGCAGATTTCTGAATCGGCGTAACAGCGGCGAATGTCATCCAGCACGGCCACGTCACCGTCCACGTTGTATTCAAGGTGGCGGCGGCGTATTGCCGAACCGCTTGCCAGGGCCTTGAATGATTTTTGATAAGCCTGGATATCCTCGGCCTCCTTAGCCAGGGCATAGTAGAGATTCATCTCGCCTTTCCAGTCATTGGCGCCCCTGGCTATCCGGCTTTCAAGGTCATCAATATGGTTATTTTCCGCCGTCTGCCGTCTGAGGTCAGCGCGAAACAGCACCGACTGGTGGTTTTCCGGGCAGTCTCGAATCACTCTTTCGATGATCTCCTCCGCTTCATCCAGTTCACCAAGAAATCGCAGGCAGGTAGCCAGGTTGAACAGGGCACTGGGATTTTCCGGTTCCAACTCAAGGGCCTTGAGAAAAACCTCTTTCGCCTGGCTGACATCGTCAATCTGGTTGAGGATAGACCCGGCAACGACCAGCACGGCCACGTCACGCGGAGCACGGGCGATGGTATTATCGATTGCCGCCCGCACCGATTCACGTTTGCCAAGAACCAGCTGACATTGTGCCAGCAGCAGGTGCAAGGCGGCTTTGTCCGAAATCGTAAGCGCCTTTTTTGCGTGTTGCAGGGCCAGTTTCGCATTGCCGACCTGCAGCGCTGTCTTGCTCATCAGGTATTGTGCCGCTTCCATTTGCGGCGCGAGGCGAACCAGTTTTTCACTGGCCTGCATGGCGCTCGAATAGCGCCCTTCTTTCAGATACTTCCATCCCTGCCTGGCCAGGTCCTCGGGTTTATCGGCTAACTGAAGGGGTGGTCTGTGCATGAGGTGATTCTAACGATTTCACGAAGGTTGCGCTCGGCAGGGTCCGGCCAAGAAAAAGCCAGGCGAATGCCTGGCCGTTTCCTGTTGTCCGCGATTAAAAAACCTACTTGAACTTGTATCGCAGCTGGGCGCCAAAAGTACGCGGCCGTTGCACAAAGTGGTAGGCGTAGTTGAGATAACCCTCTTCAAGCTGTCCGCCTGTGATACCGACTTCGTCGAACGCGTTGTCAAGAAATACGCGCAAACCCCACCTGGGTTTCTCCAGCCCTACAGCGAAGTTCCAGATCGAAAAGCTGTCCAGGTCTTCATAATTTCCCCATAAGGGATTCGGCGCAGTTTCGGCACTGCCCCGGTAAAACGCGTTGGCATGGAAGTAAATATCACCCATGTCCACCGGCCAGTAGTAATCGGTGGACAAAGACGCCATGTGCTTGGGTACACCCGGCAGCTGATCACCTTTAAACAATGCACTACTGCCAACGAAGCCATTCTTGTCCCATTCCGACTTGGTGTAGTTGTAACCGAACATATAGGTCCAGTTTTCGGTAAACATGCCGGCCAGTTCCACCTCCACACCCGTGGCGGTTGCGTCGGTGCCATTAACGATGGCCGAGAAGGCATTGATCTCGGTAAAAGTATCGAATTGCGTTTTCTCCCACTCGATATAGAAAGCAGCCAGCGTATAAGACATCTTGCCGCCCGGGGTCGAACCCTTGTAACCGATCTCCCAGTTGGTGGCTTCATCCGGGTCATAACCTTCGTAAATACCGGGTTCCTCCGGCCAGGGCCCCTGTGTCGGGACCGCGTTGGCGCCGCCGTGGCGAAAACCCTCGGACCAGGTGAAGTACATCTTGCTGTGATCGGTCACGTCAAACGAAGTGTTGAATTTGAATATCTGGTCCGAAATATCCTCGGCCAGCATGGTCGTCGTGGTGATACCGTCACCACCGGGATCGCCACAGGTCGCCGGCGCGTAATACAGTGACGGGCAAAATGGCGCGTGGAACACGAACAACTGGTCGAATTCCTGGTCGAAAACACGCACGCCGCCGGTGACCTGCCAGCGATCGTTGATGTGGTAGGTCAATTCACCGAATGCGGCCAGATCGGTGAAATTCCACTCCCTTTCCGCCGGGTATACAACGTCACCGGGTGGTGGAACGACAGCATAGGTAAACGGGTCGTTGATGATGTAGTCCCTCAGCCCGGGAATGGTCTGCACTTCGTTGACGAAAAAGTCCTGGTCCATGTAATAGAGGCCGACCACCCAGTCCCAATTCGAGTCGGTGTTGTTGGACACCAGGCGGAATTCCTGGGCAATGATGTCCTGCCCCGAGTCACCCACGCTGATCGCGGTGGTGTAGGGATAGTAATAATTGGTGTACCAGTAGAAAGCCGTCTGGTACAGGCCGGTGGCGTCACGCGCCCACTCGGCTTCGGAGGTGGTATACGAGGTGGAAGAAGACAGCGTCGCGAAACCCAGGTTGACCTCAATGTCCATGCCTAGCAGGTCCATTTCGGATTCCATCGGCTCTTCGTAAGGGATCAGTTGCACATATTCTTCATCGATATTGGCGCTCTCGAATTCGAAACTGTGAGATTGGCGGTTGTCGACTTCGAGATCCTGGTGCTGCCAGGTCAGCAGGATATTGGTATTGTCGGTGACATCGAATGAACCCATGCCACGGAAATACCAGTCGGTGCTGTCATTCTGATCCTTCTGGCGCGGCTTGGTTTTCCAGCTGTAGTCTCCCTCCGGGATCGGATAGCCGTTCTCGTCGGGCTCGACCCGGCCGTCGTAGTCGATAAATCCACCCAGTTGACGAATACCTGCTGCAAATCTCAGGGCGGAGCGATCGCTGATGGGCTGGTTCCAAACGGCGCTCAGGTCATAGTTCATCTCGCTGCTGTGCGCGGTGGCTGATAGCTCCGCCCACGTTTCAAAAGTGGTCTCTTCCGTCGAGGGTGTGTTTGGAATGAAACGCAGCGTACCGCCAAGGGAGCCTGAGCCGTACAGCGTGCCCTGCGGGCCGCGCAAAACCTCGACCCGGCTCAGGTCGGCGGTCTGGAAATTGGCGAAGATCGGGATATTGCCGAAGTAGGTCGATACGGCCGGTTGCGCCAGGAAGGGCGTGTCAGCGGCGCCGGACTGGCTGGTGGCATTCAGGCCGCGAAGAATGATGTAGTTGTTGTTGTTGGCGACCCGTGGCCCCTGCTCCAGGTAGGCGATGCCGGGTACGACCCGCACCAGGTCCGAAAGGTCCTGCACGCCTGCGCGCCGGATGTCTTTGCCGGAAATGGCCGAGATGGCGTAAGGCACATCAAAGATCGTGGTTTCCCTGCGCGTCGCCGTAACCGTCACCTCTTCCAGGGCGTAATCGCTCCTGTAGCCCTCGGCGTCATCGTTGTCCTGGGCGGATGCCGGGGTAACCGCAAGGGTCGAAGACACCGCGATAACCGAACCGTACACCAGGCCTCTGCGAATGGCCCTGGTTAGGGGTGAGATTTGTAGCCGGGAAGTATCCAGGCTGTCAGCGTAAATGTGACTCATGATGATCCTCTTTGCCTGCGTTTGCGATTTGATACCGCTGATTCAATATTTTATTTTTGTATACAGAACCTTAACGGAGATCATGATCGGGCAAGGCGCAGCTGTCTTGTTGTCCTTATTCGACAAAAATAGAATATTTTAGGTCGCATCCGATCACATGGACCCCCGGCGATCAACACCATCTGCGTTATGATTGAGTGTGGGCACATACGGTGCGGCAAGCCGGTGTCGCCATGGGTAAAACCGCTTTTACAGCAGCTGGAGAAGGAAAGATATTGAAGACCAGATTCACCAGTATTCTCGTCTTGGCCATGTGGGCAATATTGGCCTGTTCCTGTTCCAGTGACGTTGAAATCCCGGCAGATCTGCGGCAAAAGCTTACTTACGGGGAGTTGATGGCGCCTGACTCATCCGACACCTCACCCATTCTGAATGACTTTTTCATGCCGGTTGAAGACGCAGCGGAAGCACTTCACGCTTTCAGCGGGGCGCTGACGATTCCTGAACTGGGCATGCAGACCGAACCATCGCCACTTGAGCCTGAGTTCATCAATGGCAAGGCCACCCGATTGTTTCCCGGCGTGACAATCGAGTTTTTTTCCGACCAGGGCTACCTGGTACCCGTTGCAAGGGATCTGCTTGAGCCTGAAAACGGTAAGAATTTTTGGATGATACAGTTTGAGCCCGGCCGGGTTTGGTCCGAGGCCGGTGACAAGGGATACTCACGGGCGTCATTCCCATTCATGCTGACCGGTGATGTGGAGGGTGACGCTTATAACGGGATCGCGACTTTCATCTATAACGAAGACAGCATATCGCAGCTGCGGTACCAGGTCGTTCAGCAGTCATCCCCCTATTTCATCAAGCATTTTTTCGTGGCCTGGGGACATACTCCTGTCACCTATCAGCCGGGGGTGGTCAACGGGCGCGATCGGCTGGCCGGAGATTTCAGGCAGGAACTGTCGAACAGGATTCCCCGGAAAGACTGGTCTGAACTGGAGGCCCGCTACGACCCGGCGTGGTTTACCGATTTTGACTCCTCGATCGATCCGGCGCTGGTGACCACCAGCGGCCTGGTAATAGATGGAGTGGTTTACGCCAGGCCCAGCCGTACGCCGTTCGGTGACTACCCGTATCCCCGGGAAATGAGGCATGGCGTGTGGTCCGTGACCAAGTCGACGCTTGGTATGGTTGCCATGTTACGCATGGCGCAGAAGTACGGTGACGATATTTTCGATCTGAAAATCAGGGATTATCTCGATGTCAGCGCCGCTCATGATGGCTGGGATGAAGTGACCTTCGGCGACGCCCTGAATATGGCCACGGGCATCGGCGGCGGCAGTCACCAGGTAGATCCCAACAGCATTCTGGATGGCTATATCACCGGAGACGAGGAATCCTACAATGCCTGGTACCTGGCACCCGGCCGCGACAGGATGATAGCCGAGGTATTCAACATGCCAAGCTATCCCTGGGGTCCGGGCGAGCACGCCCGCTATTGTGACCGGAACACCTTTACGCTTTCTGCTGCCCTGGACAGCCTGTTGAAAAGCAGGGAAGGTGAAAACTCCAGTCTGTGGCAAATGATGACCGAGGAAGTGTACCAACCGATCGGAATTCAACATATGCCCACCAAGTTCACTGCAGAGCCAGACGGATCGGAAGGCATACCTTTCCTGGGCTGGGCGCTATTCATGACGGTCGATGACATTGCCAGGATATCGATCTTGCTGCAAAACGGCGGGCGCCATGATGGCAAACAGATCCTCAGCCCCGCAAAGCTGGCGGCAGCCCTGTATCAGACAGATCAGCGCGGCTTGCCCACCGGGGCATCGAACGAATTTGGAGATCATTCCTATCACATGTCACTTTGGCACACGCCCTTTTCCACCGGTTCCGGTTTCACGACTTCCATACCCGAGATGCATGGCTGGGGTGGGATGCTGGTCTGTCTCATGCCCAACGGCATGACCGGCTATCGAATCGGCAACGGAGGAACGCGGTCGCTCGAGATGATAGAGGCCGCCGACCGGATCAGGCCCTTTGCGCCGCGGGATTGATGGCCGAAAAAAGACAGGCGTATTCCGCGGAGATTGAGCGGGCCGAGAAATTCAGGCGTATGGGCAGACCCGCGCAGGCCGAAGCGATTCTCCGCAAAATTCTGGCCGGTGCCCCTGCGCATGCCGCCGCCAATTATCACCTGGGGATGCTTTATCACCTGGCGGGTCGCAACAGCCTGGGTATTCCGTACCTGGAAACAGCGGTCCGTCTGGCACCAAATGATTTCGAGGCCGTTTTCAATCTCGGCGTCATTCAGCACGAAGAAGGAAAGCTGGATAATGCGCGTGCACACCTGGAAGGCGCCATCTCCCTGCGCCCGGAAGACCCCCGGACTCATTCCCTGCTGGGCCAACTTCACCGGGACCAGGGGAACATCGCTGCCGCCGAAGCGGCCTTGCAGAAAAGCCTGTCGCTGGATCCGGATAACGACGACACGCTGGTGCAGATGGGATTTCTTTCACACATCCAGGGCAATGGCGACGAGGCACGGAATTACTATGAACGGGCACTGATCCTGAATCCTGTAAATGGCGAGGCGTATTATCGAATGGCCATGCTAAGAGACGGCAAGGCCGGCGAGCCAGTGATCAGGAAGATGGACGCTGCCTACCACTCACCTGCGATGGGAAACCTTGACCGGACCCTGACCGGGCTTTCACTGGGTTTTGCATTCGAATCACTCGGGCAATATGACAGGGCATTCGGCTACTTCCAGGAGGCCAACCTGCTGCAGAAGCGATCGACTGATTACTCCTATCAGCGGCAGGCAGCATTTTTTGACCGCCACAAGCGCGGGTTGGAGCCGCCGTTCCTCGAACACTGCGCCGAAAATGCAATCGATGATGAAACACCGGTTTTCATTGTTGGACTACCCCGCTCCGGGTCCAGTCTTGTAGAGCAGATACTGGCCAGCCATCCAGACGCTCACGGCGCGGGAGAAGTTGAATATTCCAGGCTGTTCGTCGAAGAAACCGAGCGGCTGACAGCAAAGCCTTTTCCACAGGATATTGCCACTGTTCCCCCCGGGGTGTTCTCGGGCATCAGCAGGAAATACATAAAGATGCTCAGGGCGGGAGCGGGGACGGCTCAAAGGGTCAGCGACAAGCTGCCGCACAATTTCCTGCGCCTCGGTCTGTTCGCAGCCACCATGACCAATGCACGGTTCATACTCTGTGAGCGTGATCCTGTGGACACCTGCCTTTCCATCTACCAGCATTTCTTTGCTGGCGCCCACGGTTATGCCTGCGACCTGGTCGAACTTGGCCGCTACTACCGGCTGTACCAGGACATGATGAGTCACTGGCAGCGACTATTTCCCGGAAGAATTTACACGATATCCTACGAAGATCTTGTTCTTGAGCCGGACTCGCAGATCAGGCAATTGCTAAGTCATTGCGGCTTGACGCCGGATCCCGCCTGCCTGCGCTTCCATGAAACGGGGCGACTCGTGGATTCACCCAGCGCCATGCAAATCCGCCGGCCCATCCACCGGGATTCCGTTGGAAGATGGCGGAACTACGAAAAACAATTGCAACCACTACGGAAAGTTCTCGACGGATGATGAACTTCGCCTAGTCGAGCGGGTAACGATCGAGTACGGGCCCCAATGCTTCCTTGAGTTCATCGAGGTGGGGTTCGAAGTTTCTCCAGTGTTCAAGCGCACCCTTGTAAATCGGCTGACGCACCTGCTCGGAACTCGCCGTTCTGACTGCCCGGTCGGTTTTGTGGAATGCCAGACAGTTCTCCTCGAAATCGAGACCGCAATGGTCCAGCATCCTGTGCACCTGGTTTTCGGTGTCGGTTACCATCTCCTCATATTGGACCCTGAGCACTCTACCGGGCAGCACCTCGTCCCAATGGTCCATCAGATCGACATAGTCACGGTAATAGCGGCCGATGTTGTTCAGTCCATAGGTGAAAGTCTGGCCACGCGCAAACAATTGGGTAAATCCGGAGAAACAGGCCGCCATCGGATGGCGCCGGGCATCAATGATCTTCGCATTGGGCAGGATCAGGGCAATCAGGCCGATATGCAGAAAGTTATTCGGCATCTTGTCGGTAAAGAACGGTGCTGTTCCCCGCTGAATGCGCGTTCTGTCGATATAGCTTTGTCCCAATTCCTCCAGTTGGCTGTTGCTGAGTTCAGCCAGGATACCCGGATACCTGGATTCTTCCGCTTCTTTGCGCGTCCCTCCCAACCTTTTGGCGATAGCCAGTAGCTGTATCAGTTCCTTGGTGCCATCCACCTGTGAATGGCTGGCAAGGATTTGTTCCAACAAGGTTGAACCTGAACGAGGCAGCCCAACGACGAATATGGGGTCCGGTAATTGACAGCCTGTTCTCTCCTCGTCTGAGAAAACCTCCCTGCGGCAGATAGTTTTCATCCGTTGGACGTAATTATGGATGTTTTCGGCTTTATAGCCCGTTAATTTTTCCTTGATGGCGTTGCCGAGATGATAGTACTTGAACGACTCGTCGAATTGCTCACGGTCCTCCAGCGCCTTGCCCAGCGCAAAGCAGAGATGGAAGTAATCTTCATGGGCACAGTCTTTGCTCTGGAGTTGTGCTCGCATTTCATCGAGATCACTGTCGTTGAAGCGAAAAGTCTTGAGGTTGGCCAGGCTCCAGTAAGCATCTCCGAAACTCGGACGCAAGCCGATAGTCTTGCGGTACGCCTCGATAGACTTCTCCTGCTCGCCGACGGCTCTGAGCGAGTGGCCGTAGCTGAGCATGACGCTGGGCTGAGCAGGATAGCGCTCGAGTATGTATTCATAACAGGGTAATGCACTCTCGTAATCTCCCATCCTGACCAGGATCGAGGCGCGTAACGCCAGGTAAGCGGGCTTTTCAGCCTGGTTTTCGAGCAGGTAGTCAGCCTGTTCCAATGCCTGTTCCAGCTTTTCCCTTCGGGTCAGCACTTTGGCGTAGCTCATCCGGGCCAGGGTAAAATCGGGCGCCAGTTCCAGACAGCGTTCCAGTAGCCGTTCCGCATCCACCAGTACCCCAACCTTGAGCCCGATTTCAGCCAACAGGCGAATCGCGGAGACATTGGCCGGATTGTCCATCAGGAATTTTCTGCAGAGTTGCTCGGCCTGGCCCGTTTTGCCGGCATTGAAACGCTGAATAGCCAAAATCAGATTGGGATCTTCCGAGGTCGCCAGCAGGTACTGGTTAAAAGCCTCTGCCGCTGATCTCTCATCCCCATCGATCTGGAACAATTCCCCCATCAGTTTCCAACTGGCAGGCAACTTTGGCGCGATGGCTACCGCGCGCTGCAGGGCGGCGATTGCGTCGTACAGCTTCCCGGACTCCGAGTAGGCAAATGCCAGTTCCTGGTGAGCCAACGCAAAATCGGGCGCACGCTTGGTTAACGCCCGCAGGCGAATCGCGGCCTCCCTGTTGTCACCCTCCGCCCGGATCGCTGCCGCTACAATGAACATGCAGTTGATTTCGCGCGGAAATTTTCGCAGGAGATTTTCAGCCTGTCGCCGGGCCAGGGTGGCCTGGCCGGAGCTGAGCAGACCCATCGCGTGATCGATCGCGGATTTGAGTTCCGGGGGGCTGGTCCAGGGATTAACGCTCATCGGCAACTATTCAAAAAAGGGGTGGCATATGCCACCCCTGTGGATCATACCCCAACCTGCGATCAGAATCGCATCCAATACCTCAGGCCGTAGGACCGCGGGCGATTGGTGACGACCGTCGGTTCGTAGTTCCGGGGTTGTACATAAATCTGGGCGACCTCGTCGGTCAGGTTGTTTATGAACAGGTCGACACCCCAGGTCTGTTTCGATATGCCGGTCCTGAAGTTCGCCAGGGAGTACGAGTCCTGGGGAAAACGGCTGGCCGGTACGATTTCGCTCCAGGAACTGCCGTTATAATTCCAGGACAATTGCGCGTACGAAGGAAAATCACCGATGTCGAATTCGTAACGGGCAACAATATTGCCCTTCCACTCTGGCGTATTGGGGAGTTCAGTACCCTCGGGAACCGATAACAGGCCGCTGGGCAGGATGAAATCATCGGTGGTCTTACCCTTGTTGTAAGCCAACGCGGCCGAAATGGTCCATGCCTCCGAGGCGAGAATGCTGATATCCGTCTCCAATCCCTTGACTTCGGCCGTGCTCAGGTTGTAGACGTTGCCGCAACAGGCCGACAGGGAAAAGTTGTAGACCGTGTACTGGACGTCCTCCCAGTCCATGAAGTACGCCGCGCCGTTCCAGCGGACACGGCCATTGGCAAGAGTGGTCTTCCAGCCGAACTCGTAATTGCTCAGGATATCCGGTATCCATTCCTGGGACGGCAGACCGGGATCGCGGTTCAAACCACCGGGCCGATACCCTTCCGAATAAGTGACGTAAAGCAGCGCGTCATCGGACATACGCCAGGTCAGGTTACCCTTGAACACCGTATCGCTGGTTCCGACCTTGGAATCTGCATTTGTATCCCTGCAGTCGGGCGTATCCGGGCAGAAAACTCCTGGCCCCCAGCCCACGACACCTGTCACCTCGTGGTCTTCATCGAAATAACGCAATCCGAAGGTACCGCTGAACGATTCCGAGAAGTTCCAGGTAAATTCGCCGAATGCGGCTTTTTGTGTATCTTTGCGCACCTGGTCCGTTCTGAAGTACAACCCCGGGTATCCGGGTACTTCCAGGGTGGGCGACATGAAAGGCTGGTTCCATTTCAGGAAATAATCATGTTCCGCTTTCTCGTAGTACAGGCCAACCGTGTACTGGAATCGGGAGTCGCCCATCGATACCAGGCGCAGTTCGTGGCTGCTGCGCTTCATATCGTTGTCTTCCGTGTAGTACTCCTCGAGACTGGTGCAATCCGTAGCCGACTGGGTTGCCAGGTCCGGCCCCGTGGCCGAGTAGTCACAGGCGTAATACGGCACGAAGTAAGTGTCTTCGCCATAGGCCGAGTAATCTGACTGGTAATCAATGTCTCGATCCAGGTAGGCGCCGGCATAGACCAGTTGGGCCTTGTCGAAATTACCCTCGATGGTGAGAGAGGCCTGGGTGAATTCATCATCCTGCCAGTCGGGGTAAAAGCGCTGGATGCTGCTCTTGCCATCCAGTGTCGGGTCGTATTCCCAGACGCCCTCGGTTTCAGTAGCCTGGGTGATCACACCCAGGGTTCCGGACCAGTTGTCGGACAGGTCAACTTTAAGCGCAGCTCTGAGTCCGACTTTTTCCATCTCGTTGAAATCGTTTTCCAATTCCTGATAATCGCGGTTATGGATGGTCCTTGTTCTGCCGAAATTATTGGGGTTGTAACCGTAACCACCTTCCAGGGTATAGGTCCTGCTGCCCTCGATATTGTCGATCCAGCCGCCTTCATCTACGTACCAGGCGACGATACGGAGCGCTACACGGTCACCAAACGGGATATTGGCGTAGCCTTCAACAGAGTAACTCGCATCTCCACCCTTGGTGCCGAACCCCCCGAGATCGAAACCGGCTTCGTAACCGGCGGTGCTGGGTTTGTTGGTGATGATGCGCACCGTGCCGGACTGGGAACTGGCTCCGAACAGGGTGCCCTGCGGGCCAGCCAGCGCCTCGATCCGCTCAATGTCGTAAATGTGGATATCGAGGTTGGAGCCAATCGCGGTGACCGGCTGCTCATCGAGATACAGCCCGACGCTGGGTGTTGAACCGGAAGCGTTGGCATCACCGCCGTCAGCCACGCCGCGCATGTAAATCGTCGCGCCACCGGGTTGACCGAAACTCTTGAAGGAGACATTCGGCATCTGCTGAACATAATCGGTGAAGTTGGTTATGCCGAGCTGGTGGATTGTCCTGGTGTCGAGGGCAGTAATGCTCATGGGCACGTCTTGCAGACTCTGCGCTCGTTTTGATGCTGTGACAGTGACCTCTTCGAGGACCAGAGACTCGTCGCCGGCTTCCTGCGCCATCGCCGGGGCCACGGCTACGGTGGAAGAGGCCGCCAGCAGCGATGCCTGCATCAGGCGTCTGTGTTGTTTTATGGCATGGGCGAGAGGGTTGAGTTGCGGATGAAGAATTTCTGGCTTTTTACTGCGTCTGTTATTCATGAACGATCCCCAAGCTGGAATGATGTTTTTTGGTTCTAAGACATGCAGATAAATTTTGTTTTTCTTCTTGTTTATATCATTGGGTATTACCTGTTTCGACATTTGCCCATATTCGACAGAAATTTAGATTTTTCGAAAAATACTCAACATCGATTAATTTAGCAGATTTGCATTTCCTGTCCAAGTTATTGAATATTACAATTATTTAATTAAAGGTCGGGTTAATCAGCCGGCCTTCGAACTCCTGCATCGCATCCCGCATGCAGTCCTTCATATAGGCGCAATAGGAATTATCTCCCAGCAGGTGATAGCAAAGAACGCCCCTGATGTCGCTGCGCACCACGATGGCGCTGATGCGCGCTACCTGGGTCTGCGCAAGCCGGTGATGATCAAAAACCTGCGGGTCGAAATTGACACCACAGAGTTTCGCCAGCATTGAAGGCGCTTTTTCTCCCGTTATCGCAAACCAGAAATGGCTGTCCTGCCGGCGGATCATGTAGCAGCCCCGACCGGGGCGGAGGTAATCGTGATCCGCGGGCATCACGGGTTGCTCCGGGTCGCACAAAAAGAGGAGCTCCGCCGGGGAAAGTCGCGCAGCCAGGCTGCCATCATTCTGTGGATAAGCCCGGTTGGATACTTCACCTACTGTGAATCCCCGGTCATCGAGCCATGCCTGCATGCTGACACCCTTCAGCCCAAAGCGGGGCAGCGGTGACAGGTCCAGCAGGGCCAGGTGAGAGAGTTCCGAATGTTCCAGCCCGGTCAAAGTCTTTGTCTCAGGTTTTCAGCATCATAGAATGGCAGGGTGGTGGCGCGAGCCCTTACACGCCCTCCCCGACCCAACTTGATTTCAAATTCCGTTCCGGCGACAGCCTGTTCAGGTGCCACGTAAGCGAGTCCGATCACCTGCCCGAGGGTGGGTGATTCGGCCACTGAAGTCACCCGGCCAGTGATTTTTTCGCCGGACAGCACCAGATGACATTCATCGGGCACCGGTCCGCCCGGCTCTTGCAGCAAAAAGCCGGTCAATCGACGCGATGCGGGGCTCTCTTTCATGTGGCTGATCGCCGGCCCGCCAATGAAGTAATCCTTTGAGTGGCTCACGGCCCATTCCAGCCCCGCTTCCCCGGGGAAGGTCAGGCCATCGGTATCCTGGCCCACAATAATATGTCCTTTTTCAAGCCGAAGAATCCGTTGCGCCTCCACCCCCACGGGTAACAGGCCGATATTCTCGCCTGCCCGCATCAATTCCTGCCAGACCGACAGCGCACTCGAGGAGGGAACATGAAGCTCATAGCCCAGTTCACCGACAAAGCCGATGCGCATGGCCAGAACCTGGGCGCCGCAAAGCCGCCCTTGCCGCCCTGCCAGATATGGGAAAGCCCCGCGTGAAAAATCGATATCCGATTCGAGTTGCTGCACTATCTCCCGGGCATTCGGCCCCGCGATATTCATCGCAGCATAGGCCGAGGTGACGTTGACAACATCCACTTCCAGCCGCCACTCGGACAAACGGCGCAACATGCTGCGGTAAACACTGTCGGACCCGGTAGTCGTGGTCGTGACATAAAAATAGTCTTCAGCCAGGCGAAAGGCGACGCCGTCATCGATGACCGACCCGGCCTCGTCGGTCATCAGCAGATAGCGGGTACGGCCAATCTCCTGCTTGCTGTAGGTGAAGGTGTACATACGATTCAGGAACTCTGCCGCATCGGGCCCACGCACTTCGATGCCGCCAAGGGTCGACACATCGATAAGACCCGCTTTTTGACGAACCGCGTTTACCTCGGTCGTAATCTGCACGTCACGCTGGACCGGGCGGCCGTAATAGGCGGGGCGCTGCCACAGACCGGCCGGCATCATCACAGCATGTTGTTGCAGATGCCAGTGATGCATCGGCGTCAGGCGTTCAGGCTGGAAACTGCGGCCGGCCAACAGGCTGAATGGAACCGGTTTATAAGGTGGCCGTTGTGTTGTGACCGCCGTCCCAGCCAACGGTTTGCCATTGATCCGTTGAACAATCCGCAGGGCATTCAAGGACGACAGCCTGCCCTGGCTGGGGCCCATGCCGGTTGTACTGTAGCGCTTGGCAAGCTCAGGGTGTTCGAAGCCGTCGGCTACTGCATTTTCCAGGTCGGCGACGGTTTGATCCTCGTCAAAATCCACGAAGTCCTTGCCTTTTTTGTGCGGGTAGATGGGCCAGGGGTGGTTAACGGCCGGGCCGCCGCCAGGATCCTCCTGCTGCCGGGCCTTCGCCATGGAATGTGCATCGAATCCCGCGGCGGCGGCCGCCTTCGAGCCGGCAATTTCGCCATCCCGTAGCACTGCCTCCAACTCGTAGCAGTGCCTGACCGATCCGGCCGCAAACGCATTGTCGGGACAACCAACCATCTTGAGGGAATGGATTGTGTCGTCGTATATCAGCTGGCCCCCGGCATGACAAAGCAACTGGGCAAGCGGAGCGTAGCCCACGCTGGTAATCAAGGCATCGCAGGCTACCCGGCGCGCGCTGCCCACCGGGGTGCCGCGGCCGTCGATTTCAATCACCTCGACACCTTTAACGGAGTGCATGCCCGGTCCGGCGAGGGCTTCGCGCACGGTGTAACCAGTCAGTGTTTCTATACCCCTGGAATTCAACCACGCGATGCACTCAGCATCGACCGGTTGCTGGTTCATGTCCATGAACAGCACGGGAGGCACTCCGGCTTCAACCATGTCCCTGGCGACATCATAGCCTTCGAGATTCGCAGTCACTACCACCATCTTATGACCGGGCCGAGTCCCGTACATCCGCATCAGTCGTTGCATACCGGAAGCAGGCAGAATGCCGGGCAGGTCGTTGTTGCGAAATACCATCGGTTGTTCAACGCTGCCGGTACAGGCAATGACCTGACTGGCGCGCAACTTGTACAGGCGCTTACTGTCATGGATGGACAACCAGTTATCGGCGAACCAGCCGGTGCAGGTAGCGTTTTTAAGCACCCTGATGCCGCCCGCCTGTTGCAGTTGTTGTATCAGATTCCCGCGAATGGCTTCCACCTCGCCACGCGGTCGCTGAAAGCGGGCGTAATTCAGCGAACCGCCCGGTGCAGGCGCATCATCAATTAACAGAACCGAAGCGCCCGCCTGTGCTGCCGCCAATGCCGCCGACAGTCCAGCTGGACCCGCACCGATTACTGCTACGTCGGCGAACAGGTATTGTTTGTCACACTCTGCCGGGGCGGTCTGTTCGCTGATCCGGCCCAGGCCGGTGGAGCGCCTGAACAGCCGTTCCCACAAGGGCCATATGCCTTTGGGCCGGAAAAATGCCCGGTAGTAAAAGCCCACCGGCATGAATCGCGCCAGGTGCCCGGCAAGCACACCGCGGTCGCGCCGCAACGAGCCCCATACATTCTGTGACTGCGCCTCGAGGTTTTCAGCCAGGGGCAGATTGTCAGCGCAGACGTTGGGCCGGTCCAGAACCTGCACGTACGCGTTCGCATCCAGCCCTGAGAACGAAAAAGCGCCACGCGGCCGGTGATATTTGAAAGAGCGCGAGATCATCAGCTGACCGTTGGCGGCCAGGGCACTGGCCAGCGTGTCTCCTTCATAGCCCTGGTAGCGGCGGCCCTCGAAAGTAAACGCGAGGGGCTGATGACGGTTTATACAGCTACCCCAGGGCTCGGGCAATCGAATATTTCCCGGTCCGCTCACTGGGCTGAATCCCCGGGGGCCGCCTGCCCGAACCATTCCTGGCAGGTATAGCTGCGTAAAAAAGTATCGCTGGCCGTATCGCGCTCGGCGATAAACCAGTAGCCACTCGCCACATGACACCACCACTCGCAGACTACGCCCTGCAGGTTTTCCTCCAGGAAAATGTAATCTGCCCACTGGCGGACGTCCGGCCCCCGGCCCGTGGTGTCCGGCGCAGGCGGCAATTTGACTTCACCGCCACAGATAAATTCCTGGGCGTTGCGCGGACCATTCAATGGGCAGTTGATGACTTTCACTAATCAGTGCCCCACCGATGCAGCACCGCGTTCACCGACCTGTTGCAGGCGGTAAAATCGTTCTAGTTCGAAGGGTTTTAGTAATTCGGGGACTTCGCCCGTGGCAATGGTCTCGGCCATGCGCTTCCCGCTGACCGGCGTCGCCTTGAAGCCCCAGGTACCCCAACCCGCGTCAACGTAGTAATTTTTCACTGGCGTCAGCCCCATGACCGGGCTGAAATCCGGCGTCATGTCGGCGATGCCGGCCCATTGGCGCATGACGCTGGCTTTACCGAGGAAGGGAAACAGCTCCAGCATATGCGCCATCAGGCCCTCGGTAAAATCCAGCGTGGAACGGGTGGAATAAAGCGGATATGGATCAGTGGAGCCACCCATGACCAGTTCTCCGCGGGCAGATTGTGATATGTAGGCATGCAGCGATCCGGAAACGATGATCGGATCCAGGAACGGCTTCAAAGGCTCTGAAACACAAGCCTGCAGGGGTATCGAGCGAATCGGGAGTTTGAAACCGGCCATGCGGGCGACCACGGAACTCATACCTGCGACCGCCTGCAAAACCTTACCGGCCGCGACAGTGCCTCGATTGGTCTCGAGACCGGCCAGCCGTCCGTTGCGCACCTCGATGCCGGTGACTTCGGTTTGCTGATGGATTTCCACGCCCAGTTCCATTGCACCACGGGCGTAACCCCAGGCGACGGCATCATGCCGGGCGATCGCCCCGGGCGGATGGTACAACGCACCCAGGATCGGGTAGCGTACTTCGTCCGACAGGTCGAGCTGGGGACAGAGCCGGGCGATCTCATCGGGGCCGATCAGCTCGGAATCGATTCCCAGGTGTTTGTTCACCTCGGCCCGCCACCTCGAGGTCCTGATTGCAGCGTCGGTATGTGCCAGGGTCAGGTGGCCGCGCTCCGAGTACATCAGGTTAACGCCGAGCTCATTGGCCAGGCTGCGATAGAGTTCCAGTGATTCCTCGTAGAAAAGAGCCCCTTCCGGAGTGAGGTAATTCGAGCGGATAATGGTGGTATTTCGGGCCGTGTTACCCGATGCCAGCCAGCCTTTTTCCAGCACCGCGACATTGGTAATCCCCCAGTCCCGGGCCAGGTAATAGGCGCAGGCCAGGCCATGGCCTCCACCACCAATGATCACTACGTCGTAGGATGGGCGCAGCGGCGCCTCTGCCGGAAAGTAACGCTGGCCCCTGTACTTGTTGCGGAATCCGTACTTGAGTAATCCCAGCGGCATTTCAGCTTCCCGAATTCAGCTCAGCAGTCCAGGGTGTGTTCCCTTTCCCATGGCGTCACCGACCTGCAGAAACGCTTCCATTCGTCCATCTTCAGCTTGACGTAACTGTCAACGAACTCATCACCGAAAGCCGCGCGTGCGACTTCACTGCTATCGAACAGGCGCACGGCATCGAGCATGTTGGCCGGCAATTTGCGCACGCGTTTGAGCTTATGGCCATCGGTATACATGTTGATATCGAGGCGTTTACCGGGATCGCGGTTGTTGACCACGCCATCAAGGCCGGCGGCCAGCACTCCGGCCTGCAGCAGGTAGGGATTGGCGGCGCCATCCATCAGGCGCAGCTCAAACCGGCCCGGATCGGGAATCCGGATCATGTGCGTGCGGTTGTTGCCCGAGTAAGTAACGGCATTGGGCGACCACGTAGCACCCGATGAAGTAACATCGGCATCGATTCGCTTGTAGCTGTTGATGGTGGGAATAAACAGGGCGGCAAATGTATCGGCGCTGTGTACGACACCACCCAGAAATTTGTAGGCAAATTTGGACAAGCCCATTTCATCGGTCTTGTGCATGAAACGGTTTTTCTTGCCCGCCAGGTCCCATACCGACACATGCGCATGACAACCGTTTCCGGTGAGATTTGCAAAAGGCTTGGGCATGAAGGTCGCGCGCATCCCGTGGTTCTCCGCGATCGACTTGGTCATGAATTTGAAAAAGACATGGCGGTCGGCTGTCAACAGGCAATCGTCATATTCCCAGTTCATTTCGAACTGTCCGTTGCCGTCTTCGTGATCGTTCTGGTATGGCTTCCAGCCCAACCCGAGCATGGCGTCACAGATTTCCTTGACCACGTCGTAGCGCCGCATCAGTGCGCCCTGGTCGTAGCAGGGCTTTTCCTGGGTGTCGCGTTCGTCTGAAATGGCGCTGCCCTCTTCGTTGAGCAGGAAATATTCGCATTCCACGCCCGATTTCATGCGATAGCCCCTGGCCGCGGCAGCTTCAATCTGGCGCTTCAGAACCACCCGGGGTGAAGCTTCCACCGGTTTGCCATCCATCCACAGATCAGCCGCCAGCCAGCCCACTTCGGGTTTCCACGGTAATTGGATCAGGCTGTCCGGGTCGGGGATTGCAAACATGTCGGAATCAGCGGGTGTCATGTCGAGCCAGGCCGCGAAGCCGGCAAAGCCGGCACCGGTTTTCTGCATTTCGCCGATAGCTGCCGCGGGGACGAGCTTGGCCCGCAAATGGCCCAGCAAGTCCACGAAACTGATCAGGAAGTACTCGATGTTCTTGGCCTTGGCTGTGGCCGCGAGATTGGTGGCCATGTCGCTGCTCCTTGTCTGCTTTTACACGATTGGTATTAGTTTAGTCTGGATATTGGATCAATTTCAGGGCTCAGGCGCCGGGAATCCATCGGGTGCCGGCGAGCGGCACCCCGGCCATGGCGGACGCCTCGATGGTTAGCGCAACCATATCTTCCGGCTCCAGGTTGAGCACATGGCTCTTGCCGCAGGCCCGGGCGAGTGTCTGGATTTCCAGCGTCAGGGTGGTCAGGTAGTTGCGTAACAGGCGCGCTCCCTGCTCCGGCATGAGTCTTGCCTCAAGCTCCGGATCCTGTGTCGTCACACCTACCGGGCAACGCCCGGTATGGCAATGATGGCAATAGCCCGGTTCCGTGCCCAGGGCGCGATAGTCCTCAAGGTGGACCGGCTTGTTGCAACCCAGCGCAACCATGGCGGCACTGCCGATGGAAACTGCGTCGGCGCCCATCGCGAGTGCCTTGGCAATATCGGATCCGGTGCGGATGCCGCCTGACACGATGAGTTGCACCTTGCGGTGCATGCCCAGTTCCTTGAGCGTCTCCACCGCCATGCGCAGGGCCGGCAGGGTGGGAATACCGACCTGCTCGATGAAGACATCCTGGGTCGCTGCGGTACCGCCCTGCATGCCATCCAGCACGATCACATCGGCGCCGGCCTTGACCGAAAGGGCGACATCATAATCCACACGGGTCGCACCGATCTTGAGATAAATCGGAATCTGCCAGTCCGTGATCTCGCGCAGCTCCTGGATCTTGATTTCGAGGTCGTCGGGGCCGGTCCAGTCGGGATGACGGCAGGCGCTGCGTTGATCGATGCCCTCCGGCAGATCGCGCATCTGCGCCACCCGCTCGGTGATTTTCTGGCCAAGCAGCATTCCGCCACCACCCGGCTTGGCACCCTGCCCGACCACGATCTCCAATGCGTCGGCGCGCCTGACGTCGTCCGGATTGAGTCCATAGCGGGACGGCAACACCTGGTAGATGAGCGTTTCCGATGATTGCCGCTCCTCCTCGGTCATACCGCCGTCACCGGTGGTCGTGCTGGTTCCGATCTGGCTTGCAGCCCGCCCGATGGCTTCCTTGGCGTGGGCTCCAAGTGCGCCAAAACTCATTCCGGCGATCGTAATGGGAATTTTCAGTTCGACCGGGCGCTTGGCAAACCGTGTTCCCAAAGTGACGTCGGTGGCGCACTTCTCGCGGTAACCTTCCAGTGGATAGCGCGACATGGAAGCACCGAGGAACAAAAGGTCATCGAAATTGGGCAGGCTGCGCTTGGTGCCAAAACCCCTGATCTCGTAAATGCCCTGGTCGGCAGCCCTATGTATTTCAGCGAGCACTTCCAGGGGAAACGTTGCCGATGGTCTGAGTGAATTTGGTTTGCTCATATCAGTTCCACGCGCCGGCCCGAACATGACAGCCCGGGCGGTGCTCAGTAATCACTCGCATGATCTATATTGAAATTGTAGAGTTTGCGGGCAGAGCCATAGCGCCGGAAACTATCCGGGTCGGCTTCCACTCCGGCGGCCGACAGCAAATCAGCCAGGCCTTGCCGGTGCTCCGGCGTCATTTCTTTCTCGACGCAATCCGCGCCCAGTTCGCCCACTCTTCCAGCCACATAAATGACGGCCTCGTAGATCGAGTCACCCAGGTGATCGCCCGCGTCGCCACAAACGACGAGCCGGCCGGTCTGGGCCATGAAGGCGCTCATATGCCCGACCGATCCGGCCACCACGATATCGCTGCCTTTCATCGAAATTCCGCAACGGGCGCTGGCGTCACCTTCCACGACCAACAGGCCCCCGTGACCTGAAGCCCCCGCACAATGGGATACGTTACCCAGGACCCGAACCGTACCTGACATGATGTTTTCGGCAACACCCGGACCGGCGCTGCCGTCAATCGTGATATTCGCCCGCTTGTTCATGCCTGCGCAGTAGTAGCCGACATGACCCTTGATAGCCACGTCCACCGGGGCGTCCAGGCCGACCGCTATGCAGTGCCGCCCATCGGGGTGCGAGACCAGCCAGCGGCCCTCAGCTGAATCGTGCAGGCCCTGGTTGAGGGCCCGCACGGAATCCCGTGACAGATCGAATTCAGTCATCCTTCACCCCAGCTGTATACCGTGGCCGGCGCAGGTTCCCAGACCGTCGCATGCTCCACCCCGGGAAGCTGCGCAATGGCCCGGAATTCGGACGCCATGGCTACCCAGTCATCGTTTTCCGCCATCACGGCGGGCTTGCAGGCTATCGGGTCGCGCAGCACGGCAAAGCCATTATGAGTGCCTACCGCGAAAGTAAAAAACCCATCCAGGTCACTGATGGCGCGCGTCAGCGCCTGCTCCAGCGTGGCGCCCTGGTGCAGTTGCCACATCAGGTAACCCGCGGCTACTTCGCTGTCGTTGTCGGTCTGGAATTCGATCCCTTCACCCTGCAGCCGTTCACGCAAGCGGTTGTGGTTGGATAAGGAACCGTTGTGCACCAGGCACAGGTCCTGGCCGGTGGAAAACGGATGCGAATGCTGGGTGGTGATCGCGCTTTCGGTGGCCATTCGCGTATGTCCCAATGCGTGGCTGCCCTGAAAGTCCTGCAACTGGAAGCGCTCCACGAAGTCCCGCGGCGCGCCGGCTTCCTTGTAGATCTCAATCGTGCTGCCTGCACTCATAACGCGCAGATCGGGGCAGTTGCGGCTTAGCCATGACCGGAGTTCCTGCAGCGGGGCGATCGTGGACACAACGGCATGGCTGGCTCGAACCTCGATCCCGGGATCGGTATTGAACTCCCTGCCGAGCGACGAGCACAAGCCGGCCCAGTCATAATCGGGTTCAGCACAGTGCAGGGTCAGCTTGGTGCCTGATGAGCCCGGAGAATCCCGATAGACTGCAACACCAGCACTATCCGGCCCGCGCTCGCTCATCTGTACCAGCATGGATGACAACATTGCCCCAAGATGATTATTTAACTCTTTGTTTTTATAATATATTCCAACAATTCCACACATCTTTTACAGACCCTTGCTTAACTCGATCAGTGTACGATGGATTGAACTCGTGGTAAAGTTTATTTCTTCAGAGGAAAACTTTAAAGTGAAAATATCCTGGCCATGATGAAGCATCAAAATGCAGCAGGACAGGCAGACCCCGCCCATATTCAGAGCACCGGGAACGAACTTGAGCAGGCCATTGGCAGCCAGGTCAGACGCTACCGCAAGCAGCTCGGCCTGACCGTTACCGAATTGGCCGAACGCGCTGAATTGTCGCCAGGCATGTTATCCAAAATAGAAAATGGCAATATTTCGCCCTCGCTGGCGACGCTGCGCTCGCTCTCCCTGGCGCTTAACGTGCCGGTTACAGCCCTGTTCCGGCAGTTTGAAGAGCAGCGGGATGCCACTTTCGTGCGCGCAGGGCATGGCTTGCCAATTGAACGGCGGGGCACCCGGGCCGGCCACCAATACCAGTTGCTTGGGCACAGTATTCACAGCGACGTATCGGTTGAGCCATACCTGATTACCCTCGAAGAGGATTCAGAGGTATTTCCCATTTTTCAGCATAAAGGAGTGGAATTCATCTACATGCTGGAGGGTGTGGTGGTCTACCGACATGCGGACGCCACCTATCACCTGTCTGCGGGTGATTCCCTGTTTTTCGATGCAGACGCCCCGCACGGGCCTGAAGAACTGGTTGAAGTCCCAGTGCGGTTCCTGTCGATAATCACCAATAGCTGATAAAACCAGGCTTATCACCGGATTACAGGTCAATGATCTGGCCGAAAGGATTACACGTGTATAGTATTTTCTTATGGCGAGTAAAGCCCTCGGCAAAATCCGCGGAGAATTGAATGCTGAACAAACTGGATATCACAAAGAACTGGCTGCCCCGCTATACCGGGATGCCGCTGGACCGTTTCGGCGACTATGTGTTGCTGACCAACTTCCACAATTACGTGCACCTGTTCGCCGAGCGGTTCGGCTGTGATGTTTACGGTGAAGACCGCACCATGCCGGCGGCCACCAACAGTGACGGGCTGACCATCATCAATTTCGGGATGGGGTCGAGCAATGCAGCAACCATCATGGATCTGCTCAGTTCGATCCACCCCAAGGGAGTGCTGTTTCTGGGCAAGTGCGGCGGGCTGAAACAATCGTCGGAGATCGGCCACTTCATTTTACCGATCGCCGCTATCAGGGGTGAAGGCACCAGTGACGATTACTTCCCGCCGGCGGTCCCGGCGTTGCCTTCATTCAAGCTGCACAAGTTCGTGTCGGACAAGATCCTGGAGCATGAAGTCGACTACCGCACCGGTGTCATTTACACCACCAACCGCCGGGTTTGGGAACATGATGCCGCCTTCCACCAAAAGCTGCATGACATGACCTGCATCGGTATCGACATGGAAACAGCCACGCTGTTTATCGTGGGGCACGCCAATGAAATTTCCCGCGGCGCCCTGCTGCTGGTGTCGGATGTTCCGGTCACGCCCGACGGCGTAAAAACCGAGGAATCCGACAAAAAAGTCACAGCCGACTGGGTGGGCAAGCATCTGAAAATCGGCATCGAAGCCATGACCGAGCTTGGGCAGAAAGGCGAGAAGATCAAGCACTTCAGGTACTGATCTTCCCGCTTTCCCCGTCTTGATTACAGTGTCAGCGCCTCCCTGGCGGGCACAAATTCATAGCCCAGGTCACGGGCCACATCTTCGTAAGTCACCTTGCCGCGATGCACGTTCAGGCCGTCCAGCAGGTGGTGATCGTCAATCATGGCCTTGTGCGGACCCTTGTCAGCCAGCGCCAGCGTGAACGGCAACGTCGCGTTGTTCAGGGCAAAGGTCGATGTGCGTGGCACCGCCCCCGGCATATTGGCGACACAGTAGTGAACGATGTCGTCGACGATGTAAGTCGGCTCGGCATGCGTGGTCGCCTTTGAGGTTTCGAAGCAACCACCCTGGTCGATGGCGACATCCACCAGCACTGAACCGGGCCGCATCATGGACAGGTGTTCACGGGTCACGAGCTTCGGTGCCGCGGCGCCGGGTATCAATACACCCCCGACCACCAGATCGGCATTCCTGATATGCCGCTCAATGGATTCAGCATTCGAGAAAACAGTTTCTATCCGGCTTTCGAAAGTCGCGTCCAGGAAGCGCATTACGTTGGCGTCGCGGTCCAGGACGCAGACTCGCGCACCCAGTCCCACTGCCATCTGGCAGGCATTGAAACCGACAGTGCCACCACCAATGATGACGACTTTTGCAGGCTCCACGCCCGGCACGCCACCGAGCAGAACCCCGGAACCACCGCGAGCTTTTTCGAGACACCAGGCGCCTGCCTGGATAGACAGCCGCCCGGCCACTTCCGACATGGGCGCCAACAGGGGCAGCTGTCCCCGCCTATCAGTCACGGTTTCGTAAGCGATACAGGTTGCACCGCTTTTAACCAGATCTTCCGTCTGCGGCGCATCGGGCGCCAGGTGAAGGTAGGTGAACAGCGTATGGTCTTCACGCAACATAGCCCTCTCGACTGCCTGCGGCTCCTTTACTTTCACAATCATTTCCGCGGTGTCGAAGACCTCTGCCGCATCAGCCAGGACCGTGGCGCCCGCCGCTACATAATGACTGTCTTCCAGGCCGATGCCTGCACCAGCCGTTGTCTGCACGTAAACCTCGTGTCCGCGCAGCGTCAGCTCGCGGACGGAAGCAGGCACAAGCCCAACCCGGTATTCGTGATTCTTGATTTCCTTGGGTACACCGACTTTCATGATTTCACTCCGATAATGTTTCTATATTCTAATTTTAAAGCTTAACGCATGGTTTTTTATCCCAAATAAGGACATAATCCAGTTATTTATACTGTTTTAATTGCTTTAAATAGGTTTTTAAATGAAAAGAAGATTGCGGAAACCCCGCAAACTCGACCGAACGGATCGCCTGATTCTTCACCATCTGCAACAGGACGGCCGGATCTCCAACGTTGCGCTGGCGAAAAAAGTCAACCTTTCGACCACACCCTGCCTGGAGCGGGTAAGGCGGCTCGAAAGGCGGGGTTTTATCCAGGGTTACACGGCGTTGCTTGATCCCCACCTGGTTGATGCCGGGCTGTTGGTATTCGTTGAAATCGACCTGCTTAGAACATCCCCCGACGCCTTTCGTGATTTCCGGCGCGAAGCTGTCAAGTTGCCGGAGTTGCTGGAGTGCCACCTGGTGTCGGGAAACTTCGATTACCTGCTGAAGGCCCGGGTCAGGGACATGTATGAATACCGGACCCTGCTGGGAGAGAAAATACTCGCCCTGCCCGGGGTCAGCGATTCACGCAGTTATGTGGTGATGGAAGAGGTAAGAGAAACCACGATTTTGCCTGTACTATAGGCACCAATGAAGACACTTATCCTGCACCACGACGATTGCCTCAAACACAATCCCGGCCGGGGCCACGCGGAACGCCCCGGGCGCGTCACCGCGGTACTCGATGCGGTGCGCAATATTCCGGGCACTGAACTCCTGCCGGCACCGGCGGCAACCCTGGCCCAGGTGCATCTTGCCCATTCTCAGCAGTATTGGGAGGGCTTGCTCGACCTGGAACCCGACGCGGAACCCGGTGCGGGTCCTGTGGCACTGGATCCGGATACTTTCCTGTCTGCCGGCTCTACAGACGCCGCTTTGAGAGCCAGTGGCGCCGCCTGTTTTGCTACCGAGCAGATTTTTGCCGGTAAAGCGAAAAACGCATTTTGCGTCACCCGACCGCCAGGCCATCATGCCGAGTCCTCTTTAGCAATGGGCTTCTGCCTGCTAAACCATGCCGCCGTGGCAGCCCGCCACGCCCTGGCTGAACACCATGTGGAGCGGGTGGCCATCATCGATTTCGACGTTCATCACGGCAACGGCACCCAGGCCATTTTCGAGCAGTCGCCGGACGTGTTGTACGTATCCAGCCACCAGATGCCGTTGTATCCCGGCACCGGCTATCCGAATGAGACCGGTTGTGGAAACATCCTGAATCTGCCGCTGCCGGCGGGAGCCGGTGGGTCAGAATTCCGCAAGGTGTGGTCTGAAAAAGGATTGGTCGCGGTGGAAGGGTTCCGGCCTGACCTGATCATTATTTCGGCAGGCTTCGACGCGCATCTGCAGGACCCGCTCGGTCAACTGGAACTCGAAGACGACGATTTCGGCTGGATCACCACGGAAATTTGCGGCTACGCCGGCACCGTTTGCCAGGGCCGGGTGGTCTCCATCCTGGAGGGTGGCTACGATCTGGATGCGCTAGCCAGCGCTTCGGCCGCCCACGTGACGGCGCTAACCGCCTGAGGTAATATTCAGGCCCTGAAGCGGGTGTCGTATAATGGCATTACCTCAGCTTCCCAAGCTGATGATGACGGTTCAATTCCGTTCACCCGCTCCAGCTTCATCTCCTGCCTTGTTGAATTCAGCGAGGGTTGCGCGCACTGATAGTCAGCAGCCAAACGGAAGCCTTGTCCCGCACCTCCTCGACCTCTGCGTCGGAATAGCTGGAAATCTCGGTGGGCCACTCCCGCTGCACCTTGGCGCTGGGCGGATATTTTTCCAGGGGTGCGTATTCCCGGCGCCAGCGCTCCACCACGATGTCCTGCCAGCCGGCATTGTCAAATACGGCCCGTATACGCGCCACGTCACCCATGATGAACATCTCGTGGCCGTGGAAATGCTGCGGTGAGTCCAGGTAGACGCGGCCATCCGGTTTCATCACGCGGCGGACCTCCGCCATGCAATCAGCGTATTCCGAAGGCTGACGGCCGCCATGGATTTGGCCCCAATGCTCGAGAGTCTGGATGCCAAACACCATGTCGAAGGTATCGTCCGCAAAGGGGATATCCGCCGCCTGGCCGTGCCCGCCCCGGCCCAGTTGCGCCTGGTTCTCCGGCGGCTGACCCGGGTCGATACCGGTCCAGCTGCCGCCGCTTCGCCGGACCAGGTTGCGCGGCAGCATCCAGCGCCCGAAACCGATTTCCAGAACCTGCATGCCTGCGCAGTCGTTGAGGTGGGCTTCGATGGCCGACGCCGCGCACTTGCGAAGTGGGGTGCCGAAGGCGATGCCGCAGCTCACCCGCCCGGCCTCGAAACGCGGGCAGTGCGCGCAGTTGATGTCGCGGTAACCGCCCTGCTCCCGCCAGTAGGGGTGGCGCCAGATTCGGCGCGCGCGGGCCGGCGTGATTGTCAGGGCATGCCAGCGTTTGAGGATGGAGTTCTTCGGTCCGTGCATGCGCTTACCAGGATTCCTCAAAACCAAAATCGAACAGCCCGATGTACCCGCAACCGCGCCGTTGAGTCATGACCTCTATATCTCAGGGAGGTCAGCCTCGATTATATCGGTTAATGTCCTGTGATTTGGTGTTCAGTTAGAATGAAACGATTAACGTTTGTTAACGGAAAAACCGCGTCTCATGCTCAAGATACTGGCACTCCCAAATTTCGGACGTTCCTACCAGGCAGTTCGTCCGGAAGCAGAATGTTATATCTCTTTTGCGAAAGCCGGCCATGACGTCACCATCATGCTAAACGAGGACAATGCTTACCTGGATGAGTATCTTAATTCAGATGTGAACGTAGTGATGTTGAAAACGCCCCGAAAATATTCCTGGGCGGTTATCAGGCAGATACATCGGTTTATTAAGTCCCACCAGATAGACATTGTGTACGCGACGGATTCCGGTGGCATCCCGAACGCCGCATTCGGCTGTATAGGGACGAATGCAAAAATGATTGCCTATAGAGGCACGACTCGGGGAATGTATAGAAGAGACATCACCAACTACCTGTGTACCCTGCACCCCAGAATCGATGGCTATGTCTGCCTGTCAATCGCAGTAAAAGACAATGTAGAAAAAAAAGTACGCAGGGCAATCAGGCCGAATTTGGAGATCATTTACAAAGGGCATGACATTGCCTGGTACCGCGACAGCCCCATCATCCTTGAGAATATAGGGGCCTCGTCGCAAAAATTTAACTTGCTGTTCCTTGGCAGTAATCGGCCAAGCAAAGGCCAGGAGTACATGCTGGATGCCATGGTGCATCTGAAAGACCTGGAGGACATCAACCTCATCATGATTGGTGATGGTTTTGATGGCGAGCCCTATCAATCCCAGATCAAGAATACCGGCGTCGCTGACCGGATCATTCAACCCGGATTCCGGAGTGATGTTCCACAAATTGCGGCTGCCTGCGACATTTCGGTTCTGACTTCGCTGGAAGAAGGGTTATCGCGGTTTCTGCTTGAATCTCTGGCCAACGGTACACCCGTTATAACAAGTGATTGCGGTGGACCTACCGAATTCATAGAAGACAATGTCAATGGGTTTATCGTGCCCATCAAGGATGGAAAGGCGGTTGCCGACAAGGTGCGCCTGCTCTACGGGGACAGGGAAACTCTGCAAAGGCTTGCCGGTAATGCAAGGAAAACCATTGAGACCAACATGTCGCACGCCACGACCGTGGAACACATGCTTCAATACTTCGAAAAAATGAAATCCGGGTAACCACGCTGGCCTTTATGGGTTTTTCTGTTACCGCAATGGCCGCCTGCTGGCTGCACCTGCTCCTGATCGAACAGTGGAACTCCCCAGGCCTCTATTCACGGCGCAGTTTAGTTCTCAGTTCGGCCAGAAGCGGCCCTAACTGCCAAGCAATAGGGTGTAAATTTGCAAATTTAACAATGCTTCGCAAAGCAATGGTCACACGCTTTTGCATTGAAGCACGAGACGTAAGTTTGCCGTCGACAGGCCGAGGCCAAAGAAATGATCAAAGACTTTCCTGTTAATACTCGCCGAAACGGTATGATTGTGTCATGGACTTGAAGCATCGAGGCGGAACCTGGTCATGGAATGGATAATCAAATTGATGAATTGGGAGCTGCTCAGCCTGGGTGAGAATTCGGTCACCATCGGCCAGTTGGTTGCTGCCTTATTAACAGTTTCAATTGCACTGATTCTGGCTGCCTGGTTGATTCGTCAGCTAACGAAGCGGCTTTTGGATGGCGGCAAAGATGCCAACGTCGTGCAGCTGATCAAGAAGGTCTTATGGGCCGCCGTCTTGGCTATTTTGTTCTTCACGGCGCTTGGGATGCTGGGAGTCCCACTAGGCGCATTCGCCTTTATTTCTGGTGCGATTGCCATCGGCATCGGATTTGGAGCGCAGAACATCATCAACAACTTCATCAGCGGATGGATCCTGATGGGCGAACGTCCGATTCGCATCGGCGACCTGCTGGAGGTTAACGGCACGTTGGGGCGTGTCGAGGCGATCAATACCCGCTCCACGCGCATCAAACGAGTGGACGGGGTCCGAATCGTTATTCCCAACAGCCACCTATTGGAAAACGTAGTGGTGAACTGGAATCTCGGGGATGAGGACATCCGGATATTCGTTAGCGTAGGCGTCGCTTATGGCTCGCCGGTCCGCCGGGTGGCCGAACTCCTTGAGAGAGCGGTACTGGAGCAGGAAGACGTCCTGAAAGATCCCGAACCGCGGATTCTTTTCCAGGACTTCGGCAACAGCGCACTGATATTTGAAGCCTTTTTCTGGACTCAGTTGAAGCCTGGAGGAGACTTGCGACGATTGCGTAGTGAGATTCGCTTCCGGATCGATGAGTTGTTGCGCGAAAACGACATCACGATCGCATTCCCGCAACGTGACGTACACATGGACGGCACACTGAAACTGGAGTGCTTTGACCACGAAAGCGATGAGATCATTCCCGATAATCGAAAAGAAAATTAAAATGGGCAACCCGTTTGCAGACATTTCGGCATTCAGCTTGTCACTGGTGTTTCCTGGTTGTAGATTGGCATTAAGAGTCCCATTCGATGGTCAAAACAGTGCAAGAAGATAATGAACAAATGACATCCGCAGATGTGAGCGTCGAACGACTCGGGCGCAATGGGTATTTGCACCGAATCATTCCCATCGTCGATAAGGCCGGAAATGTCATTCAACGAGTCGTGAAGCCGTTGTCAGTGGAGTTTCGATTACGTGATCTGCTTCAGGTCGTCGTCGGCGCTTCGATTTTAGCCATTCCTGCCGCATATACCGAGGAAACCTGGGATCTCGGAAGTCAGCTGGCCACTGCCAATATCATTGGAATAGCGATTTTGTCCGTTTTCTTTATCGCGACATTCGTATATTTCAATTTCTACAAAAGCTATTTTGAACAGTTCTGGGGTCAGTTTTTCATTCGGGTTATCTCGACTTATCTCATATCACTGTTCGTCGTTGCCATATTGCTTGCCCTGATCGATAAGACGCCATGGGGCGTAGATAACGCCCTCGCGATCAAGAGAATTATTGTTGTCGGATTTCCTGCGGCGATGAGCGCAACCGTAGCAGATGCACTTAAATAGAGCGAAATGAGAGTCTTGGCCGAAATCAGAGATCAGAATCTTATTTCCTAAAGTTCGATAAAGGGTCGATAGCAGCCATCAGGTATCCAGCCATGCCAACGACTGCTTCTAGTCGCATTGGGGAATCAAATTCGAGCGATTAGGAATGGTCAGAATTCGAATGTTCATTGAATTTCTTCTCGTAGTTTCGCTTGCCTCAACCGCACTTTAGTTGTGGCGTCCTTCTCGCTTTATTCTGAACCCTGCATTCTCATATGTATGCGCTCAACCGCACACATGTGCGCAGGCTCTTACTATATATACGGACGGAAACCAGGAAATTGCGGAATAGACATCAATTGACCCGTTCACATCCGTGCTCAATGCATCCGTGCCAATTGATTATTGTTAGTACTGTATTTTTACAATACGCCTTAATTTCATGCATTGCTCGTGCATGAAATACTGGCATTAAACGACCCGCTGAGGAGGTAGCTCAATGGCTACAATGGGTCGTGCAAGTGGGGATAAACACCTCAAGCAGGCTTAGTTCCGCTATTGAGCGCAAAGCAGAACTCAAATCGGCTGAAAATTGGGTGCCAGTTAGTTCTGCTATCGGCCAGGAGCGGAACTTGGTGCATCAGAACCAAGGGTGTTGGTATTCAGTATGTTTGGAGTTTGCAAAGACTGATCAGGATGCCAAAACATTGATGTTGCCAAACCCAAGCAGGAGCTGCCAGCCGAAAAATACAAGGCCTACAAAATTGTGGAAGCGCATTTTAGTTGTAGTTACACCAATGATAACAATCGGAATAGTTGATGCGGCGAACACCATATTAATAATACCGGTGTCCAAAATGTATTCGAATCCACCCTTAAGGTAACTGTCAAGAAGATCCAGAATCGTTGCAAACATGAGAAGGCCGTAAAACCACGCCCGTCGCTCCAGAAAAAAATCTTTCAAGCTCTTGACCCCGTCCCAGGTTCTAGGTACGAGCACAGCCTGAAGGAGAAAAAGGGTGACTGCATAAGTAATCAGGAATAGATACAGCCCCATGGTCCAGTCAGATACCCTGCTCGAAAAACGGTACTCCCACCACCAGAACATGACCAACCACGAGAAGCAGAACCCTAGCCACGAGGCATGAGCCAGGCTGAGTTCCAAAGGATTTTCTTTATGTGACAGTCGGTCGATAATGCCGCCAATGCCGAGGAGAATGTGTGCGATTCCGAGGCCGACGATAATCGACACAAGTACCATGACGTATTCAAACTGATCCATAACGACAACCCTTTAGGTATGCAGCAAAAGACCATTTTGGGTTACTTGCCGCTGTCCAAAACTGTACCACAGCAACTTCCGC
>CALDVW010000049.1 GCA_937924405.1 uncultured Lysobacterales bacterium
GCGGGTGAATGCGTAAAACTCTTCGTCCTGGCCAAAGGAATCGGCGTAAATTTCCGTGGCCGTGGCGTCGCCTTCACCGCGCAATGTCTGGCCGTCACGTTCCGCTTCGGCCAGCAGGATCTGCACTTCACGATCTGCATCTGCGCGGATTCTCTCGGCCGATTCACGGCCCTCGAAGCGGTACAGGTTGGCCTCCTTCTGACGGTCGGCGGCCATGCGGCGGAAAACGGATTCACGCACATCGTCAGGCAACTCGATGGCCTTGATCCGCACATCGACCACTTCGATACCAAACTCCGCGGCCGCGATGTTGGCTTCCCTGGCGATATCCTGCATGGTCGTAACCCGCTGCTCGGATATCACCTGCACCAGTGTGCGACTGGCGATCTGGTTGCGGATGCGGTCCTTGACGATACTGTCCAGGCGGTTCAAAGCAATCCGTTCGTTGCCCTGGGTCGATGTGTAGAAGCGCGACACATCCACGATGCGCCATTTCACGAAAGAATCAACAGCAACGAACTTCTGCTCGGAAGTAATCATTTGTTCGGGGCTGGTGTCCAGTGTCAGCAACCGATTATCAAATTTCCGAACGTTATTGACGAACGGCAATTTGATGTGAATGCCTGGTTCAAAATCGTAACGGATAATGCGGCCAAGCTGGAATTTAATCGCGTATTCCGTCTCGGTCACGATGAACAGGCTGGAAACACCCAATACACCCAGGGCGACGACCAATATCAATAAGATGGAGCGTTTCATTGTCTGCCCTCCCTGCGTGAAGTTCGGCTTGTCGCCTGGTTTTCCCCAACCGGACCGCCATCGGGCGTAACCACCGGCGGCATCAATGCGCCCCGCGAGCTGGTGTTTCCACCCAACCCGTCCAGGGGCAGGTATAAGACATTGCCATTGCTGTCCGCGTCCAGCAGTACTTTCTGTGAACGCGCAAAGACGTTCTCCATAGTCTGCAGGTACAGTCGCTTGCGCGTGATCTCAGGGGCTTTTTGATATTCCCTGAGCATCAGGATAAAGCGCTGGGCTTCACCATCGGCCAATGCCACGGTGGCCGCCTTGTAACCCTCGGCTTCCTGGATCACACGAGCTGCCTGTCCACGCGCCTCCGGCACCACGCTGTTGGCGTGAACCCGGGCTTCCTCGATGTAGCGCTCGCGGTCCTCACGGGCCCGGATCACGTCCGAGTAGGCTTCCCGCACCTGTGCCGGCACACTGACGTCGGTGAAGTTGACCTGGGTGACCTGGATTCCGGCCTGGTAGCGATCAAGCGTTTCCTGCAAAACCCGCTGCGTCTCTATGCGCACCGTTTCGCGTTGGTTGCCCTCGAGGATGGCATCCAGGGGATTGGTGCCCACCGATTCGCGCAAGGCGCTTTCGGCGGCGTGCTTGACGGTCGCCTCGGGGTCACGAACCTCGAACAGGAAATCCTGCGCCGCGGCAATCCGGTATTGAACCTTGTAATTGAACTCAACCAGGTTTTCATCTTCAGTCAACATGTGGCCGCGATCTTCAAGCGACCGGACATTACTGACATTGACCACCGTCATGGTTTCAAAAGGACGCGGAAACGTCAGGTTGATACCCGGCGACAGCGTCCGGTGATAGGCCCCGAAGCGCAAAACGACGCCCTGCTCAGCCTCATCGACTATGTGTACGGCGTCCCAGCCAATCCACAGCAGTAAAGCCACCAGCAGAATGCCGAACATTCCGCCAGTGCCGGAAGAATCTGATTTGCGGCCGCTATTGCCGCCGCCTCCGCCGAGAATGGAGCGTAATCTGCTGTTCACGTTGCGGAATACTTCTTCCAGATCGGGGGGTTGCTGATTCCCTGAATTCCAGGGGTCTTTGTCACCCTTACCGGGTTCTTTCCAGGGCATGTGTATCTCCTGTCCTTTGACATCAGCTAAGTTGGGTTGACGACAAAGGCTTTCAAGTTATCAAAGTCAGGCCAGAATCTGCTCGCGGGCTTTCAGGCCTTCATTACCGGGCAGACGGGCCAGCCGTTCCGCCGTTTCCTTCGGGACGTCGACATGAAGCATCCAGGACCCATTCTCCGTGATCCGCTCCTCGCTGACTACACCCAATTCAAATAAATGTGCACGGAGTTTGCCGTCCTTGCCTTCCAGTTCTATCCAACGATTGATTCTCTCACTGGCCAACAGCTCGCTGATGGCCTCACGCAATTCATCGATTCCTTCCCCCTGCCGGGCCGAAATACTGACGCTGACCGGCTTTCCGTGCTCGTCGCGGCGCAGTTTGACAGCCTGCCCGGCCCGGTCGATTTTGTTGTAAACGCGAATCACAGGTATCTCGCCCGCGCCAATGGTTTCCAGTACCTCGTCCACATCGTGCTGCCGCTCTACCCGATAGGGGTCCGACATGTCCACCACGTGCAGTAACAGGTCTGCTTCACGTGCTTCCTGCAAGGTGGCGCGGAATGCGGCGATCAGTTCGTGCGGCAAATCGCTGACGAAACCTACTGTGTCCGCCAGCAACACTTCACCACAATGCATATCCTGCATTCGCCGCACGGTGGGATCGAGCGTGGCGAACAGCCGGTCTTCCACGCCTACCGAGGCGCCGGTCAGCCGATTGAACAGGGTTGATTTACCGGCATTGGTGTAGCCCACGAGGGCCAGCAGTGGGGCCCTCGAGCGCAGCCGCTGGCGGCGGCTTTGGTCCCTTTGCCGCGCCACTTTTTCCAGCCGGGTCCTCAACTGGCGGATACGCACGCCAATCAGCCGGCGGTCGGTTTCCAGCTGGGTCTCACCCGGACCCCGCAGACCGATACCGCCCTTCTGGCGCTCCAGGTGAGTCCAGCCCCGCACCAGCCGGGTCGAGAGATGCCGCAACTGGGCCAGTTCAACCTGCAGCTTGCCTTCGTAGGATTGTGCCCGCTGGGCAAAAATATCAAGGATCAGGGTGGCCCGGTCCAGCACCCTGCATTGACAGACTTTTTCGATGTTTCTTTCCTGGACAGCGCTGAGGGACTGGCTGACCAGCACCAGGTCGGCGCCGCTCTCCTCCACCAGACCCGCGAGTTCCTCGATTTTTCCGCTGCCTACGTAAAAACGGGCTTCGGGGCGGTCACGCGGAGCCGTCAGGACGCCCGCAATCTCGGCGCCCGCCGACCGGGCGAGTTCCTGGAACTCGTCCAATGCGTCAGGCCCGGTCAGTTTGAATACAGGATGCAGGATGACTGCGCGGTCACCACGCTCGGCGCGATCAAACAAAGTAGCGCCTCAAGAAAGTAGCCTCAAGCCTCGTCCTCTTCGAACACACGTACATTCCGTGCCGGAACCACGGTGGATATCGCGTGTTTGTAGATCATCTGGCTGACTGAATTCTTCAGCAACACGACAAATTGATCAAATGATTCGACCTGGCCCTGCAGCTTGATTCCGTTGACAAGATAGATGGACACCGGCACCCGCTCACGGCGAAGTGCATTGAGGAATGGTTCTTGTAATGACTGACCTTTTGACATGTCCGCTCTCCTTTATTGTTCGCTTCACCCGTGTGATTTGTCAGATGATGGACGGGATTTGATTTATCTAGGTACGGCAAGCTCAAATTTCAAGGAATTTTTCAACTTCCCTGAACACGATATTCTGAGCTTTTTCCACAGTGGGATCATACCACAGGGCTCCTGATTCCTGCCTTAACCAGGTGAGTTGCCTTTTGGCCAGCTGGCGCGTGGCCGCAGTCGCTTTCAGGCACATCTCGTCAAAGCTGATTTCCCCGTCGAGGTAAGCCCAGGCCTGGCGATAGCCGACACAACGCATGGAGGGCAAGTCCAGGTTGAGATCGCCCCTGCTGCGCAGCGCCTTCATCTCCTCCATAAACCCCTCATCCAGCATCTTTCGGAAACGCTGTTCGATGCGTTCATGTAGCACGGACCTCGGTTGCGGGCAGGCGATAATCTTGAGCAGGCGATAGCCCAGGTCCTGCTCTTCGTGTTCCTGCAGAAGCTCACTCAGCGGTCGCCCGGTTATTTCGATAACTTCCAGTGCGCGCTGTATTCTCTGCGGGTCATTCGGATGGATGCGTTCCGCGCTCTCCGGGTCCTTGACCGCCAGCCGGGCATGCATGATCTGCCAGCCGGCTTCCCTGGCCTGCTCTTCGATCTCCCGTCGAATTTGCGGACTGGCCGAAGGCAGCTTGGCCAAACCCCTGGAAAGCGCCTTGAAATAAAGCATGGTTCCACCGGCCAGCAAGGGCACGCGGCCGTTGGTGACGGCCTTTGACATTTCGACCAGTGCGTTTTCCCTGAACTCCGCCGCCGAATAGCTCTGCGCCGGGTCACGGATATCGATCAGGGCATGGGGCGCCTGTTGCAGGGTTTCGGCGTCAGGTTTGGCCGTTCCGATAGCCATGTCCCGGTAAATCAGCGCGGAATCGACGCTGATGATATCGACCGGGAACCGCTTTCTCAGCTCGACTGCCAGCGCGGTTTTACCCGACGCCGTCGGCCCCATCAGGAAAATGGCAGGTGGTTTGGGGGCCGGGTCGACCATCAGCGGCCACGCAGAAAAAGCCGGTCCAGCGTGGGCATATCCAGCTGAATCCACGTGGGGCGGCCGTGGTTGCAGTGTCCTGAACGCTCGGTACGCTCCATGTCGCGCAGCAAGGCGTTCATTTCGGGCAGGGTCAACTGGCGATTGGCCCGAACCGATCCGTGACAGGCCATGGTCGACAGAATTTCATTGGATTCCGATTCCACCCGTTCGCTTTTACCCATCCCACCCATGTCGGACAGCACATCGAGCAGCAAGCGGGCTGCGTCGGAACCGGCCAACAGGGCCGGCACCTCCCGCAGCACCAGGCTCTCGGGGCCCGAGCGGTCGAGCACCAGGCCCAGGCTTTCCAGCTCGGCGCGGCGCTCCTCGGCCAGGTTGGCCTCGGCTTCACTGACCCGTACGTCCAGAGGCACCAGCAGGCGCTGCCCTGTGATGCCCTCGGTCAAGTATCGGCTCTGGAGCTGTTCGTAAGTGATACGTTCGTGTGCGGCATGCATATCGGTCATCACCAGGCCGTTGCCGTTCTGCGACAGGATGTATACGCCGTGCAACTGGGCCAGCGCAAAGCCCAGTGGCGGAATTTCATCATCTCCGTCAACCGCAGGCGCTTCTGCCGGACGGTCACTGCCTCGAGCCTCTGTGGCGCCCAGCACCTGCGCATAGGCACTGATTTGTTCGCGCACGGGGAGTGACATCCCAGGCTGGTTGGCCAGGTTGCCTGCCAGCCCTGGCGGTAAGCCAGCTGCCAGGCCGGCGCCCGGGCGCATGGCGCCGGAACCGGCATCCGCAAGCGCCCGGTGCAAGGAGGAAAACAGGAAATCATGAACCATTCGCGTATCCCTGAAACGCACTTCGTGTTTCTGCGGATGAACATTGACGTCCACTGCTTCGGGAGGTACCTGCAAAAACAACACGAATGCCGGGTGGCGCCCGTGGTACAGAACATCCCGGAAGGCCGATCTCACGGCATGGGCAATGACACGATCCTTCACCGCCCGGCCGTTGACAAAGAAAAACTGCCGATCCGACTGGGCCCGGTTATAACGGGGTTCCGCCACCCAGCCCCGCAGTCCGATACTTCCCCTTTCTTCATCGATGCGGATCACGTGCTCCAGGAAATCCTTGCCCATGACCCTGCGCAATCGCCTTTCCTGTTCGGCCTCATCCAGTGCAGGTGGAAGTGAGCTGACGGTTTTGCCGTTGTGCTGCAACTCGAAACCCACATCGAAGCGCGCCAGTGCGAAACGCCGCAACAGCAGATCGATATGATTGAATTCGGTACGCTCGGCTTTCAGGAACTTGCGCCGCGCCGGCACATTGTAGAACAGGTCTTCGACGGTAACGCAGGTTCCGGCCGGGGCCGCAGCAGGTTCCGGCTCTGAAACTTCGCCCCGGCGGACCCTGACCGACCAGGCATGATCGTGGTCGGGCTGCCGGGATGAGAGGTCGAGGCGCGCTACCGATGCAATGCTCGGCAACGCCTCGCCACGGAATCCCATGGTCGCGACCCGTTCGAGATCGTCCTGGCTGGCAATTTTACTGGTCGCGTGGCGCTGCAGCGCCAGCGCCAGTTCCTCACCCGCCATTCCCAGCCCGTCGTCGCTTATGCGGATGACGCGCTTGCCGCCCTGCTCCAGCTGAACCTTTACGGATCGGGCGCCAGCATCCAGGCTGTTCTCCACCAATTCCTTGACGACTGACGAAGGCCGCTCGACCACCTCGCCGGCAGCAATCTGGTTTATCAGGTGGTCGGGCAACAACTCGATGGACATACCCGTAGCTTATCCAAAACTGTAGGAG
>CALDVW010000050.1 GCA_937924405.1 uncultured Lysobacterales bacterium
GCGTCTGAGCCATACACGGTAGAGGCGCCATCCATCGAAATCTCGATGGTCTTGACGGCGTTGTTGGGAATGGAATTAACGTCCACTGCGCCGGAAACACCGGAAGCGGACGTGCCGCGGATCCAGCGTCTGCCGTCGACCAGCACCAGGGTCCGCTTGGAGCCCAGGTTACGCAGGTCGATCTCTGATGCGCCAGCCCCGATCCCGGCGCCATCAGGCGGGAAACCAAGGTTGCCGGACGAGTTATTCAGCCGGTTAATGGCGGATCCGGTAATCGGCAGTTGCTGAAGAAAATCTGCCGCGTTCAGAGAACTCGTCAGATCCATGTCTTCCTCGCTGTAAAACTGCACGGGTGTACGTACATCCACGGGATTTTGCCGGATGCGCGAACCGGTGATGATCACCTCTTCGATCGCTTCATCCGAATCTTGTCCCTGGTCGGTCTGGTCCGTATTCTGCGCAAACAGCGGTACGCTGAAACAGGCCAGCGCGACAAGAGCAGCCAGGCGAGTTGGCTTAAATTTATCGTTCATAGCGGTGTGCCTCCAAATTGTTATGCCTTTTAGCGCGTGCAATATAAGTTAATTTTTCGCAAAATAATATAGGTATTTGGTCATGATCCGGTAATCCGTGCTGGTGCAATCACGGGGTCCGCAGGCGGTTAGAGAGTATGTTATTGATTTATAAACGGAAACAGTGAATATTTTAGCTGGTTTGTACAAGGATGTTTTGCGCGTGTAGGCGCGGTAGGATTGCGATTGCCCTGTGTTTAGTCTTAGTCTACGAGTGATCAGCGGAATCAGGCGAAGTGGAACATTACGACTCGATCATTATTGGTGCAGGGCACAACGGACTGGTCTGTGCCGCTTATCTGGCCAGGGCCGGGCAGAAGGTGCTGGTACTCGAAACCGCAGACAAGCCCGGCGGCCTGGCTGCCAGCCGGGAATTTCATGCCGGCTTCAAAGCGCCCGTGGCCCATTCGGTCAATCATTTCCCAAAGAAAATCGTCACTGACCTGGGTCTTGAATCCCATGGTTTCGGGACTTCATCTGAATCGCTTCCAACAATAGGGCTGAGCGAGGAGGGGCATCACGTTGTGCTGCAGGGGGGCGCCGTGACGGGTGTTGAGGCCGGCGACGCCGCTGCCTATCCCGACTTCATGAAGCAGATGCAGCGTTTTGCTGATGCGCTCAAACCGTTCTGGCTGAAAACCATTCCCCGGGCCGCTATCACCAATCTGGCCGACATGATGACGTTTGGACGAATAGGGCTGAAGCTGCGCATGCTCGGAAAAGAAGATATGCGCGAATTCATGCGTATCACGGCACTGCCTGCCCGCGACTTGATGGACGAGAATTTCGACCATCCGATACTGAAGTCAGTCCTGTGTTGGGATGGGCTGATCGGCTCGAAAATGGCTCCACGCTCCCCGAATCACGCCGTGCTGCCGCTGCTTTACCGGATGAGCGGGGACTATTGTGGCGATCCCGGCAGCCTGATCGAAGCGCTGCATGCAGCAGCCAGCGCATCGGGCGCAAAGATTCGAACCGCGACAGCCGTCGAGCGAATCCTGGTGCGGACCAAAGACGGGGTGCTCGCCGCGCAGGGTGTGGAGTTGGCAAATGGCGAGAAAATAGAGGCAGATCGAGTTGTATCGTCCGCGGATCCGCAAACGACATTCTTCAGCCTGGCGGGTGTTGAGAGCCTGGAAATCGAATTCACCAACCGGATCCGGCGCCTGCGCTGTGACGGCTACGTGGCGAAACTGCACCTGGCATTGAACGGCTTGCCTGAATTCACAGGGCTGGATCAAGTTGGCGGCCGAATGATCATCGCACCACATATGGACGCCATCGAGTTTGCCTACGACGAAGCCAAATACGGCGAATGTTCGAATGAACCGGTGATGGAAATCGTCATTCCCAGTCTGCGCGACTCTTCCCTGGCGCCGCAAGGGCAGCATGTGCTCTCGGCCCACGTCATGTACGCGCCACGTCGGCTCAAGGGTGGTTGGGATGATTCGAAACGAGAGTCGTTCCGCGAACGGGCCATCGATGCCATTGCCCGATATGCGCCGGGTATACGCGGGCAGATCATTCACTCCGAATTGTTGACGCCCAAGGATCTGGAAAGCGACTTCGGAGTCACCGGCGGCCACTGGCACCACACGGAATTCGCACTCGACCAGGCCTTGATGATGCGCCCCACCTACCAGGCGGCTCAGTACAGCACGCCACTTCCGGGCCTTTATCTGTGCGGGGCTGGCTGCCACCCGGGAGGCGACCTCAACGGCAGTCCGGGACACAACGCGGCACACGAGATTCTACGGTAGTCCGATGGTCATGAAAAAATACGACGCAATCATTATCGGGGCGGGTCACAATGGCCTGACGAACGCGGCTTACCTGGCAAAGGCCGGGCTGGATGTCGTCGTGGTCGAGAAAAACGACTACATTGGTGGCGCATCGACATCACGGGAAATGCACGAGGGCTGGGTGTATTCCAGCGCCTCTTACGTTTGCAGCATGTTGCGCCAGGCCATTCACCGGGATCTGAACCTGACCAAACATGGCCTGATACTGGTGCCCTACCTCGGGACGGTGAATTTCGGCGATGACGGCAGCACACTGGTTGATTATCCGAACGAAGAGGCGGCCTACCTGGAACTGAAAAGGCATTCCCCGCACGATGCCGATGCGATGCACCGCTTTCAGGCTGACCTGGCAAGGTATGCCCAGTTCATTCGCAAGACCCTGCTTCGAACGCCTCCGGACCCGACTTCGCTGCGCCCAAGGGATATTCGCGAGCTGATGTTCCTGGGCAAACAGTTCTGGGCGCTGGGTGAAAAGGAAATGTACGAATACGTGCGATTTTTCACCATGAGCGCTGCGGACTTTCTCGAAGATTATTTCGAAAATGGCCTGGTCAAGGCCGCAATGTCCAGCGCCGGGATAATCGGCACGGCGCTGGGTGTCTTTTCTCCTGGATCGGCCTACATTCTGCTTCATCACGTGATGGGCGACGTCGATGGCAATATCGGCGCCTGGGGCCTGGCGCGTGGCGGGATGGGCGCCATTTCCAATGCAATTGCCGGCGCCATGCAGGAGCATGGCGGAGAGCTTCGCACCAACGCGGGCGTCAGCCAGGTGCTGGTGAAAAACGGTAAGGCCAGCGGCGTAGTGCTGGAAAGCGGCGAGGAACTGTACTCCGGAATCGTCGTTTCGAACCTGGATGCGAAAAGAACGTTCACGAAGATCATGGACCGTAAAGATCTTCCACCGGGGATTTTTGAGAAAGCAGAGCAGTTTAAAATCCGGGGTTCCTCCGGCAAGGTCAACATAGCCCTGTCGGCGTTGCCGAAATTCAAGGGCCTGCCCGACAACCGCTACATAGACCGGGGCGGGCAGGGCTTCACCGGTTCGCTGGAAACCATGGAGCGGGCCTATGACTGCTGGAAGCGTGGTCGCTGGTCCGACGATCCTTTCGTTGAGTCGGTGATTCCTTCAGCGTGGGACCCGACGGTTGCGCCGCCTGGAAAACACTGGATGTCAAACTTCATCCAGTATTGCCCGCCGACCCTGGCCGATGGGCCATGGACACCCGGGGAACGCGACCGGTTTGGCCAGGCGGTGGTTGACAAGATTGAGCGATACAGTCCGGGGTTCAAGGACCTTATTGTGCATATGGAAGTGCGTACACCGCATGAACTCGAGCAGGAAATCGGGCTGACCGAGGGCAATATTTTCCAGGGTGAGCTGACCATTGACCAGTTGCTGTTCAACCGGCCGTTTCCGGGCTATGCACAATACCGGATGCCGGTCAAAAACCTCTACATGTGCGGCTCATCGACGCATCCGGGCGGTGGCGTGTCAGCTGCCTGCGGCGCGAATGCCGCGCGTGAAATATTGATGGATCTGAAACGGCCAAACACCGTTCCCGAAGATGATTTTTACGACGAATAGACCATGAATACAGCAGAAAAATACGCCGACGAACGACTGATGCGGTCTCATTTCCATCCGCGGGAGGCGGCATGGAATGTCCGTGATGCCTGGGCTTCCTGGAATGGCTACAAATTCGCCGAGTGCTATTACGATGCGGAATATGAGTATTTTTGTGTCCGCAACAGTTGCGCAACTTACGATATTTGCCCGATGCAGAAGTATTACGTGCAGGGCCGCGATGCCGAGGCGATGCTGAACCGCATGGTGACCCGGGATATCTCGAAATTACCGCTTGACCGGGTGACCTACGTGGTCTGGTGTACCGACCAGGGCCGCATGGTCGACGACGGCACCATCTTCAAACTGGCGGATGACAGGTTCATGCTGACCTGCGGCAGCCCCTGTGGCGCCTGGCTGAAGATGAGTGCTTTCGGTTTCAGCGATGTGACCGTCACGGATATGTCGGATCATATTGCCGCCCTGTCACTGCAGGGGCCCACTTCCTGTGCGGTCCTGAAGAAAATGGGCCTGCACGGCATCGACTCGGCAAAGCCATTCGATATTCGGCATTTCCCTTTTCACGGCGACACCCTGATGGTCTCGCGCACCGGTTTCACCGGTGACCTGGGTTACGAGTTATGGGTCAATCCGGAATTGGCGCTGCAAATGTGGGATGAGCTGTATGCGGCCGGTGCTGATTACAACATTCAACCGTTCGGTGAAGAAGCCACCAACATGGCCCGCCTGGAAGCCGGCTTCATCATGCCGGGCATGGAATTCAACGAAGCGCTCAAGACCATTCATTTCGAACACGACCAGACGCCTTTCGAGTTGAATCTCGGCTGGTTGGTTGATTTCAACAAGCCGCACTTCAATGGCCGCAATGCGCTGTTGAAAGAAAAAGAGCGTGGCCCGAAATACACGCTGACCCGGCTGGATATCGAAGGCAACAAGCCGGCTGAACATTCCTACCTGTACAGCAACAAACGCTGTACCCGGGAAATAGGTTATGTCACGTCGGCCATGTGGTCACCGGCCGTCAAGGCCAATATTGCGCTGGCGATGGTTAAGACAGATTGCCTGGAAGGCGAAATCTGGGCCGAAATCTACTACGAAAAAGAACTGCGTCAATACAACAAGGCCGCCCGTTGCAGCGTGATGAAAAAACCGTTCTGGGCACCGGCAAGGGCGCGTGCGACACCACCGCCTGACTATTGATCTGACCTTCAGACCGTGACCCTGGTGTGCCGTCAGGAAACCGGGGGTTGTGTCTGCCCGATTCCGGATGGTTTATGCAGCGGCATTATTGCAGTAGATTGATCCGCAATTGAACCATGTTGAACCTGGCGAGGAGAACATCGGCCATGAAAATTGGAGTCCAGATCCACCCGCAAGCCACCAGTGTGCCCCTGATGCGCGCAGCCTGGCGAGCAGCCGACGCCCTGGGCGTAGACAGCATCTGGGTGTGGGACCACTTTTTTCCGTTGTACGGCGAGTCTGACGAATCGCATTTCGAGGCCTACACTTTGCTTGCCGCGATGGCGGCCGATACGTCGCGCGCACAGATTGGCGCACTCGTTACCTGTTATTCCTACCGCAATCCTCAACTGCTTGCTGATATGGCACGCACTATTGACCACATTAGCGATGGTCGATTCGTACTGGGTCTCGGTTCAGGTTGGTTCGAGCGCGACTACGACGAATATGGATATGAATTCGGTACGGCGGTTGGGCGCCTGAAGATTCTCGAGGCCGGGCTGCCCGTGGTTAAAGAGCGCCTGGGCAAATTGAATCCCGGCCCGGTGAACGGATCAATGCCGTTGATGATCGGTGGCAGCGGAGAGAAGTTCACGCTCCGGCTCGTGGCCGAGCATGCCGACATGTCAAACGTCTTTGGTCCGGTCGAGAACGTAAGGCACAAGAACAATGTGCTCGACCAGTGGTGCAACAGGATTGGGCGTGACCCGAAAGAAATTGAACGAACGGTGGCAGTCAATCCTGAGGATCTGGAAAATGCCGAGGCTTTTGCCGAAGCAGGCGCAGATCATTTGATCGTCATGACGGCATCACCATTCGACCTGACTGAAGTCGAAAAATTTATCAGTTCGCGTGCTCAAATAGTCTGAAAGCCAATAAGAGTGTGAATTATTATGCCTAATTCGGGGATACCGGAAAGTTCGAGAGTCGTTGTCATTGGCGGCGGCATCATTGGTTGCTCGGTTGCCTACCACCTTGCCGAAATGGGTTGCAGCGACGTCGTTCTGCTGGAACGGGACCAACTCACGTCGGGAACGACCTGGCATGCAGCCGGCTTGATGACCACCTATGGCTCCGGTTCGGAGACGATTCTGGACATCCGCAAGCACTCGATGGAGTTGTACAGGCGGCTGGAAGAAGAGACAGGTCAGCAAACCGGCTTCCATCCCTGCGGGTTTATCGAACTCGCGGCCGACCAGGACCGCCTCGAAGAATATCGCCGGATCACGGCATTCAACCGGCTGCATGGCAACGACATCCAGGAACTCTCGCCGTCGGAAGTCGCTGAACTGTTCCCATTTGCCGATGTAACCGGCATTTGTGCCGGCTTCTATGCCGAGCACGACGGGCGCATCAACCCGGTAGACGTGACCATGGCCCTGGCCAAGGGCGCAAGAATGAAGGGTGTCAAGATTCTGCAGAACACGCCTGTGCGGGAGGTGTTGACCCGCAACGGCGCCGTTACGGGCGTCAGGACCGACCAGGGCGACATCCGCTCGGAATTCGTCGTCAATTGCGCCGGGATGTGGGCCCGGCAGCTGGGCGAGCAGAATGGGGTCGTTATCCCCAACCAGGCCGCGGAGCACTACTACCTCATCACGGACAAAATTGACGGCGTGAGCGGCGATCTCCCGGTACTGGAAGACCCGTCGACTCATGCCTACTTCCGTGAAGAAGGCGGCGGTATGATGATCGGCCTGTTTGAGCCGGACTGCGCGCCGTGGAAAGTCGGGGGAATTCCCGATGATTTTTCCTTCGGCGAGCTGCCGCCGGACTGGGACCGGCTGACACCGTTTCTCGAAAAAGCCATGGCACGGGTCCCGGTCACCATGGAAGCCGGCATCCGAAAGTTTTTCTGCGGGCCCGAGAGCTTTACACCCGACCTGGCGCCGGTAATCGGCGAGGCCCCCGAACTGCGCAATTACTTTGTCGCAGCCGGCCTGAACTCGGTCGGCATCATCACCGGAGGCGGGTACGGACGGGTGTTGGCGCACTGGATACTCAACGGCCGGCCCGACGTTGATGTAACGGGCATCAACATCGACCGGTTTCAGCGTTACCAGTGCAACCCGGAATACCGCCGTCAACGTGCCCTGGAATCGCTTGGGCTGGTCTATGCCTGTCATTACCCTGACCGCTCACCGCGAACCGCCCGGGGCGCCCGCAAGTCCCCCTTTCATGAGCGCCTCGCGGCAAAAGGGGCCCATTTCAGGGACGTCAGTGGCTGGGAATGCCCGGGTTGGTATGCACCTGAAGGGCAGGAGCCGGTAGCAGACTGCTTGACCTGGGGCCGGCCGAACTGGTTCCCGTGG
>CALDVW010000051.1 GCA_937924405.1 uncultured Lysobacterales bacterium
GACTACGAACGGGCCCAGATCTGGAATCTTTCAGCCTATTCCTTTTACCTGCAGGAACGCTATACCGATGCGATTCGCGCATATGACCAGGTGCTGGCCCAGCCGGAGCTGCCCGAAGCGCTGTTGATGAGCACGCTGAAAACCAAGGCGCAACTGCAATTTACCCAGGAAGATTATGAAGGGGCCCTGACGACCATCCGACTGTTGATGGCGTCCATCGAAGAGCCCAGCGCCGACGTGCTGATGCTCGAAGGACAGGCCCTGTTCCAACTGTTACGGTATGACGAGGCATTGAAGCCCATCAAGATGGCTGTCGACATGTATCGCAGCCAGGGACAGACACCCAAGGAAAACTGGTTGCTCCTGCTGCGCGTGATCTATTTCGAACAAAAAGATTACGAGAGCATGATCGATGTGGTCAAAGAGTTGGTGCGCTACTATCCAAAGGATACCTACATCCTGACGCTGGCCGGGATCTACAGCGAGTTGGGTGACACCAAGAAACAGCTCGCTTTGACAGAAGTGCTGTACGAGAAACAATTGCTGACTTCCTCGTCGCACATCACCAACCTGGCAAACCTTTACCTTCTGCATGGCTTGCCCTACAAGGCCGCCGTGGTGCTGGAAAAAGAAATGGGCGAAGAAATCGTCGATTCCAATGAGCGGAACCTGCGCCTGCTGTCACAGGCCTGGTACCAGGCGCGCGAAGATGAGAAGGCGATTCCACCGCTGGAACGCGCTGCCAAGTTGTCAGACGATGGATCACTCTATGTCCGTCTCGCCCAGGCTCACATTAACCTGGAAAACTGGAAAGAAGCAGCCGAGGCTGTCCAGAAAGGCATCAGGCTGGGTGGGCTCAAGCGTTCCGACACCGCCAACATCATGCTCGGAATGGCCCTGTTCAACCAGAAACGCCTGGAGCAGGCCAGGCGGGCTTTTGAAGCGGCTTCCCGTGACGATCGGTCCAAACGCGCAGCAACTCAATGGATTGCGTACGTCGACAGCGAAATCAAACGCCGCGACCTGTTGAAACAGGAAGTACCTGACTACCAGCCGCGTGAACGTGATGACTTGCTGGATGTCATCGAAGGCCAGAACTGAGACTTAAGAAGTCTTGCTGCCCAGTCAAAGTCAGTCTGGAAGATAAAAAAAAGCCCCGGATTCCGGGGCTTTTTTACTTGCCGGTCTAGCCGGTAATCAGTTGATCGCAACCACGTCGACGGTAATCTTCTCCATCACTTTTTCCGTGGTGTGACTACTGAACTTGGCAGCAATGCCCTGCCGCGGGCTGATACCCAGGATCACCATGTCGGCATTTAACTTTTCGGAAATACCGGCGATCACATCTTCCGGCTTACCCATGTCCCGGTGAATGTTTTCGCGCGGAAGTCCGCTCATTCTGCCAATCAGGGCACGATCGGGGAAATCTTCGCTGTCCTTGTACGCGTTGACCACATGTAAATCAGCTTCGAAGTACTCTGAGAGAAACTTACCGCGCTCCAGGATTTTTTCGTTCAAGCGGGTATGAGCTTCGTCTTTCACCTGGGTGTTGACTGCAGCCAGGATACATTTAATCGGTCCGCTCGTACCTTCATCCACGATGACGACATCAGACTTGGCCTGGCGTACCAGGGCCCACTTGGAATCCGTAATCCCTGTCTTGTGTTCCGCTGAAGACTCAGACAACATGATGGTATCGCATTCATAGCGATCTCCGGCTTCAGCAATGGATTTCCGCCAATCACGGGTCCAGAAAAACTCCGTCGTGTAATCCACGCCCAGTTCATCCAGGGGATTCAACAGTTCGTTGAAATTGTCCCTGCTGTAGATGACTTCATGCGGGGCATTGGGATCCGCCTTGTCTTCCGGTTCGGCACCAATCAGCAGGTGAAATTTGAGCACCCATTCCCGCCTCTGGCGGATAATATCAAGCATGCGCTCCAACGCGAGATGTTTCTCGTGGGCGGGATCCACAATGACAAGGAATTTTCTTTTCTCCACTTAAGTACCCTCCAGACTACATTCTGTTATAAAGCAAACCGTGAATCAGTTTTCGGATATTCTACCTGATATAAAGTTGAAAACCCGCCCAGCTCCTGAAATTTACGCTTTTTTCACTTTCTATACGCATCATCCGGGTGTCAAACAGGGCTTCAGCGACATCCCGAGTCGATTCGAGACGGCGATAAAAGTCAGTCACGAAACGTGTAGTCTCCGAGTCTCCAACCGGCCAGTTGGTCGCCACTGCGTAATGTACACCTGCATCCAGGAAATCTGATATAAAGCCCAAACCGCTGTCAAAAGGCGTGTTGCCAACGCCGGTAACGGCGGTCCCGCTCAACACGACCAGGCTCGCCTCAAAATCGAACTCGCGTATATCAGGCGGGACCAGATAATCTCTGCGTGGATCACCCGTTCCGCCGGACAACCTCAGCCTCGATCTATCGGGGAATGCCGGATCGAGAGTGCCCGGGCTAGCGAGGTGAATGAGCCCCGCTCCGGTGAATCGCTGATCGCTGAATTCATCCCTGTTCAGAGCCACCCCCTGTACGATATGCAGCCCGGGGCCGACAAAAATATCTGTCACAGCACCGATCTCGGCCGATGCCGGGATATCGTATGTGAATAGCTCCCGGCTGGATTGGGGATTGCCCGCCAGGAACACCTGCTCACTGAAATCCGGGTTCAATCCCACGTTCCGGTCTGCAAGGCCCGCCAGTGACATCAGGTTCACTATTTGGTATTGCTCAGCCAGGAACTTACCGTTAAGCCGGAGCACATCGAATGGAAACCCGTTCAGCGGCCCTACGGATTGCAAATAGATCCGCTCTGGCAGCAATCCCGATAATGGCTTGAGCAACATCCCCCCCAGTGTCTCGAGGTCCGGCAAAATCGATGGATCGCCTTGCCCCACTGGACCATGTGCGTCTCGCAAGCGGGCCAGAATCTGGTCGGCAGCGGGAATTTTTATCAGCCTCACACCGGCGTGGCTGCCGATCAGGGCATACACGATACGCCGGTCGAAATAATAAGACAGTACCGCTTCATGGCCGGCCAGGCCGCCCAGCAATTCGTTGAGCCGGTTTGAATCAACCGGCCTCGCTGTTGGCGCAAAACGATTCCGCAGTTCAGCCAGTTCCCGGTTAATTGATGCCTCGATGTCAGGCGCCGCCTGATCAAGGGATGCCTCGCGACGGGCCAGCAATACCCGCAAAGATTCTGTGGCTCCGGTATCGATATCGGGGTTACCGGAGCCTGACCGATCCATGCTTTCGATCAACCTGATGCGATCCAGGGACAACAGCACCCGTCGCCCATCAACGTTGTTCCTGGAGCCTGCGCCCGACTGGGCCAGTGAAATTGACATGAATTCATGAAAGATGTCAGTCCTGCTCTGCCAGTACCAGGCGCCCAGCACACCCGGAATTGTTTGCCTCAGGAACAGGAGTTCCCCGATCAGTTGATCCATGTCCGCCATGGCGTCGTTGAAGCGGCCTTTCATGCGCCGGATTTTGGACCTGGCCAGGCTCGCATCGAGCGCCAACCGGGGAATTCCACTGCTCTGCAGCACCGCATGAGACTTGCTTATTTCAGCCGCGCTGCAGGAATCCGCTCGATTGTTCTCCATACGCTGAACACAAAGGTACAAAGCCGCCCGGTGCTCGGCCAGGGCATTACCTGTCTTTCTCGCCAACGAGCGGCTTAGCGAAAGGAATCTGCCGGCCTCGGCAGAACCCGGCCCCTCTTTGCGCCAGGCGTCATTTGCAGATTCGAACAAAAAGTCGGCGCGCTGCGAATCCAGGGTGATCAACTCTCCCTGTTTTTCACGATATTCCGCCATACGCTGGAATTGCTTCTTGTCGCGATAGATACGCGCCAGGCTGTCGTAAGCTTTGCTCAACTCGGCGGCGTGCCCGGAATTGGTGGTCCTCGGTATAGATTCCTGCGTCAGACTGGCCGCCTGGTCCATTTCCCCCATCGAGTAATAGGACCATGCCAGGGCCAGCCCGGTTGGTCCCCATGCCGCCCTGGACCGTCGGATGTCCAGCGCCTGAGACAAAACCCCGGCGGCCTCCGGGTAACGATAATTGTCATTCAGCACCCTGCCCTGTTCAAACAGGTTGGCCCCCAGTTCCTGGCCGGGTTCGTCAACCTGATCGCCGGCCAGGTCGCTGCCAATGCTCTCCAGCATTTCCATGGCGCCCGAGGTTTTGCCCACGGTTTCATAGGCCGAAGCGGCGGTGCTTCTGATTTCATTGGCCAGCTCTGAATCTCCGGCAGCAAGTGAAACGTCCAGTGCGCGCTCAAACTGCTCAATCGCCTGGTCCAGATCGCCCTGTTGCTCAAAAGCCAGCCCGTCGTTGAAAAGAGCGCGTGACTGTTCTGAATGAAAACCCAGTTCATCCGTTAAAATGATCAGCTGATTCAACACGCCATGGGCCTGTTCAAAGCGCGCCTGGGCGACCGATCCGGTTGAATTGAAGCCGGCTTTCATCAAGGCCTCGCTTTCCAGCAACAGCGCCGCCATCTCGATGTCTTCGAATCCTGCCTTGCGCGCCGCGCGCCGCACAGCCTGCGCCATCTCCATCGCCATCAGCTCATCATCCAACTTGAACAGAACCAGGTGGGCGGCGTAGTACTCGGACCACAGGCGCATTTCCTCCCAGCCCAATGAGGCAAAAGCCCGCGCGGCATTTCTGAGTGTGTAGGTTTTCGACGACCAGGTGGTCGAATCGTTGCTATGTACCATTTCAGTACCAAACGAGAAGAGCTTGTAAGCGTGGGCGAAAGCGGCGCTATTGCGATCGTGCTCCGGCAGCTGAATTAACTCCAGTTTGATCCGTGAACGGTCGATTGGCTTGGCGGGACTCACCTTGACCATCAATTGGCGTGGCTTGTCGTCGGCATCAATAAACTGGTACAGGGGGCCAATTCGCCGGCCTGGAATACTCGAAGCCTTGATCAGGGCGGCCTCCGGTCCATAAATTGCCGATTGAAACTCTGTCTCCCGGGCATCGATCTTCACCACCATGTCGATGCCCGGATACTGGTAAATCATGTATTCGGCGGGGCGATCGGCAGAAACATCCCCGCCCTGTGCAGACCAGGCACAGGTGGGAGCAGTGATTAACAGGAGGATGAGAAGGAGTTTTCGCACCACACATAGATAGCCGCGAAGGCGTCCGAGGTCAACTGTCTGCGGCGATAAATTGCCGATTTGGGTGCTTTTTGGTAGCGTGCTGGCATAGATGCGAAGACCGAACCGAGAAACCACCGTATTCACCACGTCAGCGATTGATCTTTTTGCGTCGGCGCTGGGCGCTTTCATTTTGTTGGTAATGATCCTTTTCCCTTACTACCGTAATGCCGGCAGCGATGATGCTTTTTCCAGAACCCAGGAAATACAGGATATGCGACGGCTGGCTTCGGGAGAAATTGCCGACCTGCTGGCAGAGCAGCAGACATCGATGAGCGAAGTTCAGGATCAGAACGAGGCCAATCGTGGAATCGAGGCCCAGATATCCCGCATTCGAAAAAAAATGGCGGATATCAAGACCCAACTTGCTGAAGAGCCGGTGCCGGTTCCTGAACCTGTAGAGGAAATTATCGAAGAGCCTGAACCCGAGGCCTTGACGGCTGGCGTCGAGTTTTCAATCCTGGGCCTGGCGACAGAGAAGAAGTCCTTCGTCATTGTCGTTGATATGTCCGGCAGTATGCTTTCCTACACCGACCTGATGATCAAATCCGTACTGGAGGTTCTGGATCCGCTGAATGAGAGCAACGAGTTCGCCATTATTGGTTACCAGGGCAACCCGAGCCCGGTACTGTGGAATTATCCCGAAAGCGGCGGTCTGGCCCAGGGTACAGCAGAAAATCTGCAGGCAGCGACGGACTTCACGCGATCGCTGGCACGCCGTTTCGCGGGTTCGACGCCGACCCATTACGCAGTCATGTCGGCTATGCAGTATCCAGCCGATGCCATCATCCTGATGAGCGACGGTGAACCGGACAACGCACCGGGCTTCATCGTCCAGGACATTACCGGCCTGAATCGCTTCGAAAACAAGGAAATCCACACCGTCGCGATTGGCGACTACACCCAGAATCGCGGGCTGGTGATGTTCCTGCAGACGCTGGCCATTCAAAATGGCGGCGATTTCGTGGGTGTTTCGCGATGAGGGCGCGCCGCCGTTCCTTCGAAGTGTACTCGCTGTCGGCGATTGACCTGTTTGCTTCCGCCATGGGGGCTTTCATTATCATCACCATCATCCTGATGCCCGATTACCAGAAAGAAGTTCGGTCCCAGGGTGATCTCGAATACCTCGAAGAACTGGCCGGTAAAACCCAGGCCCTGCTGGATGAAACCGAGGAAGGCAGCAGGGACATACTCGAAGCGTTGCTGGCGGCGCAAACACGGCACCAGCAGCTGCAAGCGGAACAGGAAATCGTTTCCAGCGAACTGGAAACACTGGAGGCGGAACAGCAGGCCCGCAATGATCAACCCCCGCCGCCTCCGCCCAGTCCGGTGGTGACGCCGGACAAGGAAGGCAGCAACCAGGTTACCTTCCGCTTCCTGGGCCTCAAGACGGACAAGAAAAAAATTCTGTTCCTGGTGGACATGAACAAGTACCTGGCTCCCCATGAGGCGCTGGTCCGACGCACCGTGATCCGGGCGATGGAGTCGCTGCAAACCGGTTACCAGTTCTCCATACTGGGTTTTCAGCAACAGGATACCGGACCCGAGTACTTTCGCTGGCCAGCCGATGGCAGCCTGGCGAATATGACCGACCGGACCCGCTCTGACGCCATTTCTTTCCTGGACAGGCTGGCCCGTAAATTCGAAGGGTCTTCATCGTTACTCGATGCCTTCGATGTTGCATTCCAGAGCCCGGCCGAGGCCATCATCCTGATCAGTGACGGCTTGCCGAATCCGGCGTTCAACGCCAACCTTTCTCCCGGGCGCCTGGTGCGAAGCATTACGGTTTCCAACACCCAATCAACGGAGATCCACGCCGTTACCGTGGGAGATTACTTCAAATACAGCGGCACAGTGGAGTTCATGGAATCACTCGCACGTGCCAATGCCGGCAGCTTCCTGGCCTTGGCGGATTAGTGTATTGAATGCTTTGATAGAAAGCCGCTTTGACGTAGAGCCGGCACTTCTTTGCTTGCAGCAAAACCGCTCCGGCTCTACATCAAAGCTACTCAGGCCCGGATTTACGGTCGGCTGGCTGCAAAAGGAGTTCGGTACTGGCAATTCGGATGCGGTCGCCGTGGCGTAGTTCGGTGGGTGCATTGATGGGGTTGTTACCCAGCAGGACAGGGTCGTCGCCCTCGCCGGGTTGCAGGTAGAACTTGCCGGTTTCCGGAACGTAGCTGATGACGTTGAGCGCCCCGGCCATGGCCGATTCCCTGGTGGTGCCGGACGCAGCGGACAAATCGCGCGTATCTGACTCTTTGGGCTGGATATCGGCGGCAGGGAACCCCGAAGTCTGCTGGAGGTCGATTGTGTCAGGTTCGTCTTGCGGATGAAATCGGCGGGCGAGCGGATTATCATCGTTACCGGAGCTGGAATGCTGTCCGTTCTCGCCACTGTCTCTGCCACGCATGACGTGCTGGCCGCTGTCAGTGACAACTGTCGGCTTTTTCCTCTTGAATATCATCCATACAATGTATCATAGCCACATGAAAACTATAGGACGATCCAGAGAAAACGACCTGTTTCTGGACCACGACTCGGTATCGCGACTGCATGCCCACATCGAAGTGACCGAAGAGGGCTATCTTTCGGTGCAGGACGCACACTCGAGCAATGGCACCTACCTGCACCGTAACGGTCATTGGATTCGCGCACGCAAGGTGATACTCGGCACCCAGGACCGGATCCGCTTCGGTGACCACGAGGTCCCGCTGGATTCACTGGTCGCACTGTTCGGTCAACGCGCCAGGGTACGGTTGCGGGAAGGCTATTCGGTCAGGGGTAAGCCGCTGCTGTTCGAAGATATACTGAAAGACCTGCCAAAGCCGAAAACCATCCTGGAAAACCCGCGGCGCAATCCCCTGACCGGCAACATTGAGGAAAATCACTAGTGCGAATCATTACCCTGGCCGTCAGTCTGGTAACTGCGATTATCGTGATTGCTTTGCTTGCCAAACTTTTGCCGCCGTCTGCGGCAGCGATCGTACTGGATATCAACCGGGCATCCTGGCCCTTCACAGTACAGAATATTCTCTGGCTGGCGTTTTTTGCCGGCCTGGGAGAATTGTCCATCCGGTGGCGTGCCGGGCGCCTGGAAGAAAGCCAGATCAACCGTAATTACCTGCCTGAAGACGAAGAAACCGTGTTGCGCCCCGGCGATGACATGACACCCATATTCCAGAAAGTCAGGAACAGTAAATACCGGGAAATCTGTTTTGTGCCCAGGCTCATCGAGCGTTGTGTTCTGGGCTTCAACCTGAGCCATTCGGCAGACCAGACGAATTCACTACTGAATTCGAGTCTCGAGCTGTACCTGCACGAAATCGATTTGCGCTACAACATCATCCGTTACGTCACCTGGGTAATCCCCTCGCTGGGCTTCATCGGAACGGTCATCGGTATCATGCTCGCCCTTAACTATGCCGGTGACCGCGCCAATGTGGAAAGCCCGGACATGCTGTACCAGGTAACCGAAAGACTGGGCGTGGCATTTTCCACCACGCTGCTCGCGCTGGTGATGGCCTCCATACTGGTTTTTATCCAGAACGTGGTGCAGGGTAAAGAAGAAAATGCACTCAACAAGGCCGGGCAATATTGCCTGGATAACTTGATCAACCGCCTCTATTCACCCTGAATGCGCTCCGTCATGTACCGGACCAGGCTTCAATGGCTTTGCCTCTGGCTGTTGCTGACAACAGGCAGCGGCGTTTTTGCGCAGAGCATGGATCCCGACCGATACGCCCTGGGCCAGGGCGGGTCATTGCCATCCTGGGTGGTACCCGTGCTGCGGCTCGTATCCGCCACGCACGTGGAGCCTACCACCGGCATCGTGCTGTCGGATACCGGCCTGGTGCTGGTCCCGGAGGGCTTTGCCAGCCTGGGTGAAGAAATCATCGTACTGGACGGCGGCACGGATATCATTCGCAACGGCAGGCCGGCCCGGATCGAGGAGAAATTTTTGGCCGATGGTGTCCAGGTTATTTCCGTGCAGGGCCTCAGCAGGCGCGGTGTCAGCCTCTCGGCCGGCCCGCTTGCCGATGGTGACCAGGTCCGGCTGGCGGCGTTTCCACCCGCCGAGCTCATTGCCGAGGGAAAACCACCGTTGAATCTGACCGCATCAGTCGTGGTGTTGCGTGAAAGTGGCATACCCGCCATCTCCGAAGATACGCCCTTACCCAATGTTACCGGCCCACTGATCGACTCTTGCGGAGACCTGGCGGGATTCAGTGTGGCTGACGATGTGCAAAGCATGGAAGCCTCTCCCGCCACGCGTTACGCATGGAGGGCATCGATTCTGCAATTTTTCGAGCGCATGCAGATCACCCCGCGCGAGTCTGCCTGCGCAGCCGCGGAGCAACAAATACCGCCGGAACCGATTGTAGAGGAGCCCCCTCCTGAGCCGGTTATCGAAGAAGAACCGGCTGAAGCAAAAGAGCAAGTGGTGGAAGAGGAACCGCTGGCAGAGCCTGAAGAGGATTTCACGCTGGAATTCGATATCTTGCCGCCGATCGAAAAAGACTTCGAACAGGTCCCGGTAATTGAGGAGGAATCCGGTCCGGGTGGCTGGTTCTGGTTGATCATGGCGGTGATTCTATTCGGACTTGGATTCACCCTGCACCGCTACAGGCAGATGCAGCGGAAAAATGAGCTCGAAGGGGCTGGCAGCCTTGCCACCGGCACCCCGGAGCCCATTAATGAAGAGGGTGATGAGGATGAAACAGAACCGGTCCCTGACTTTCTGGACAGCCAGTTGCATATCGAAGGCATACTGTCCGACGGCACAGTTTTTGAAGACTCCTGCGCCGTCAGTAAAAACGCGATCAATATCGTGATTGGCCGCGGCGATGCCGACCTCAGGATCGACAGCGTCGCGGTGAGCCGACACCACGCCAGCCTCAATGGAACCGCGACTGAGCTGACCCTGTCCGACCTGGGATCCAGCAATGGCAGTTCCATTAACGGTGTGCCCTGCCTGGAAGGTGAAATCATGTTTATCGAGCCCGGTGACTCCATTGTGCTCGGTGACGCCCGCTTCAACATAGATATCAAACCCCGCTCACCGGCTGGGAGCAGCAGCGGCTGATGTCCATGGAATCTTTGGCACTGGCGCCAGGCGCCATAGTGGACCAGTTACGTATCGACCGGGTGATCGGCCAGGGCGCTTTCGCCATCACCTACCTGGTGACAGACCAGGTATTGAATAAATCCTTCGCTCTGAAGGAATTCCTGCCACCTGAACTGGTTACCCGCTCTGCGGATAACAGCCTCCGCCCGATCGACCAGGCGGCCGGCACAGCATTCGCCAACGGCTTGTCGCGCTTTCTCTCTGAAGGCCGGATCGTGGCACAGCTCGACCATGCCAATATCGTAAAAGTGTTCCGTTGTTTTGAAGCGAATGAAACTGCCTACCTCCTGATGCCCTGGTATCACGGTGAGGCGCTGCACAAACTGCTCAAGCGCAGTGGCGTGCTGTCTACCGACGAAGCCCTGGCCCTGGCCAATCCACTGCTTGATGCATTGGCCTATATCCACCAGAACGGCCTGGTGCACCAGGACATCAAGCCGGCCAATATCTACATTACTGAAAACGGCCAGCCCATCTTGCTGGACTTCGGCGCGGCCGGTCAGCGCGTTGACGGCGACACACTCGCCGGTCCGGGACATGGCAGTGAAGGTTATGCAGCCCTCGAGCAGAGTGAGAGCGGCCGCCATGTCGGCCCGTGGACCGATATCTATGGCCTGGCGGCAACGCTCTACCGTTGTACCAGCAATCGCATACCGGTGCCGGCGAGCCAGAGACAAAAGGCTTTGCAGGAAGGCAAGGCAGACCCTCTGCTGCCAATTCACGAGTTGATCCCCGAACAGGAGTATTCAGGTATTGCGCAGGCCATTGGAACGGGACTGGCGCTCGAACCGTCTTCACGCCCGCAATCCGTGGAAGAGTGGCGTGGTATTTTCCGGAAGACTTCACGGCAACGGAAAACGGCAGCCGGAGAATTTTCTTCCGATATCGAACAGGAAGGCAGGGAATGGCTGCCCATCATCCTGCTGGGCCTTTTCGGCGTGATACTGCTCGCAGCCGTGATTTACCTGTTTACCGGCGACGCACTGAATCTCGGCACGCCGTCCGGCCAGCCGGCAGCCGAATCACCCCAATCCGACCGCACAGGAGACGGCATAAGGCACGAGTCGCCCGAAGAAAGGGCTCGCTGGAGCTCGGCGCTGGACGCTGATACCGCATTCGGCTACCAGTTGTTCATGGAAGATTTCCCGGACTCAATTCACCAGGATCAGGCTCTGGTCCACCTCGAGAGACTCGATCACCAGGCCTGGGGCTATGCACGCGAGCAGGCAAGCAAAGCAGCCATCGAAGCCTACATGGAACAATTTCCCGGTGGCCTGCACGAGGTCGACGCCAAAATTCAGTTAAATGAGTTCAAACTCGCCGAGGAGGCTGCGCAACGCGCACTGCTCGAGCAGGAGCAACAGGACAGGCAGGCCTGGGACAAGGCACGCTCGGAGCGTTCGATCGCTTCCGTGGATGCCTACCTGGCCGCCTGGCCAGGCGGATTACACAGCGATGAGGCACGCACCCTGCGCCGCCAACTGGAAAGCGAACTCGATGAACAAAGGGCGTTCCGTGCGGCCGGTAAACTCAACACCATTGAGTCCTGGGAGTCTTTTGTCAAAGCCTTCCCCACCGGAAATCATGTAGCCGAGGCGCTGGAAGCGATTGATGGCCTGACCTTGCGGCCGGGCAAGCGTTTCAGGGATTGCCCGGATTGCCCGTCGATGGTGGTTGTTCCGGCCGGCTCGTTCTGGCAAGGATCGGATGAAACTTCACCTGACGCACTGAAAAAGGAAACACCGAAACGAATGGTCACCATCGCCAGGCCGTTCGCGGTCAGCATTTTCGAAATCACCATGGAGCAGTGGGATCTGTGTCGGACGGAAGGCAGTTGCACCACCAATCCTGCCGATAACGGCTGGGGACGTGGCTCCAGGCCGGTGATACTGGTCTCCTGGAACGATGCGCAGGAATTCACTTCCTGGCTGAGTAAGAAAACAGGTCAATCCTACAGCCTGCCGAGCGAGAGCCAGTGGGAATACGTGGCCCGGGCAGGTGAGGAGAGTGACTGGCTGGGTGGCAACCGGGCCAGCTTGTGTGAATTTGGCAACATCGCCGGCAGCGAATCCGGCTTCCGCTGGCAGCACAGCGAATGCGCCGATCAGGCGGCGATCGAGACCTTACCGGTGGGTTCATTAAAAGCCAATGCATTCGGGCTTCACGACGTTATCGGAAATGTAGCCGAGTGGACCCTGGACTGCATGAACCTGTCTTACCTGGACGCGCCGGCTGACGGCAGCGCGTGGGGCCGCGGCATCTGTAATTCCCGCATGACCCGGGGGGGCTCGTGGTTCACCGGCACCCGGGAAGTACGTCTGCCGGCACGTTTCAACCTTAAGAACGGCGACCGCAATGACTTTACGGGATTCAGGGTGGTGCGAACCGTGGAAGAACAATGAGCTTCAGCTGCCATTCAGCATCTTGTTGCATAATTGAGACATGAGCAGACCACTCTCACTGGCTTTACTGATGATCATGTCGCTGGTCGGAATGTCGACCGCCCCGGCCCAGCAAGCGGAAACACCGGTTGACGAGGATGGCTCCAGCCAGCAAACCGAGCAGAGTGACGAGTCATTCCGGCGCAGCAGGGAGTTGGAGGACGCACGGGCGCGCGACCGGACCTACGTCGACAACACCTACACCGCACAGACCGAGCTCGAAAAAATCGACAAGCTGCCCGAAGAATCAAGAGACAATATCCGCGACCAGTTGGTAGATATCATCGTCGAAGACGGCGAGTGGGAACCCAGCGATGCCCTCAAGGAATATCCCTACGAGGCGACCGCCGCAGCCGAATCGGATCCTGAACTGAAGGAACAGGAGCAGGAAGCCTGGGACGAGCAAATCGAAAAGTATCACGAGCGCGAAGCCGCCGCCTGGGGCTCTCACAGCGGACCCGTGCCGGGTCCGGGAAATCCTTCGGGCCAGGAAGGTGGCCAGGCAGGCGAGCAGGGCGGCCAGGGCGGAAGTGGCGGCGGTCAGGGTGAAGGCGGAGGCTCCGGTTCCCCAGGCACCTATCAGCCCGGCAGCAACGGATCAGCGGATGAAGTCAGCACCGCGGGAGTTTCGGAGAGTGCGCTGGATTTCCTGAAAGGCCGCCAGCAATCTTCAACCCAGCCGGGCGGCCAGCCACCATCAGCGGCGCAACAGGCCCAGGAACAACAGGCCCAGGAACAGCAGCCCGATCAGGAGTCATCAGAACAGCAACAGGCCGCACAGGAATCTTCCGAGGAACAATCCGAACCGCAACAGGAAAGCATTGAGGACGTTGACCTGGACACGCGCGGCATTATCGCCATTAAGGACCTGGACAAATTGGAAGGAGCGGCGCCGGAAGATGATCCCGAAAGCGATCAATAAGACGGCAACCTAACTGAAGACAAATGTGTACAGCATGATCAGCACGAGCAGTGACAATCACCCGAAATCCCAATACCGGGTTATCGCCGATTTCGGCCCCGCACCGGAGAGGCCACCACGCTGAGCCGGGACTGTAATCTGTCAATTCGATCCAGTAATTCGAGCGCCAGCGCGGCGCCGGCCATGTTCACCCCCAGGTCCGACCGGAGCCTCAGCACAATCCGGGTTCTCCTGGTGCAACTTTGAGGGAAGTACAGCATATCGCCCTCCTGCCGGCTGGGTTCAATAATCCCTTCAGCCACGAGCCTTTCCACCAGTTCGGTTTCCACCGCACAGCGCCTGCACAACTGGACGATGGTGATCTCGGTGCTGTCATCGATGACCTGGCCTTCGATCATTGAATTTTCATGTTCAGTCATTTTCAAGACCTCCTCATCCCGGAACGGGGGTCAAAGCCCAGTTCGTCACGCATTTCCCCGTAGATTCTCCTGGCTGCCTCGCTGTCCGCGGGAGGGCATATGACATCCAGGATCACAAACAGATCACCCGCTTCCCTGCCGGGCAGGCCCTTGCCCCTGACCCGTAACTTCCGGCCCTGCCCTGAATTGGCGGGAATCGAAAGGTCTATGTCGCCCGAGGGTACGGGTACGTTTACTTTGCCTCCTAAGCCCGCTTCCCAGGGAGTGACCGGCAAGGTCAGGTAAACATCCCTTCCTTCCACGCGGAAATGATCATCGGGACGGAACCCGACTTCGAGATAAAGATCGCCGCTGCGCCCGTCACCCAGGCCCGGCCCACCCTGCCCCTTCAGCCTGATTTGCTGCCCCGCCTTGATCCCCCTGGGGATTTTGACATTCAGGGTCCGCTGCCGGTTATACACGCGGCCGTCATCACCGATTTCCGGCACCTGAAGCTGCAGGGAGCGGGTTGCTCCATGATAACTGTCGCCAATATCAATCAGGATTCGGGCTTGCTGGTCCTGTCCATCCGCCTGGAAGTTTCCGCGAAATCCACCGGCTCTGCCCTGCGATGAGAAACCGCCGCCGAACAAATCCTCGAAAAAGTCACTGTAGTGCTCACGCTGTCCGCCGGCGGCGCCGCCAAAACCTGCGCTTTCCTGCCACCCCGGCGGTGGGCGGAATTCCTGTCCGGCCTGCCAGTCAGAACCCAATTGATCATAGGCTTCGCGCTTTTCGGGATCCTTCAATACCGCGTAGGCTTCACCCAGTTCCTTGAAACGCTCACCGGCATCGTCTGATTCGCTGACATCGGGATGATACTTGCGGGCGAGCTTGCGGTATGCTTTTTTGATTTCGTCCTGGGAGGCATCCCGCGAAACCCCCATGACATCGTAGTAGTCTTTGTACTTCATGGATTCCGCTTCGCGCTGAGGTTCATTTCAAAGTTGCGAATCAATCGGCAACCACTTGAGAATCCCGACTATCAACTTCTGGCCGGTGGTCGCGTACGGCTCTTCCTCGATCACCGTGTCGGGTCCGCCCTGCCCTCCGACCCAATGCATGTTCTCGCGACCGCCCTGACGTGAAAATTCGACCTTGAACGCGATGTTTTTCACATTCTTTTCAAAATTTTCCGCTGACTTGCCTGCGAGTTCGGGGTTGTGAAAAATCAACCCGATTTCATTGTTGATGTGCAATGAACGCTGGTCGAAGTTGAACGATCCGACGAACATGTATTCGCCGTCGAAGACCATGGTCTTGGCGTGCAGACTGGACTTCTTTAGTCCGGGCAGCCAGGTGAACGCCTTGCCTTCCCGGTCTTTGAGCGACTCGTCGAGTTCGAACAGTTGCACCCCGCAGCGCAACAGTTTGCGGCGGTATTTCGAATAACCGGCGTGAACAGCCGAAACGTCATTAGACGCCAGAGAATTGGTCAGAACGCGCACCTGGACACCATTTTGGGCGAGTTGGCACAAACCATCGGCCGCCTGGTCGCCAGGGACGAAATACGGCGAAACAATATCCACTTTTTTCTTTGAGCCGGTGATAAAGGGCGCCAGTTGCGAGATCAGCAGTTCATCCTTGCCCGCTTTGCCCAGCGTTTTCTTGTGCGATGAATCGTGAATGACCCTCGCTTCCGACCAACTGAAAGCCAGTGAGCTATCAGCCAGGCCGTGAGCCAGTCCTGACTCCGTCAGGGCCTGCACATAGTCTGTAGTGGCTTGTTTCTCATAAAATGCGGTCCTCGCTTCACGCAGCGCATTCACTTCCTTGTCAGTTCCCTGGCGCACCAGTATATCCACCGGGTAGGCAAATTCACTGTTCCAGTATTGGTCGAATTCTGATGATACCTCCGCCACCGGCGGGCCGATGGCCAATACATCGATATCGGAGAACGCGACTTCGGTATCTGCATCAAAGTATTCATCACCGATGTTCCGGCCGCCCAGAATCGTCGCCTGGTTGTCGACTGTCAGGGACTTCGAGTGCATACGATAGTTGATATCCAGGGCCCGGAAGAGAGACTGGATCATACGGTTTCTTCCCCGCTTCCAGGGATTCCACAGCCTCACCTCGATTTTGGGATGGGCATTCAGGGCCACCCAGGTGTCCTCGCCCTGGTTACCGTATATATCGTCAATCAACATGCGGACCCGCACGCCGCGATCCGCGGCGCGCAGCATCTCGTGAGTCAGCAGGCTGCCCACCGTATCCTGGTGATACATGTAGTACTGCAGATCAATGGTCTTTTCAGCTTTCCTGGCCAACAGGGCTCGGGCTGCAAAGGCATCACGGCCGTGGGGCAACAGGAAAACGCCCGTCTTGCCGGGATTGGCGGCCAGTTCGGAAGCAAACTCGCGGCCCAGGGAAGTAACCGCTCCATCATCGATCGCGTAAGACTGCTTGCGACCGGAAATATCAGGCAGGCGATAAAATAAGCTCATGATAAAAGCTCCAACAGCAAGTATGGCTATAAGGTATCCGAAACGTCGGAGCCATGAACGTTTTACTCCGGCTTCCGTCATCTTTGTAACTCCTTTATCCAGTGATAGATCGCGTACACCTAAGGATTATACTGCTCGGCCTCAGCCCCCCCTTGATCTGTCTCCTCATGCCACTGAAATATGTTCAGCTCGATGAAGATGAAGGCCACCAGCCACAAAAAGGCGTCCCAGAAATCCAGGAAAGTGCCTTCGAAACCCCAGTAAGCGGCCGCGATGAACAGAATCAGGTAAAAAAACCCTTTCAGGTATTTGCCCAGGTATAAAATGCGGTCGGTCAGCAGTTCTTTCAGCTGCATCCAGACTTCGACTTCGAGCAACACCACGATAATAAGCCAGGTTCCTGCATTGATGATGTCTATCACCGCCAACCCCCGGGCGGAATCGAGCGCATCCCGGGTACCGATGATTTCGGTTCCGGCGATTTGCAGTAATGGCTGCCCCTGCAAGGCAACGCAGGTCGTTGCATCGATCGGGGGGTAGTCATCCAGGTCCACAACGTAGTTCCAATCGGTGCCCGCCAGGCTGCAGACATCGGCAAGGGAAAACGGCAGCAGGTCGGTAATGACCATGTACTTGCCGATATAGCCCCAGAAGGCATAAACGATGAAAAAGTAACAGACCACCCGGATGACCATCAGGACCCACTTCAGGCCGCCTTTGAGTTTTTCATCCGGAATGATCGCGGTTTCAAGTTCAAAGATCAGCAGCAGTACCACCCAGGCGCTGGTGTCGATGAACGCAGAGTAAGCCTCGACGAAGTTACGCCAGGTGATGGTGTTGCCGAAGGTTTCAGCGCTGGCGGCCAGGTCTTCCTGCAGAAACAGGAAGGCGTTCCAGGCCAGCAGGATATAGATCGTCCATTTGAATATCGTGAATACCCGGTGCGGCTGCAGAAACTTTCCTTGGTGGGAAAGCGTTTCGTTCACCGGCGCCATTCCCTCAGGCGGTAAGCCCGGCAGGCATCTCCGTACTCCCGAAAGATGGCCCTGGAAACAGGATTCTCCAGCGGCTTCCACTCAGGATGCCATTGCACAGCCAGCGTGAAACCGGATGTTTCCCGGACGGTGAAACCTTCAATCAGGCCATCGTCCGCGACCGCTTCGATCGCGAGTTGCGGCGCCAGTTGGTCAACACCCTGTGAGTGCAGTGAATTGACGGTCGCACCCGCTTCACCGCAAATCTTCTCGAGCAGGCCGCCAGGGGTGAACTTCACTTCGTGGGAAGGGCCATACTGAACGTCAAGGGGATCGTCCGGATTTTCCTTGTGCATGCCAAATTCCGGCAATTCGTGCACTTTCTGGTGAAGTGTGCCGCCGAAAGAGACATTCATTTCCTGGAAACCACGACAGACTGCAAAAAGCGGCATGCCCACGCGGATAACTGCCGGGATCAGGGCGAGTGCTGCCAGGTCCCGGTGCGGATCGTGCCAGGTGCCCGGTTCACTGGGATCGCCCAGGTAGTGGTGCGGTTCAACATTGGAGGGGCTGCCGGTCAGGAGAATTCCGTCCAGCCGGTCCAGAATATCCAGCACATCGAATCCTTCGGTCAGGCAGGGCAACACCACCGGGTATGCATCAGCCGCATCAGCTATCGCCTGCAGGTATTTCTCGCCTGCCATGTGAAATGGATGCTCACCCTGCATTCTGCGATCGGAGATAACACCCACCAACGGCCTGTTTCCCTGGATCGTCATGATGAATACCCTATGTTTTGGCTTTCTGCCGATTCGGATTAGCGGCAAACAGGCACAGAAATTCGGCCGCCAGGGTAGCACCAGCCAGCGCCGTGATTTCACCCACATCATAGGCGGGCGCCACTTCGACCAGATCCATTCCCACCAGGTTGATGCCACTGATCCCCCGCACGATCTCCAGCGCCTGGTGCGTGGACAAGCCGCCACACACCGGTGTGCCCGTACCCGGCGCGTAACAGGGATCCAGGCAATCGATATCGAAGGTCAGGTAGACCTTGTTATCGCCAACAATACGTTTGACTTCTGCGGCCACGGCTTCAGGACCCCTGCTGTGCACCCAACGCGCATCCAGGATGTTGAAACCCAGCGGTTCGTCATTGGTGGTGCGCAGGCCGATCTGAACCGAACGGCTGTCATCCACCAGGCCTTCCCGGGCGGCGTGGTAAAACATCGTGCCATGGTCGAGGCGCTGCTGGTCCTCGCCCCAGGTGTCCGAGTGTGCATCGAAATGCACCAGTGAAAGGGGCCCGTGGTGCTTGGCATATGCCTTCAGGACAGGATAAGTGACGAAGTGGTCGCCGCCCAGCACCAGGCTGGCGGCGCCGGCCTCGAGTATCCGGTCGAAGTAATCTTCGATGAAGGGCACGATGGTGTCCGGCGTACCCGGGTCGAATTCGCAGTCACCATAATCGACCACGGCCAGGCTGTCGAATGGATCGAAATCCCAGGGCCAGGGCCGCTCCCAGCTAATACCCGCGCTGGCGGCCCGGATAGTGCGGGGACCAAAACGGGCGCCAGGCCGGTTGGTAGTTGCGGTATCCAGCGGAATCCCGGCAACCGCCACATCCACGCCGGACAGGTCCCGGCTGTATTTGCGCCGCATGAAACTGAGGGCGCCCGCGTAGGAGGGAGAACCCTTGACCGTCCCAAAAGGACTCTTCGCGGTAAACGCATTGTCCCAGCCCCTGGCTTCGCTCATCAGCTTGCTCCTGCCGATGCAGCCGTCAGGTCAAGGCACTTCCAGGCTTTGTCAACCAGCTCATCGATGTGGCTGTCTTCGGATATCAAGGGAGGTGATACGATCATCGTGTCGCCGACCGCGCGCATGACCAGGCCGTTTGCAATACAGAAATCACGACAAAGTCCGCCAACGGCAAGGTCTTTGTGGAAACGCTCCCTGCTGTCTTTTTGCTTGACGATTTCAATGGCGCCCACCAGGCCCAGGCTGCGGGCTTCCCCGACGATGGGGTGCTCCGCCAGTCCGGCCCAGCGCTGGTTGAAATAAGGCGCCGTGTGCTCCCTGACGCGGTCGACAACACCCTCGTCACGCATGATGCGCAGGGCCGTCAGCGCCACCGCACAGGCAGCCGGGTGACCCGAATAGGTATAGCCATGGGCGAACTCTCCGCCCCTGGCGATGACAACGTCCGCCACGCGGTCGCTGACCAACGCGCCTCCCAGAGGCAGATAGCCCGAAGAAACACCCTTGGCGAAAGAGATCAAATCCGGCCGGATGCCAAAATGTGTTGAGCCAAACCATTCACCCAACCGGCCAAATGCCGTAATGACTTCGTCCGCAACCAGCAGGATGCCGTACTGATCGCAAATGCGCTGGATTTCCGGCCAGTAACTATCGGGCGGAATGATGACCCCCCCTGCCCCCTGCACTGGCTCACCGATGAACGCGGCTACCTTGTCCACGCCGATCTCGAGAATTTTCTGCTCCAGCAGACGGGCCTGCTGCAGACCAAATTCGGCGGCGGAAAGATCCGCCCCCAGTTCGAACTGATAAGGCTGCTCGATGTGCACGATGCCCGGTACCGGCAATACCATCTGCTCGTGCATGGCCGACATGCCACCAAGGCTCGCACCACCCAGGGTGCTGCCGTGATAAGCATTCTTGCGGGCAATGATGGTCATTTTTTCGGGCTGACCCTGCAAATCCCAGTAACGGCGGATCAGGCGGATTTGGGTATCATTGGCCTCCGAACCGGAACCCGTGAAAAATACGTGGTTGAAATTTCCCGGGCTCAGCTCACTCAGCAGTTCTGACAGTTCTATGGCTGGCGGATGCGTGCACTGGAAAAAGCTGTTGTAGTAAGGCAGTTCCTGCATCTGCCGGGCAGCCGCATCAACCAGCTCCTGGCGCCCATAGCCCAGGTTCACACACCAGAGCCCTGCCATTCCGTCAAGGATTTTCCTGCCCTCGGAATCATAGATATAAACGCCGTCAGCCCGGGTGATGATGCGCGTGCCGCCCTTTTCCCCGAGTTCCTTGTGATCGGTAAACGGGTGCATGTGATGCCGGTGGTCACTGCTTTTTAAATCCGCGGCGCGGTTTTCTGCTGATTCAATCACGGATCACCTCCAATATCAGGGAAATTTTATCGTCCGGAGAGGGTACCTGTAGTCAGGAAAAAATGCCACGAGCGCATTACACTACACCGATGTATCTTTTTCGTACACTCCTGACCGGGTGCATCCTGACCGCAGCACTCGCCTCCTGTGAAAGCGAACCCCTGCCTTCCGCCGATCCATCAACGACTCTGATCGATAACGTGACGGTTATCGACGGCAGCGGATCTCCACGAAACAAGGGTTCGGTCCGAATTCTGGCCGGCGAGATCATCGCTGTGGGCGACCTGGAAAAACTTCCCGGGGAAGTCGTCATCGATGGTGGCGGCCAGGTCCTGGCACCGGGATTTATCGATACCCACAGCCACGCCGATGAGGAACTATTCGACCGGCCGGGCGCGCTGGCGGCTGTCAGCCAGGGCATTACCACCGTCGTCATCGGCCAGGATGGTCAATCACCGTTTCCCTTGCTGGATTTCCGCTTCAGGCTGCTGGACAATCCGGTTGCCGTGAACATTGCTGCATTCTCCGGCCATAACACGATCCGGCAGCACGTCATGAGAGACGATTATCAACGCCATGCCAGCGCGCCGGAGACCCGTGTGATGGCCCAGTTTTTGCGCGAGGACATGCAGGCGGGCGCCCTGGGGTTGTCTACCGGCCTCGAGTACGATCCAGGGATCTACTCGTCGTTTGATGAACTGGCCGCACTGGCCACCATCGCTGCTGAACAGGGAGGCCGCTACATCAGCCACCTGCGCAGCGAGGACCACCGCCTGGAAGAAGCCATAGAGGAGATTATCGAGATCGGCCGCCAGGTTGACATCCCGGTACAGATTTCACATTTCAAACTGGCCATGATGCCGCTGTGGGGTCGGGCCGCGGAAATCATTCAGACGCTGAACGAGGCGCGCTCAGAAGGGGTCGAAATCTCGGCAGATATTTGTCCCGACCGATACTGGCAGTCCAACATGCAGGAAGAAGATATCAAAGCCCTGATGAACTGGCCTCACAGCAATATCTGTAGCGATGGTTCGCTCAACGACATGCACCCGCGCGGAGCGGGTGCTTTTCCACGCGTGCTCGGGCGCTATGTACGCGAAATGGAGTTGATGTCGCTGGAAGACGCCGTCCACAAGATGACCGGCCTGGCAGCACAGCATATGGGCTTCAAAAAGCGTGGTGTGATCCGCCCGGGCGCTGTCGCCGACCTGGTGTTGTTCGACCCGGAGACGATTATCGACAACGCGACGCCGCAGGAGCCGGCCCGGCTCAGCACGGGTATCAGCAAGGTCTGGGTCAATGGCTGGCTGGTGTTCGACGAGGGTTCAGAAACCGGCCTGCGACCGGGGCGCTTTATTGGCCGTCCGCCCGACTGAATGGACTTCCCCCGGTCGCGATCGGCCATGAACGGCGATCTCTGTACTGACATATTCAGCAGGCAAAGGCCACAGCTTTCTCTCCACCCCTCCTAAGACTTCTTAGTCCGCAGCGATGCCGAACGCTTCGGAGAGTAGCCCAACGCATCGAAGTCCAGGATGCCGTCAGGCGAGTGGCAGTCATCGCAGGTCCTGCCTTGCGCCTGGATCGCGTGGTTCACCATGAGTTCACCTTCGTTACGCATGGCGACTGGGGCAATTCGTCCCATGTCGAATTTCATGTTCCAACCGTCCACCCGCATGTAGGCCATGAAACGATCCATGAGGTACATTTTGAATAGCCTGCCGTACATCTTCTTCATCATGGGTGAATTGACTGCGGTTTCCACGGCAGCCACGGCATCGCCCGTTTGATAGTACACCTGGTAATCGATAGGCAGGATCATCCCGCCGTATGGGCCCTGGTTGTTCAGATCCTCGTACATGACTGACTGGAATCTCTTGAAAGGCCAGATCTTCGAGGTTCCCAGCTGTGCGATCGGACGAAAGGTTGCTTCGTAGTCTGCCTCGTAATCAAACGACTCAAAGCCTTCCCAGTGCTTGTTTGGCGTGGTTGCGAGGGACTTGTAGCGGCCTTCACCATTGGGATTATCGCCCAGGGCATTGGCCATGAACGTACCGAACCCATTGAACCATTTGTACTTCAGTCCTTCCCCGGGCTGGCCGGAAAATGGGGCGTTGTAGGCTGTATATATCCCGTGTTCATCATTGAACACTGGCCGTGACCAGTCGCGGAACACGAGGTTGTCCGGGTGAAGCTCACGTATATGGCATGTTTCGCAAGCGATTTTCGCCGTGTGCTTGTTGTATACAACCGCCCTTCGTCCTTGTGCATGTGGCTTGACTCCATGACAGTTCTCGCAGGAGACCTCCACACCCGGCAGGTCGTTGGCCACCAGGTCTACACCCCGTGTGCCCCGGGCGATCTTGTGACCCCGTGTAACGTGGCAGTCGAGACACTGTAATCCGGCCGCGGCATGTACATCCCAATCGGCACCGAATGGTGTTCCGCGTTTCGCACCGGGATGAGCCAGTCGCGGCTTGTCCTTCCCCATACCGGCGAGAGCCGGATTCGGAAAATAGGTATCGCCGCCCAGGTTGTGCTGGTGGCATCTCAGGCAGGTCTCGGCACTTGGGCTCCCGACGCTCATTGCCGCGATGAAGCGGCGATCGTGATTCCAGCGAGTCTTGCCGTTGTTGTCCTCCACCACTTCACGCGAATCCATGTCGTATTCAACCGCATGACATACGAGGCAATCTGTCGCCGCGAACTCGGCATCCGTAGCCTTGTAACCTGGAATCATTGCGCCCGAGATTGGCCCGTACTGGCCAACAACGTGGCACTGACCACAACCTTCTGAAAACTCCTCGCCATGCGAGTTCTGAACCGTGACGGCCCAACCGGTCCACGTGAACGTACCGGTTACTCCACAAGCCCGGTCAATCTTGCCAAGTGGGAAGTCGGTCACCTGCTCACCATTGAAGCCATAGGTCGAGAAGCCGGTCATGGGTGCG
>CALDVW010000052.1 GCA_937924405.1 uncultured Lysobacterales bacterium
CGACCCGCTCCAGGTCCTTCAACAGGAAATTCGCAAAAATGGGCGTGTTGTCGACATAGGTGGCGACCGTTGGAACGGCAGACAGACCCACTTCTCCATTAAAACCATTGTCAACATTGACCCCTCGAATCACGATGCTGTTGACATGCCCCAGGTTGCGATAGCCGCGGTCGACCACCGAGATTCCGGCAATGTTGCGCATCAGTTCGTTGGCGTTAACAAAATGCTGCCCCTTGATGTCTGCGCCGGAGAATGCAGAAATGTTGTACGGGATGTCCTGGGTTGATTCGACACGGGCTGTTGCGGTTACGATCACTTCTTCGAGAACCGGGTTGCTGTCGTCTGCATCGGCATCAGCTTGATCCTGAGCCAGGCCTACCTGGCTGGTGGCCAGCAATGCAGTGGTAATGGCAGCCGATAATGTATTTTTTCTGATCAGGCTATCTGAATGCATGGATTAACTCCTCTCTATTTATAATGAAGTAGTGTTAATGCTTTCCCCGCGAGTCTCGGACTCACACTAATTCGCGATTAACCTTACTTGATGATGTTCTTTCCTAAGTAGGGCCAGTTTTAGATTGCGTTTCAGTCCAGCTGACTTCCTTTTCGGTTTCCGTGTTCGTCAACGTTTCTTTTGCCGGTACTTCCAGCGGCCCCAGTTGCGCAAACGCACCCGGGTCACTCTGGGAATTGCGATAGGGCGGAAAATCTACTGAATGGTCTCTGAAACTCTTGAGCGGCTGGGCCAGGCTGTACATGCCACGCTCCCTGACGCGCTTCACGTGAGCAAAGTCTATTTCGACCGTGATAATTTCGCGGCCAACACCCGCCTGGTGAACGACCTGGCCGTCCGGCCCTACGAAAATGCTCCTGCCCACCGCCAGCCGGCCTGCGGAATTCAAATTCAGGTAATAAACCTGGTTGGTGGCCGCGTTGCTTCGGGCAATGGCCAGTTCCACATCACGGTCAATAGTGTTGGTCAAATTTGGACAGATAACAGCCTCCGCTCCCATCCAGGCCAGCGTTCGCACGGTTTCGGGAAACCACTGGTCGTAACAGATAATCAGCCCCAGGCGGCCAGCACCGGGAATGTCGAAGACCACGAATTCGTCACCAGCGGTGACGCCTTTTTCGTAAGGAAGAAACGGGTACTGCTTGCGGTAGCGGGCCACGACTTCACCATCGGGATTAATGACCGGAGCCGTATTGAATACCTCCTTTCCGCTGCGTTCGAAGATGCTGCCCGGAATTAGCCAGAGGTCGTTGTCACGGGCTGCTTCCCTGAAGCAGTTTTCGACCTCGCCCGGCATCTTCACGGCCAGGTCCGTGCTGGGGCCGTAAGTGCAAAGCTCAGGCAGGACGACCAGTTGGACGAAGGGAAAGCGCTTCTTGACGGCGCGGATTTCCGTTTCGATGATCGACAGGTTGTCTTCTACACACAGCTCCAGCTGCAGTGCAGCCATGGACAAGTAAGGCATTTAATCCTCCAATCTGGCCGGTACCGGCAGGGTATCGGCAGTGCGCCGGCTCACATAGGGCCAGTTGGAAAATGGTGATTGGGCCAATCAGCCCTGATAGAGATGGATGATGGCCGAATCGACCAGGCGCTTTTCAGTGTTGTAGATCTTCAGATGCTGGCCCTGGCGGGTGATGTAGTAGCGGCTTTCTTCTCCATAGGCCCACTCATTCCATTGACGGCACCAGAGATCTCCCTCGACCCACCACCGGCCTTGGTCATGCTCTTCGTTGGCGTGGCCGGCGCGGCCGGTCATGTGCCCGTCCGGATGAAGCTCGAAAGTGACGGGATCGCCATAAACCGCTTTGTAAATCCAGGTAGAGCCCCGCATGGTGCGTTCGAGTTGATCGCCCCTAAGCAGTGCGGAATCCGATTCGTCGAGGAATTCGGCTTCTCCGCTGGCGAGCTCCCACATCAGCTCCCTGAGTTGTTTGACGCCCTCGCGGATATTATTTTCCGGGATGCTGGTGACGCCCATCCTGAAATAGTTCTTGGAACCCTTGTTGCTTGCATAGTAATGGGTGTCGGGCTCAATCAGGATGCCCCTTCTGGAAGCTTCCAGCGCCAGCTTCTCCACTTCTATATCTTCCGGGCAGAGCACCCAGAAGACCGAGCCGCCCTTGTTGGGCATGGTGGTGAAATAAGGCCGGTAATGGTTCAGCGCATCCCTCAAGGCAACCCACCGGCGGCTCATTTCCTGGTGCATTCGCGACATGAATGCATCGTAGTGTCCAAGGGCCAGGAACAGGGCAGCCGTTCGCTGGTTGAGCAGCGAAGGCCTGCCAATCACCATCTGCCTCAGGCGGCGCGCCTCCCGGATCAGATGCGGCGCCGCGACGATAAATCCTATCCGGAGGCCGGGGGCCAGGGCTTTTGGCAGCGCCGAGATATAGATGACCCGGTTTTCACTGTCCATGCTTCGCAGTGCAGGGTGAGGCTGTCCCAGAAAGTTACTCTCGTGCTCGAAATCATCCTCGATGATCAACTGGTCGCGCTCCCGGGCCTTTTTGAGCAGGGCCTGCCGTCGCTGGGCTGCCATGGTGACCGCGGTCGGTACCTGGTGGCTGGGGGTCACATAAATGATTTGCGCCTTGTCCAGGCGGCTGCTGATCACCATTCCGTTCTCGTCGACCGGCTGGTGGATCACCCCGGCTCTGCGCAGTGACAGCAACTGCCGCATCCTGGGGTTGCCAGGCTCCTCCACCACGACAGTGACGCCGTCGTCGGTCAATAGTTGTGTCAACAAATAAAGGGCATTTTGTTCGCCGACCGTGATCAGGATCTCGTCCGGATTGGCGTTGATTCCCCGCCTGGGCAGCATCTTGGTCCGGATTTCTTCGATGAGGACCGGATCATCGGCATCACCATCGGTGACGGACCCTTCCCTGACGATTCGCGCACCCATGGCCATGCGATTGGCCTCGCGCCACTGGGTCGTTGGATACAGGGAGTCATCGAACTGGCCATCTATGAATGGGTAGGGGTGCTGCTGCCAGTCTGCCGGCCACTGGAATCTTGGCTTGCCAACGACCCCGCCACGGATTCGCCTTTCCCATTTCTCATCTGATTCCAACTGGCTCGCCGGTGGCCGTTGGAAGCCCACCCGTCCTTCCAGCACATCCTCGCTGACGTATATACCACTGCGCTCGCGGCTATCAAGGAATCCTTCCTCGACCAACTGCTCGTAGGCCAGTACCACGGTGTTTCGCGACACGCCGAGTTGTTCCGCCAGTCGGCGGGATGAAGGCAGGCGCTGGCCTGGCGGAAAAGTGCCCGACATGATGCTATCCACCAATTTTTGGCGAATCTGATTCTGCAGACTGAGGCCGCTGTCAGGATCCAGATAGATGAGTGCTTCGGACACCGGCTGCCTCAACCCCGCTTCATGATACGGCCTTTCTGCCGCTCCCAGTCGCGGTCTTTTTCGGTTTTTCGCTTGTCGTGCTGGCGCTTGCCTTTGGCCATCCCGATTTCAACCTTAACCTTGCCACGTGACCAATACATGGCCGTCGGTATGACTGTGAAACCACGACGGTCTACCGCCCCGATCAAACGATCGATTTCACGGCGGTGCATCAACAGTTTACGGGTGCGGACCTTGTCGGGGTTTATATGCGTAGACGCCGTGGGCAAGGGGTTGATCTGGCAGCCGAACAGGAACGCTTCATTGTCCTTCAGCAGGACATAGCTGTCCGCGAACTGGACGCGGCCCTCCCTGAGCGCTTTGACCTCCCAGCCCTCGAGCGCGATGCCGGCTTCCAGGCGATCTTCGATATGGTATTCAAAGCGTGCTCTCTTGTTGAGGGCAATCGTCTTTTTTCCACTTGTTTTTTTGTCATTCATGCAAAATGCCTGGAGCCGATTGGCTTAGCCCGCCGCGATGAGGTCTATTCTACTTTCTGCGACACCGCTCATGCTATGCTTGCCGCGCTTTATAGTTCGGATACCCGATCAGAATTTTATGGAAATCAAACGGACATCACTCGTTCTGCACCCGGCCATGGACATGTTTCGCCTGGTGCAGGATGTTCCCGCTTATCCCGAATTCCTCACCTGGTGCCGGGCAGCCGAAGTGCATGAGCAATCCGCTGAGCACCAGTTGGCCACCCTGAAAGTAAAAGTCAGCGGTGTGAGTCAGTCCTTCACCACGCGTAACCGCTTCACACCTGGTGAGCGATTGACGCTTTCGTTGGTGAAAGGGCCGTTCAGAACTTTATCCGGCGAGTGGTTGTTCGAGCCACTGGGCGGTGACGGCAGCAAGGTGACCCTGGTATTGAGTTTTGATTTTTCCAACAAAGTTATTTCTACAGCTTTTCGCCGCGGGTTTACACATATTGCGGACCACCTGGTGTTGGAGTTCTGCAAAAGGGCTGACGACATTTATGGGCAATAACCCTGTTGATGCGACTATCCGGGTTGAGGTCGCGTATGCGACGCCTGAAAAGCAGGTTTTGTTGGCTGTGGAAGTACCCTCGGGATGTACCGCCGGGGAAGCGATTGATCTTTCTGGTATCCGGGATGAGTTCCCGGAAATGGAGTTGAATCCCCGCTCGATCGGAATTTTCAGCAAAAAAACATCAATCGAGAAAGTCCTGGAAGATGGTGATCGAGTTGAAATTTACCGACCGCTGATCGCCGACCCCAAAGAGCAGCGCAAACAACGCGCACGGGAAAGGCGCGGAAAATAAAACCCTGGCTAGCCGTCGATATCGGGACCTGACAGGCCACTATCGGGGGTCTGGTCGAGCACGTCCTGATCTCTCTGGTATTCGCGATCTTCTGCATTACGCTCACGGATCGCCTCGATATCCGGATCCACGCCTTCCATGACTTCTTCTTCCACCGAGTCGAGGGCTGCATCCTGCGGGCTGGCCTGGTTCTGGTTGTCGGAATCGGGCTTCTTGACGAAAGAAGCGATTTCATCGGGGTCGCCGGATACCTGCGATGAGGCGGCTGCAAAGGGGTCATCCTGCCCCACAATTTCCGCCAGCAACCCGTCTTCGAAGACCAGGGTGACGGTGCGCATTACCATATCGCTACCGCGCCGGCTGAACGTTTGCACGTAATCCCAGCGGTATTGGTGGAAAGGATCCATGACCGAAGGTGTGCCGAGCACGAACAACACCTGGCGTTGATTCATTCCAATATACAGTTCATCGAGATCTTCCTGCTCGATGGCATTTCCCTGCTGAATGTTTTGCTTGTAAATCAAGCCACAGCCGGTGCCAACCGTAGCTGCAAACAGGAAGCAAAATAGAAGACGAATGACCATTAATATACCGAACCGGGTGTGTCGCATCGTGCGGAGTGCGTGAATGATACAATATCTGGCTCCAGATCAAATAGTGGTATTCCGAATAAAAATCAAAGTGAGGCTCGTGTGGAAAGCAATAACCTGAAACAGGCCGGCCTGAAAGTGACGTATCCACGTAAGCGGATATTGGAAATTCTGGAAAGCGAGCGCAACCGGCATTTGACTGCAGATGACATTTACCGGTGCCTGGTTGAAGCCAATGAAGAGATCGGTTTGGCCACTGTGTATCGTGTTCTCAACCAATTTGAATCCGCTGGCATGGTGGAAAAACACAACTTCGAAAGTGGTCAGGCCTTTTATGAATTGGACACAGGCGAGCATCATGATCACATGGTTTGCGTGGAGAGCGGGAAAGTGATCGAGTTCGTCAGCGACGAAATCGAAGCAGCCCAGAAAAAAATTGCCGAGTCACACGGTTACGAAATCGAGGATCATCGGCTGGTGATTTACGTTCGCCCCAAGCAAGGTAAATAAAGATTAGTGGCGGGTCAACGCTGAATTCAACAGATCCAATGCGTGCGCCCGGCTTTGATCTGAAAGCCGCCCCCCCAGCATTCGGGCAATTTCATCGATACGCGCATCGTCCGCGAGCAAACTGGTTTCAACCCGGGTTTCCCGGTCCTGTGATGATTTCAGCACCTGGAGTTGTTGATCCGCAAACACGGCCACCTGGGCGAGATGGGTAACACACAGTGCCTGGCCGCCTGCTGAAAGGCTTTTCAAAAGAGCACCTACCGAGTTTGCCGTATCGCCGCCGATACCCGCATCGACTTCGTCGAATACCTGAGCAGCTGAGGAATCAGAATTCGAGGCTACTTTTATGGCCAGACTGATTCTCGACAATTCACCGCCCGAGGCCACTTTTTGCAGTGGTCCGGGTGGCACGCCCGGGTTGGCGCTGACCTGAATGTCCAGGCGGTCGCTGCCAAGCGGCGAGGGGGCCAGTGTATCGTCATGCCGGACGTGAAATTCGAATTGGCCCCCTTTCATGCCCAGTTCCTGCATCAGGTCGGTAACCGATTTAGCCAGTTCTGCTGCCCGGGCCATGCGGTGCTTGTTCAAGTCTTTTGCCGCTGCCCGGAACCGGCTAAGTTCAGATTCCAGCCTGGCTTCGAGTTCGTCGAGCCGGGCTTCCACTGATCCGGAACGCTCAAGCCTTTCCCTGAGGCGATTGAGCACTTCCTGGAGTTGCTCCGGAGTGGTCCGGTGTTTCCGGGCCAACTCGTGCTGCGTGCTGAGCTGGCTTTCGAGTTCCTGCAACCTGCCCGGGCTGAGCTGAAGCCGTGAGCGGGCTTCCTGAATGGCATTCAGCGCCTCATCGCAATTGATGGCAGACTCGCGCAAGAGGCCGGCGGCCATTGAAATGTCCTTGTCCAGTTCGGCATGAATATCCAGCTGACGAGCCGCCTTGTGGAGTTGCAGGCCAGCACCGCTGTGCTCATCTTCCAGGCTACTGATTGCATCATTCAGCGAATCCAGGATTTCACTGCCGTGCGCCAGTAAACGATGTTCAGTTTCGATAGCAGTGAACTCTGCGGCCGGTAACATGGCGCTTTCGAGCTCCCGAATCTGGTATCTCATCAGGTCCAGGTCGCCGGCATCCAGCGGTGTCTCACTCAGCAGGGCCTGCTTTTCGGTTTCCAGTTCCCGCCAGCGCCCGTGGCCGAGCCTTACCCGTTCGATTTCTTTTGCGTATTGCCCGCTTTCATCAAGCAGGCGAAACTGTTCACGGCTGCGGATCAGTTGCATATGCTCATTCTGGCCATGAATTTCCACCAGCTGCGCACCCAGTCCCTGCAGTTGCTGCAAGGTGACTGCAGTGCCGTTGATCCAGGCCCTCGAGCGACCCGTTTCACTGATCGTTCTGCGTAACAGGCAAAGTTGCCCGTCATCCAGATCAGCCTCGCGCAGCCAATGCAGGGCAGGGCTTTTCTCCTGCAATTCGAACTCTGCACTCAGTTCCGCCCGGTCCGAGCCGGCTCTGACCGTGGAGGTGTCGGCACGGTTGCCGCAAAGTAGTCCCAGGGCATCCACCAGGATTGACTTCCCGGCACCGGTTTCGCCCGTGATGCAAGTAAACCCCCCGGAAAATTCCAGGTCGAGTGATTCGACGATGGCAAAATTGCGAATTTGCAGAAAGTTGAGCATCCGGAGGCTCAGGCCCTGGTTAAACCGCTGTCAAAACTAGCATGCTACCGGATGGCTGGCAACGCATCCCGGGTAAGTTTTTGGCTTGAATCATCCCGCCCAAACCCCATATTGGCGGTGGATTGATTAACCCTTTAGCAAGGCGGTGCCCGCGTAACCGCTGAACGATGGAGACGGAAGTTGTGAAACCCAAAAAAGTGAATCCATTCGAGGAAGCTGTTGAAATTGAAGTGGGGTCTGATGATCACCCCGGGGATGCGGCCAGTGATGGCTCGCAACTCGAAGAAGCCATTGCGGATTCGGAGCCGGACACAGCCGAAGAGGAACTGGCCCGACATCGGGAAGCCATGTTGCGCATGCAAGCCGAGATGGAAAACCTGAGGAAACGCATGTTGCGTGAGCAGGAGAAGTCCCGGAAGTTTGCCCTGGAACGAGTCATGAAAGACCTGCTTCAGGTCAGGGACAGCCTCGAACTGGGCCTCGAAGTCGATCCGGAATCCCTCACGGTTGATTCCCTGAAGGAAGGGCAGGAGCTGACTTTGAAAATGCTCGGCAAGGTGCTGGAGGATCATCACCTGGAAGTGATTGACCCCGTGGGTCAGCCATTCGATCCCGAATTTCACCAGGCAATGACCATGCTGCCGTCTGAAGAAGTGGACGAAAACACGGTTATCGAAGTGCTTCAAAAAGGCTTCCGTTTGCACGATCGCCTGATACGTCCGGCCATGGTCGTCGTGTCGAGAAAGCCGTGACTGAAAGTTGAAAACAGGCTGAAGAGCCCCATTTCTGGATCATCGAATTTAAATGTTTTTGGAGAATTAAAACATGGGAAAAATCATAGGTATCGACCTGGGAACGACCAACTCCTGCGTGGCAGTGATGGAAGGCGGTCAGCCCAAGGTTATTGAGAATGCCGAAGGTGATCGCACCACACCATCGATTGTAGCCTTTACAAAAGATGACGAGGTGCTGGTCGGTCAGCCGGCGAAAAGGCAGGCAGTTACTAATCCGACGAACACGCTGTTCGCAATCAAGCGGTTGATTGGCCGCAAGTTCAGCGAAGACGTGGTTCAGAAGGATCAGGACCTGGTTCCTTACAAAATTGTCGCCGCAGAAAATGGCGATGCCTGGGTTGAAGCGGATGGCAAGAAAATGGCCCCTCCGGAAGTATCTGCCCGTGTACTGATGAAAATGAAAAAGACGGCGGAAGACTACCTGGGCGAAGAAGTGACCGAGGCTGTCGTAACCGTACCTGCCTATTTCAACGATTCGCAGCGCCAGGCAACCAAGGATGCTGGCAAGATCGCCGGACTGTCCGTTAAACGCATTATCAACGAGCCTACTGCAGCTGCACTGGCCTACGGTATGGACAAGAAGGGCGGTGACAGCAAGATCGCCGTATATGACCTGGGTGGCGGAACGTTCGATATTTCCATTATTGAAATAGCCGATGTCGATGGGGAGCACCAGTTTGAAGTACTGGCCACCAATGGCGATACTTTTCTCGGCGGCGAGGACTTCGACAAGCGCGTTATCGATTACCTGGTGGAGGAATTCAAGAAAGACCAGGGCTTTGACCTGCGCAATGACCCCCTGGCATTGCAGCGCCTCAAGGAAGCAGCAGAACGCGCCAAGATAGAGCTTTCATCATCACAGCAGACTGAGGTGAACCTGCCCTACATTACGGCGGACGCCAGTGGCCCGAAGCACATGAACGTAAAGCTGACCCGGGCCAAGCTCGAATCACTGGTGGATGACCTGGTTTCCAAGACCATCGGACCGTGCCGTACCGCGCTTGACGATGCCGGACTCAAAGTCAGTGATATCAATGACGTGATCCTGGTCGGCGGACAGACCCGCATGCCCAAGGTGCAGCTGGCTGTAGCTGAATTTTTCAGCCGTGAGCCGCGCAAGGACGTGAACCCGGATGAAGCGGTTGCCGTTGGCGCAGCTATCCAGGGCGGTGTGCTTGCCGGAGAGGTCAAAGATGTCCTGTTGCTCGATGTCACGCCGCTGTCTCTGGGTATCGAGACGCTCGGCGGGGTGATGACCAAGCTGATTGAAAAGAACACCACGATCCCGACCAAGGCTTCGCAGGTCTTTTCAACGGCGGAAGACAATCAGACTGCCGTGACAGTGCACGTGTTACAGGGTGAGCGAGACATGGCTTCTGCCAACAAATCGCTGGCCCGTTTCGATCTGGCGGGTATTGGCGCCGCACCACGCGGCATGCCGCAGATCGAGGTGACCTTTGATATTGACGCCAATGGCATCATGCATGTCAGCGCGACGGACAAGGCCACCGGTAAGGAACAGAAGATCGAAATCAAGGCGGGCTCAGGCCTGTCGGACGACGAGATCGACCGCATGGTTCAGGATGCCGAGGCTCATGCCGAAGAGGATCGCAAGTTCCATGAGCTGGTGACGGCGCGGAACAGCGCAGACGCCATCGTGCATGCCACTCGTTCGAGTATCAAGGAGATGGGCGACAAGATCAGCGAAGACGAACGCAAGGCGATCGAAGACGCCATCGCAAATGTCGAAGAGGCCATGCAAGGCGACGACAAGGAAACCATTGAGCAGGCGGTAGAGAAGCTGTCTGAAGCGGGCCAGGTGATTTATCAGAAAGCGGCGGAACAGGCGCAGGCGGAGCAGGAAGCCTCAGCCGAAGCCGGCGCAGCTGATGACGATGTAGTCGATGCCGAGTTCGAAGAAGTCGATGAAGACAAGAAGGAAGACTGACTCCGGTCCTGATCGGTGGCGTAAACTATGGCTAAGCGGGACTACTACGAAATTCTCGGCGTCCAGAAGACCGCGAACGACGATGAGCTGAAAAAGGCTTATCGTCGTCTCGCTATGAAACTTCATCCGGATCGCAATCCGGATGATGATTCCCTGGTCGAGAAGTTCAAGGAAGCCAAGGAAGCCTACGAAGTTTTGAAGGATCCGCAAAAACGCCAGGCATATGACCAGTTCGGTCACGCCGGCGTCGATGCTTCTGCCCGCGGACCGGGTGGGCCAGGTGGGTTCCATGGAGACGTCGGTGATATTTTCGGCGATATCTTCGGCGATATCTTCGGCGGTGGAGGCGGCCGTAGAAGGCAGGCCAGGCAGAGGGGGTCCGATTTACGCTATTCGCTGGACCTCGACCTGGAGGAAGCTGTCAGCGGCATGACCCGGGAAGTCAAAGTTCCCACACTGGGCCAGTGCAAGCCTTGCCACGGCAGCGGGGCCATGGATGGAAAAAGGGAAACGTGCACGACTTGTGGCGGAGTTGGCCAGGTGCGGATGCAACAGGGGATTTTCTCTGTGCAACAAACCTGTCCGGCTTGCCAGGGTGCGGGTCAAAGCATCAGCAGTCCATGCCCCAGTTGTAACGGCCAGGGCAGAGTTCGCGAGACTCGCACCCTGTCGGTCAAAATCCCGGCAGGTGTTGATAACGGGGACCGTATTCGTCTGGCGGGAGAAGGCGAAGCGGGTGCGAATGCGGCGCCGCCCGGAGATCTGTACGTCGAAGTCCGGGTACGACCACATCAGATTTTCGAGCGCGATACCGATGACCTTTACTGCGAAGTGCCGGTTCCATTCACTCTTGCCGCAATGGGCGGTGAATTGGAAATTCCAACCCTTAACGGGCAGGTCAAACTCAAGGTGCCAACGGAAACTCAAACCGGCCGGATGTTCCGATTGAAAGGCAAGGGCGTAAAGTCCGTTCGCAGTCACCGTACTGGCGACCTGATGTGCCGGGTCGTGGTTGAAACGCCGGTCAAACTGACCCGCGAACAGAAAGACCTGCTGAAACAATTTGAAAAGACCTTCACCAAGGACAATGTCCACAACCCCCGCTCCCAGACCTGGCTGAAAGGTGTGCGGGAATTTTTCGATCGCATGACTTCCTGACCATGCAAGCCGGGCCGGCATCCAACGATGCTTAACGCCGCGATTCATGGAACTGGCCGGATGGCCGCTGCGATTGCTACGGCAGCTGATAGCGCGGTCGACATTTCCATCAGTGCCCTGGCCGGACCGCAGGCGCCCGCCTGGGAAACGGCAATCCCCTGGCACCGTTCTTTGAGCGATCTGACCGCACAGCCGGACTTGCTCATTGATTTCACCCTGCCCGGAGGAACCCGCACTGCAGCCGCCTGGAGCGCTGCCAAACGGGTCCCCTTGCTGAGCGGCGTTACCGGGCTTACTGATGAAATCCTCAGTGACCTGAGGGTCACCGCATCGCTCGTTCCGGTCCTCTGGTCACCCAACCTGAGTTTGGGTGTCAATTTACTGGCGGACCTGGCCGAGCGCGCGTCTGCTGTGCTGGACGCGCAGGTGCCCGTGTTGATCAAGGACGTACACCACCAGTGGAAAAAAGACGCGCCATCCGGAACGGCATTGATGCTTGGGGCCGGGATTGCCGGTCGGCGTGACGGGGATCACGAGCGGATTGAATACGAGTCAGTACGCGAAGGTGAAGTGATTGGGGAGCACACGGTGACTTTCAAAATGGGCGGTGAAGAATTCGACCTGGTGCATCGTGCACATGACCGTTCCATCTACGCACAGGGCGCGCTGAATGCGGGCGCCTGGCTGGCCGGACAGGCCCCGGGCCTGTACAGCGCCGCTGACTGGTTGCGCTCACGCTGACAAATCCACCGGAATGGTTAGACAAGAGCCTCGATGCTCCGTTAAAATCCTAGCGCTTAGAACACAACCGGAAGCATTTTGGCCGATGGTACAAGCAGATTGATTTTCTAAGCGGGAAAAGCCTTGTCGGCTTTCCCGTTTCGCATATCTGGAGTGAGAAATTTGACTGATCAGGCAGTGCTGGCATTAGCGGACGGCAGTGTTTTCGTCGGCCGCGGCATAGGGGCGGGCGGAGAAACGGTAGGCGAGGTCGTGTTCAACACGGCCATGACAGGTTACCAGGAAATCCTCACTGATCCATCCTACGCCCGTCAACTGGTTACCCTGACTTACCCCCATATCGGCAACACGGGTTGCAATCCTGAAGACGAGGAGTCGGTGGCGCCGATGGCGGCTGGCCTGATTGTGCGTGATTGCCCCCGATTCCACAGCAACTGGAGAGCAGTCGAAAGCCTCCCCCAATACCTGCTTAGGAACGGTATTGTTGCCATATCCGATATAGATACCCGGCGTCTCACCCGGATCCTGAGGGAAAAAGGTGCGCAGGGGGGAGCCATTCTGTCCGGCAAGAACCCGAGTCAGGATGCGGCAATCGAACGGGCAAGATCGTTCCCCGGGATGAAGGGACTGGACCTTGCCCGGGAAGTCACCACTGGCCAGTCCTACGAATGGCGCGAAGGAAGTTGGGACCTTGATCGTTGTGAGTGGGGCGATACAAAATCTGAACGACATGTCGTGGCTTACGATTTCGGAATCAAACGAAATATTTTACGGATGCTTGCTGACCGCGGTTGCCGGATTACCGTCGTTCCTGCAACCACCCCGGCGGAACAAGCGCTGGCATTGAAACCTGATGGCATATTCCTTTCAAACGGGCCGGGAGATCCGGAGCCCTGCGACTACGCGATCGCGGCCATCCGTGAATTCATTGCCCGTCAGGTACCTCTGTTCGGAATTTGTCTCGGGCACCAGTTGCTCGGGCTGGCGGCTGGCGCCGGAACGGTCAAAATGAAGTTCGGGCATCACGGCGCCAATCACCCGGTCCAGGACCTGGTGAGCGGTCAGGTCATGATTACCAGCCAGAACCACGGTTTTGCCGTCGATGAAAAAAGCCTGCCCAAGCAGATAAAGGCTACTCATCGATCCCTGTTCGACAATTCACTCCAGGGTATCGAACTGACTAACGTTCCCGCATTCGGTTTCCAGGGCCACCCTGAAGCCAGCCCGGGTCCGCACGATATTGCGGGTATTTTCGACCGCTTCATTCAAAGCATTGACGAAGGCCGCTCTGCCGGTAATGTCTTCGCTTTGCGCGAGGCCTGAAGCGCATGCCGAAACGAACAGATATCAAAAGTATCCTGATTATCGGCGCAGGGCCGATCGTCATCGGACAGGCTTGTGAGTTCGATTACTCCGGTGCCCAGGCCTGCAAGGCCTTGCGTGAAGAAGGCTACCGGGTCGTATTGGTCAATTCCAACCCGGCCACCATCATGACGGATCCGGAAACTGCCGATGCGGTGTACATCGAGCCGATTGAGTGGCGGATCGTCGAACAGATCATTGCCAGCGAGCGCCCGGATGTTCTTCTGCCCACCATGGGCGGGCAGACGGCATTGAATTGCGCATTGGATCTTGCCCGGGAAGGCGTTCTGCAGAAGTACGGCGTTGAGATGATCGGCGCTTCCCGTGAGGCCATCGACATGGCGGAAGATCGTGAACAGTTCCGCAATGCAATGCTGGATATTGGCCTCGAGGTTCCGGGTGCCGCGATTGCTCACAGCATGGAAGAAGCCTTACAGCAACAGGCGGCCATTGGATTTCCAACAATCATCCGGCCATCATTTACGATGGGAGGTTCGGGTGGCGGCATAGCCTATAACCGGGAAGAATTCGAGGCAATCGTCAGTCGCGGACTTGAACTGTCGCCAACCACCGAAGTTTTGCTCGAGGAGTCGGTGCTGGGCTGGAAAGAGTTTGAAATGGAGGTGGTGCGGGATCACCAGGACAACTGCATCATCGTTTGTTCGATCGAGAATTTTGACCCGATGGGCATTCATACCGGCGACTCCATAACAGTGGCGCCGGCCCAGACACTGACCGACAAGGAATACCAAAGGTTGCGTGACGCATCTATTACCGTATTGCGCAAAATCGGAGTGGACACGGGCGGGTCCAACGTACAGTTCGGGATCAACCCGGAAGATGGCCGGGTCGTGATCATCGAGATGAATCCCCGGGTATCGCGCTCGTCGGCGCTGGCGTCGAAGGCAACCGGCTTTCCGATAGCCAAAGTCGCTGCCAAGCTGGCGGTCGGATATACACTGGACGAGTTGCGCAATGAGATCACCGGAGGGGCAACTCCTGCGTCTTTTGAACCGGCCATCGATTACGTGGTTACCAAGATTCCCAGGTTTGCCTTCGAGAAGTTTCCGGCGGCGGACGCCTCGTTGACGACACAGATGAAATCCGTTGGCGAGGCCATGTCGATCGGGCGCACTTTCCAGGAGTCGCTGCAGAAAGCACTGAGAAGCCTGGAAACCGACCGTGACGGTCTTAATGAAATCCTTGAGGGCGACGAGCCCGAATCCCGGATGGCCAACTTGCGCCGGGAATTGCGCGAAGCGGGCGCTGAACGCATCCTGTATGTGGCCGAAGCTTTCAGGGAGGGGCTGGGTTTCGATGACATTCAGGAATTGACCGGCATCGATCCCTGGTTTCTGGACCAGATCCATGAAATTGTCGCCAGCGAAGACGCCATCAGGGGTTGCGCGCTGGAGTCTCTGCAAAAAGAGCAGCTTTTTCAGCTGAAAAGAAAGGGTTTTGCAGACAGCCGCATTGCCAGCTTGCTGGGTGTATCAGAACCCCGGGTACGCCGGTATCGACATGAACTGGACATCCGGCCGGTATACAAGCGGGTAGATACCTGCGCTGCAGAATTCGCCACGTCAACTGCCTATATGTATTCGACTTATGAGGAAGAGTGCGAGGCAGAGCCTGGTGACCGGCAGAAGATCATGGTGCTGGGTGGTGGACCCAACCGTATCGGGCAGGGCATCGAGTTCGACTATTGCTGTGTACATGCTGCATTGGCCTTACGCGATGATGGATTCGAAACCATCATGGTCAATTGCAACCCTGAAACCGTTTCAACGGATTACGACACTTCCGACAGGCTGTATTTTGAGCCCCTGACGCTCGAAGATGTACTGGAAATAGTCAACAAGGAAAACCCGCTGGGCGTTATCGTTCAGTTTGGCGGGCAGACCCCCCTGAAACTGGCACGGGACCTGGAAAACGAGGGTGTTCCCATTATCGGGACCACACCGGATTCCATCGATCTGGCGGAAGACCGCGAACGGTTCCAGCAACTGCTCGAGCGACTTGGCCTCAGGCAACCCCCCAACCGGACGGCAATGAGTGCGGATGAAGCGGTCGGGCTGGCGGAAGAGATCGGATATCCAATCGTGGTTCGGCCCTCCTATGTGCTGGGTGGCCGGGCAATGGATATTGTGCACGCCGAAGATGAACTGCAGCGTTACATGAGAGACGCTGTACAGGTTTCCAATGATTCCCCGGTGTTGCTGGACCGATTTCTTGATCACGCCAAGGAAGTGGACGTCGATGCGATATGTGACGGCGAAGATGTGCTGATCGGCGGCATCATGGAGCATATTGAGCAGGCCGGTGTGCACTCCGGCGACTCAGCATGCTCGCTACCGCCTTATTCCCTGTCGACAGAAATTCAGGATGAAATGCGGCGCCAGATGCGCCTGATGGCGCTTGAGCTGGGTGTAGTGGGGCTGATGAATACCCAGTTTGCACTGCGCGGAAATGACGTTTACGTACTCGAGGTGAATCCCCGGGCGTCGCGAACAGTGCCTTTCGTCTCGAAAGCAACCGGGCTTCCACTGGCCGGCATTGCTGCCAAGGTTATGGCAGGAAAAACTCTAAAAGAACAAAATGTTATGAGAGAAATAGTACCTAATTTCTATTCTATTAAGGAAGCAATTTTTCCCTTTATCAAATTTCCGGGCGTCGATCCGATTCTCGGGCCTGAAATGCGATCCACTGGCGAAGTGATGGGAATCGGGTGGAGTTTTGGCGGTGCACGTGCGAAATCAATGAAGGCAGCCAACTACGGCTTGCCGGAGACCGGCAAGGCTTTTTTGAGCGTTAGAGATGCAGATAAACAGGTGTTGATTCCGATTGCGCGCGAACTTATCGGCCGTGGTTACCAACTGGTGGCCACCAGTGGAACTGCCGATTTCCTGAAGGAGAACCTGATCGCTTGCGAGTCCGTAAACAAGGTGATGGAAGGACGACCCCACATCGTGGACCTGATCAAGAATGATGAAATCAAGTTCATCGTCAATACCACCGAGGGCGCCCAGGCGATTTCCGATTCGTTCTCAATCCGGCGCGAAGCGTTGCAGCGCAAAGTAAGCTACACCACGACCATTGCGGGTGGGCGGGCAACTCTGCGGGCACTGGATCATGAGAATGACTACACCGTTCACAGCTTGCAGCAACTCCACAGGGGGCTGGAACTATGACCAGACAGCCCATGACCAAGGCTGGTGCAGAGCGTCTCAGGGAAGAGCTCGCCAGGCTGAAAAAGGTTGACCGGCCGAAAATCATTGCGGCGATTGCCGAAGCGCGGGCCCATGGCGACCTCAAGGAAAATGCGGAATACCACGCTGCCAGAGAGCAACAGGGTTTCATCGAGGGCCGTATTCAGCATCTGGAATCAACGATATCCCACGCGCAGATCATAGATGTTATCAAGTTGAACCCTGGTGTCAGGGTGGTTTTCGGCGCGACGGTAACGCTGTCGGACGAAGAGACCGCAGAGGAAACCGTTTACCAGATCGTGGGTGACGTGGAAGCGGACATCAAGCATAACCGGATTGCCGTGAGTTCGCCCATATCCAGAGCCCTGATCGGCCGTGAAGTGGGGGATGTCGTCGTGGTTCGTGCACCCGGCGGGGAGCGGGAATTCGAAATTATCGACGTCGAGTATAGGTGACCACCGCCCACGTCACTCTGTTGGTTGAAAATCTCCGGCGTCAGATCGAATCGATTTCTAAGGGCTACCGGCTGAATTCCCTGGAAACGATTTTTTCCCGCGGCCGCCCTCTGAATATCACAGCGGTAACATCCCACCACCTGCGGTTTGCTTTATTTGGAATTGAAGCCGACGGCACGCTCCCGATTGCGGCGTTGACCCATGTTGCAGATCGCAAGGCCAGGCCAAAGAACGAAGCTTTCTGGTTGCGCACGGATCCGGTCACGATGTGGGCCGACATGTCCCGGGTTTTTATGACTCACTACGGATTTGCCGACCTCAACCCTTATGAGCGAAACGAAATTAAAAACTGTATTCGAAACGTGTTGGAAGAAGAAGGGTTTCACCTGCAGGCAGACCACCCGGAGCGGTGGTGCATAGCGCTCAGTTCGCCCCTGAATTTTGATTTTACACCGCTGGATGATGCTCTGGGTATGGACGTCGCGGATGCATTACCTGACCATCCAGAGGCTCGTTTCTGGCGGCGGGTTCTCAACGAAATCCAGGTTGCCCTGCACCATTGCCCCGTCAATGTCCGGCGCAGAAACAGCGGCCAGCAGGAGATCAACTCGGTCTGGTTCTGGGGTGGCGGTTTTATGCCGGAAGCGGCGCCTCATGACCTGTTTGACACGGTCTACTCAAATAATCCGGTGACCCGCGGGCTGGCAATTATCAATGACTGCCGCCTGAAAATGCAGAATAAGGCAGGCCGGAATTTATACGCCCGTGATGGCCGGTCAATTTTAATCGACTGGACACCCCAACTGCGCGGTGCGGAGGAAGAGTTGGCGGTGGTGGATGGCCTGGCCGGCCAGTTGGTCAGGCTGGCTGATGAGAAACAGCTGGTTCTTACGGTATTCGACGGAAGTGGGGAAGGGCGACGGTACGACAGCGGTTGCCGGCGCCGGTTTTGGCGGCGTAAAAAGCCTGTTTCCTTTAACCGGCTAGCATCCGCCGGGACATGATAGCGCCGCGCACCATCAGGCAAAGAGAAATCTCCCTGGCAGATCACGACCTGACCGACGACGTCGACCCGATTATTCTCAGGGTATTGCTGGCGCGGGGAATCTCGTCTCAAAACGAGCTGTCCCTTGGTCTGCAAAACATGCTTTTGCCGGATTCCCTCGGCGGCGTTGAGGCGGCGGCAACCCTGCTGGCCGAGGCGGTTGCGCAGGACCGGCAAATTCTTATTGTCGGAGATTTCGATGCCGATGGAGCCACGGGAACTGCGCTGGGCGTTCTTTCGCTCAGGGCCATGGGGTGCCAGCGCGTGGATTTCCGTGTGCCCAATCGTTTCGAGTTCGGTTATGGGCTTACCGTGCCGCTGGTCGATACCCTGGCTGATAATCCACCGGATTTACTGGTAACCGTCGATTCAGGTATCAGTTGTGTCGATGGCGTTGCCAGGGCCAGGGAGCTTGGTAGCCAGGTGATTGTCACGGACCATCACCTGCCGGGCGATGTGTTGCCCCGCGCGGATGCCATCGTGAATCCCAATTGCGAGGGTGATGGCTTTCCCAGCAAGGCAATGGCAGGCGTCGGCGTCATGTTTTACCTGCTCAGCGTTACCCGGCGAGTGCTGAGAGACAGGGGCTGGTTTTCAAAATTCAGGCCAGAACCCAATTTGGCTGCTTTCCTTGACCTGGTGGCCCTGGGAACGGTGGCCGACCTGGTGCCGCTCGACCACAACAACCGTGTCCTGGTCCGTCAGGGCCTGGAGCGAATCCGCCGGGGTATAGCCCGGCCCGGGTTGATGGCCCTGTTGCGCCTGGGCAAGCGCGATTATCGCTTTGCCGGTGCGAGTGACCTCGGATTTGCGGTGGGACCCCGGCTCAACGCCGCCGGCCGGCTCGAAGATATGGGTACCGGAATCAGGTGCCTGCTATGCGACGACCCGGCCGAAGCGTCCAGGCTGGCGGCGCTGCTGGACGACCTGAATCGCCAACGCAAGGGTATGCAGGCGCAGATGCAACAGGAAGCCATCCATAAGGTGAACGGCATCATCGAGTCCCTGGAGCAATCCGGTTTGCCACCGGCGATTTGCCTGTTCGATGAAAGCTGGCATCAGGGCATCGTGGGGCTGGTGGCATCGCGGGTGAAAGACACCGTCCACCGCCCGGTGATCGCATTTGCGCCGGAGTCGGAAGGCGCCAGTCTCCTGAAAGGCTCGGCCCGTTCGGTCAGAGGCCTCCATATCCGGGATGTCCTCGCTTACATGGACTCCCACAATCCGGGGCTGATGAAGGCTTTCGGCGGTCATGCGATGGCTGCCGGTCTAACACTGAACAGGGAAAATCTACCCGCTTTCCAGGCTGGCCTGGGTCAGGCGGTACAGGTGACGCTGGGAGGAGCGGAACTGGCAGTTGAAATCCTCACGGACGGGTCACTCGGAAGCGGAGATCTGAACCTGGATACGGCCCTCATGCTTGAAAATGCGGGGCCCTGGGGCCAGCATTTTCCTGAGCCCCTGTTCGACGGGGCCTTCGATGTGCTGGAGTCTCGCGTCGTGGGCGGCTCGCACCTGAAAATGATCGTACAGGACAGCAATGGCGGTGAGCCCCTTGACGCCATCGCATTCAACCGGCTGCCCGAGGATTTACCGAAGTCGGGCAGGGTCAGGTTGTTATACCGTTTGGGAATAAACCGATGGCGCGGTCAGGCGAGTTGCCAGTTGCTGGTGGAGAAAATCGTCACGGATCCGCCGGCTCCTAGTAAGGGAAGTCGCTCTCCTCCAGGCGTCTGAGTAATTCACTTGCTTCACCGGCTGCTGGATTCCAACTCGGTTTTACCGGTGAGATCGTGATGTAACCCTCCAGGTGGGCCCGCACGTCGCCTTCTTCAGTATGCGGCCGATTCGGATCGACTCCCGGGTAGTAACGCGGCACCACGCCACCAGTCTGATCGCAGCGGTGATAGCCCAGTTCAATCATGTGCCCGGTGGACACTTCCGGATACAACACGCCCCTGATTTGCTCGCGCGGCAGGGCGGGGTAGTTGATATTCAGTAGTATGCCTTTGGGTAACAGGCCGCCGCTTTGTTCGTATGAAGATCTGAGTGAGTCGATTACCGAGCAGGTGAACTCCGCCGCGGGAGCGAGCACCCTGAGTGTACTGGGAAACGTTCGCGGATTCTGCTGAGCCTCGTGAAACAACATGCCGGCAGATACCGCGATCGCCGGATAACCGTGGAGCAGAGCGACGATAGCCGCCCCGATGGTGCCGGATGCGTGCAGTCCGACACCCAGGTTCGGTCCGAAGTTGATACCGGATAGAACCAGGTCCGGCGGGTCGTCTTCGAGCAGGTGACGCAGGGCAACCAGCACGGTGTCCGCCGGCTGCGCATCAAGGTGCCAGCTATTCTCTTCCAGTTTCTTCAGCGCGAGATTGCGCCGGGTGGTGGTGCTCATACTGGTTGCGCTTTGTTCACCGCTGGGCGCCACCATGCTGACCCGGTAACCCCTGGATTTCAGGGTCGTACGCATGGCCTGGATGCCAGGGGCATCATGGCCGTCATCGTTGGTCAACAGGACGTGTAATTCATCAGCCTTAGTCATGGCATTTCATTGTACCCCTGAACGCATACTTGGTAGCATGCAAATCAGACTTCTGGTTCACTTTTCTTCAGGGTAAAAGAATGGAACTCAATAACTGCGTAGCCCTCGTTACCGGTGGCGCCCATGGTATTGGACGCGCGCTGTGCAGAGCTCTTCACATGGAGGGCGTTCGCTTGGCCGTCGCCGACCTGGATATCGAATGTGCTGAAAAAGTCGCCTCCGAAGTGAATGGATTGGCCGTGCGGCTGGACGTATCACAACAGCAGGAGATCATCGCGGCGGTGGAGCATGTCGAAGCCGAGTTGGGGCCGATAGATATTTTCATATCCAACGCGGGGGTGGCATTTGGCGACGGACCGGATGGGGCAGCCTCGGCTCCCGATGAACACTGGCAGGCCTGTCTGGACATCAACCTGATGGCTCACGTGTATGCCGCCCGGGCCATGATTCCGCTCATGAAGGGCAGGGGTGGTGGTTGCCTGGTGAACGTCGTCTCTGCTGCCGGCCTTCTCACCCAGGTGGGTGAGGCCGCTTATACAGCCAGTAAACATGCCGCGGTGGGTTTCGCTGAATCGCTGGCAATTACGCACGGTGGCGATGGTATCCATGTCTGCCTGGTTTGCCCGCAGGCGGTTGCGACCCGCATGATTGGGGTGGACGAGGATAGTGAAGTCGAAGACGGCAGCATTGGGTTCGGCGGTAACGATGTGGACGGGATTCTCAGCACCGAATACGTCGCCGACTGCATCCTGGCCGGAATCCAGGAAGAACGGTTTCTCGTCTTACCTCATCCCCAGGTATCAACCTATTTCCAGCGCAAGGCGGATGATCATGACCGCTGGATAAGCGGCATGCGCCGTTTTCGCCGGCGCATTAAAGGGCAAACGAATGAATTACAATGACCTGGAAGGAAAAGTAGCCGTTATCAATGGCGCGTCGAGAGGAATCGGTGAGGCAATAGCCCGGGGCATGGCCGCCTGTGGCGCCCAATTGGTTCTCAGCAGCCGTCAGCAGGACGGTGTTCAGGCCGTGGCGGATTCCATTAACAGCGCTGGGGGGCGGGCAGTTGCGCAGGCCTGTCACGCCGGCCACCTTGATGAGATCGATGCATTGTTTGCTTTCGTCAGGGAAAAGTTCGGGCGCCTGGACATCCTGGTAAATAACGCGGCGACCAACCCCTACTATGGTCCGGCCACCGGGCTTCCGCCCGAAGCGTTTGATAAAACCGTCGACGTTAACCTCAAGGGACCTTATTACCTGACAAGCGGGGCCATCCCGCTCATGATAGAAAGCGGCGGCGGCAGCGTCGTCAACGTCGCATCCATTGCCGCCCTGACGTCACTTCCCGGGCAAGCAGTTTATTCAATGACCAAGGCGGGCCTGGTCAACCTGACGCGCAGTTTCGCCAAGGAGTATGGACAGCAGGGTGTACGGGTCAATGCCATTTTGCCGGGTGTGGTAGAAACCCGTTTCGCCGCTGCCCTGGTCGAAGACCCGTCTGTGCAAAAATGGATGTCCAGGCTGCCGATTCCCCGCGCTGGCCAGCCCGAAGACATGGTTGCCGGTGTTTTGTACCTGGTTTCCGATCATGCCGCCTATACCACCGGAACAACTTTGGTCATGGACGGTGGGGCCACCCTGGGCTGATTGAAGACGATGACCGGTAACAGCAATCCCACTACGGCAGTGCGTCCCGGGGAAGAACTCGACTGGGCGGCTCTCGATTCCCGCCTGAAGGCAGTCATGCCGCAGTTAAAGGGTAATCCGGAGATCAGCCAGTTCGCTGGGGGAAACTCAAACCTGACCTACCGCTTGATGTACGCTGATGATGACCTCGTGGTCCGCCGCCCGCCTTTTGGCACCAAGGCAAGGACCGCACACAGCATGATACGTGAATACCGAGTCATGTCGGCATTAAGGCCACATTACCCGGCTGTGCCGGAAACGCTGTATTACTCTGACGATGAATCAATTATCGGATCCGAGTTTTACGTGATGCGGCTGGTTGACGGCCAGTTGATCAAGGAAACTCTACCGCCTGAGTGGCAATTTACAGCCGCGGATACCCGCCGTTTCTGTATCCGTTTCTGGGAAAAACTGATCGAATTGCACCAGGTCGATTACGCCTCAGCGGGACTGAGTGATTTCGGCAGACCGGAAGGCTACGTTGAACGTCAGGTTCTGGGCTGGAACAAGCGTTACCAACGCGTCCTGACAGCTGATGTGGGCGATTTCGAAAGTGTACGCTGTTGGCTGGAAGACAACATGCCCGGTGAAAGCGGGCATCACTCGGTCTTGCACGGAGACTACCGTATCGACAACGTTGTTCTGGACAATCAGGATCCCTGCACGATTCAGGCGGTGCTGGACTGGGAGATCTGTGCGCTGGGCGACCCCCTGATGGACCTTGGCAACTCACTGGCGTACTGGATGCAGGCCGATGACCCGCTGGAACTGCGAAGGCTGGTAATGCAGCCATCAGCGGCTCCGGGAATGCTGACACGCCGGGAGATTCTCGAGCTTTATGCGGAAAAGACCGGCCTGGACACCTCCGGATTTACTTTTTACATGGTGTACGGGTACTGGCGCCTTGCCGTTATCCTGCAGCAAATTTATTACCGCTACTTCCATGGCCAGACCCGAGACGAGCGTTTCAAGACCTTCGGCGCCGCTACGCGGCATTTGGGCGAACACTGCCAATACCTGATAAGCGGCCACTGAGCCTCGCTATCGAAAAGTTCCTGACTTGCAACAACTTGTGGCATGATTTGATGTATTAACATGATCTGCTTAGGCAATCATCCGGTATTAGGGCCGGGTCATTGGTCGCGAATCCGGCTATTGCGGGGAGAGTGGACGCATGGAATGGGTACTGATAGCAAAATTGATCCTGATTGTCGTCCTGGTGGTCGGTAATGCTTTTTTTGTGGGTTCTGAAATTGCGCTGACCTCAGCCCGCCGCAGCCGCATCAAGCAGTTGGCCAATACCGGAAACAGCTCGGCTAAAATTGTCCAGGTGCTGCACGACGAACCGGAGCGGTTCTACTCGGTCACCCAGATCGGTATTACGCTGGTTTCACTGGGGCTCGGCGCCATTGGCATTATCACGCTTACCCAGATTATCGGCCCGGGAGTCGAAAAAGCCTTTGGCCTGGTGAGCAGCAGTCCGGAAGTGATGAAGTGGGCACAGACCCTTTCCTACGTAATCGCCTTCATCGCAATTTCATTCCTGCATGTCGTGGGAGGCGAACTCGCGCCTAAAGTCCTGGCGTTCCACAAGGCCGAAACCCTGAGCCTGGCGGTTGCCAGGCCAATCAACTGGCTGCACACGATCATGCGTCCGCTGATTTGGGTCATGAACAAGGCTTCCAACGGACTGCTCCGCCTGTTCGGGCAGGGTGATCTGGCCTCACAAGGCGAAGCGCATTTTTCCATGACAGGAGAAGAGATCCGCACCATTCTCAGTGCCAGTGAGCAGGAAGGGGCGCTCGACCCTCAATTAACCATGATGTTGCGCGGCGTGTTTGATCTCGATGATCATACTGCGCGCGACGCCATGGTGCCCCGGACCGAAGTGGAAGCCGTAGAACACACTGAGACTGTGACCGATCTGCTGAAGCTGTTCAAGGAACAGCTGCGAGAGCGTTACCCGGTCTACCAGACTTCGCTGGATAATATTGTCGGCGTCGTTTCCATGAAGGAATTGCTCAACCGCCTGGCTAATGCGGAGGACCCGAGAGAATATGCAGAAGTGTTCGACCTTTCGGCCAGTGAGGTCATGATGGCACCTTATTTCGTTCCTGACAGCATGCCTCTGAGCACATTATTGACAGAGTTCACCAGCCATCGCCGGCAGATTGCGATCGTGCTGGATGAGTACGGTGGCACCGAAGGCTTGATCACACTGGAGGACATCCTCGAGGAGATCGTGGGCGACTACGAGGATGAGTTCTCCCCGAGGCACCGACACATCCGCCGCAAGAACAAGGGGCATTTCATCATCAACGGCGGGGTCCGGGTTACCGAACTGGAACCGAAACTGAATTTTCCTTTTCCAACCGGCGATTATGTCACCCTCGGCGGGTTGATCAATCACCGCCTCGGGAGAATCGCAGAAGTAGGTGATATTGTCGAGCTCGAAGGTGGCCGCCTGGAGGTTCTTGATATGGACCTGCACCGCATTACCAAGGTGCAGTTTGAATTTCAGGTGTCGGAAGAAGCGGGCGAAAGCGAGCCGCAGGCGAAGGAAGAAACCACTGCGACAGCAGAGCCTGAACCCGAAGCCGGGCAGTTGGCAGACGAAGATACTCAACCACCCCGGGCGGGGTTGTCGAGTATTGAACAGGAATCAGGCGTTACGCCGTTCAAGAAAAAAACCGGTTCCTGAGAACAGCGAGGCCGGACTCTTCGGAGCCGCTGGCGGGAGCAGGGAAGCGAGACTCCTTTTAGTTCTTCATCTGTCGTGAGGAACCGTGTAGTACTTTCCAATGATGCCACGATATCGCTCCAGCTCTGATTGCCATCGCTGTTCTGTCCAGCCACAAACTTCTTTGGCTATTTGACTGATTTTATCCAGCACTTCCTCGCCGCCATTTTCGAGCAACAGGCCAAGGCGTGTACGGCGTAACATCAGGTCATCGAGATGCAAAACAGATTCACACCGCAAAGCCCATCGAGCCTGTGCAAGGCAGGTTTGGGTGCCAGGTATTGCCCGGCGCTCCTCGGCTGGAGCGGATGACAGTAGTTCAGAGGCATCCTCCCCGTAACGTCCCAGCAGGCGGTCACCCCGGTCGGGGTCTTCCGGCAGTATTTCGATTCCGGCAATCGAGTGGCTGCTGAAAATGCGTCGATCGGCAGGCGATGCGCCCGCAGGAAGATACTTCTGTGCTTTTTCCATCACGTCCAGTGCCATGTGGTGAAAAGTCGTCAGCTTCCCCCCACTGCAACTGACGAGGCCGTTTTCGACCCAGACTTTGTGCTCACGGCTGGCCTTGGAAGGGTCGCCGGATTTGCCGGAAGTAATGATTGGCCGCACCCCCGACCAACTGGAAATGACGTCCTCTTTGCGGGGTGGTGTGGCCGGAAAAAGCCGCGCAGCCGCCGCTAACAGATAGTCGAGTTCTTCCTGTGTAATGCTGGCCGCGGTATCGAGGTCACGTGGATGATAGATATCGGTGGTTCCGATGATGGTCCGCCCCTCCCAGGGGTAGATGAAAAGGCGCCGGCCATCATCCGGGTGGAGTATGAAAATGGCTTGTGCGACGGGAAATTTTTCAGCCGGGATGATCAGGTGGCTGCCGCGTTGAGGGCGAATTTTCATGCCAGCCAGTGCGGCATTTCCCAGCCGGTCGGCCCAGGCGCCAGTGGCGTTAATCACGACCTTCGCCTGCAGCGGAATCTTCTTGCCGGTTTCAACATCCTCAGCGATCAGTCCATGGACCCGACCTGCGCTTTTAAGCAACTGATCTGCCCGCGTGTAGTTGCGGATTTTACCGCCCGCGCGAACCGACTCATGCAGCACTCGCAGTGTCAGCCTGGCATCGTCAGTCACTGCATCCGTGTAATAAAACGCTCCGTTGAGCCCAGTGGTATCCAGTTGAGTGAAGATTTGTCCCAGTTCCCCGTTTTTGATACGGCGATGGTCACGGATACCGGCAAGGCGGTCATACAGCCAGAAAAGAATTCCTGCGGCAAAGCGGGGAGGAAAGCGATTTTTGTAGAGTGGAAAATAATAGCCCAGCCGTTGAACGAGCCGGGGTGCCTCGCTGATCAGCTTTTCCCGTTCCTGCAAGGCATGCCGGGTTAGCGAGATATTCCCGGATGCCAGGTATCTCAATCCCCCGTGAACCATTTTCGAGGAACGGCTGGATGAACCCCAGGCAAAATCGCGTTGCTCTATCAGCAGGGAGCTGAAGCCCATGCGCACCGCTTCGCGCAGAATACCGGAACCGGTAATGCCCCCGCCGATCACGATAACGTCCCATTCTCCGGCTGAGCCGGCTTCCATTTCCTCCCAGAGTTGGTTCCGGTCGGTGAAGGAAACTCTGCTCATTTACAAATTGTACGCTAATCCATGGTCAGAACGACCTTGCCCCGGGCGCGCCTTTCTGAAATGACGGCAAAGGCCCGGGTGTATTGGTGCAGGGGAAAACTCTCTGTCACCCTCGGCTTCAGCCGGCCATCTTCTACCATGGTGACGAGCTCCATCATGTTTTGCAGGGAGTCGCCGGGGTTATGGTGGCTCCAGGTACCCCACCATACACCGGTGATGCTGGCTTCCTTCAGCAAGCAGATATTGGCAGGGAATGCGGGAATATCGCCACAGGCAAAGCCAATCACCAGGTAACGGCCGCGCCAGGCCAGAGAGCGCAGGGCCAGCTGGGCCAGTTCACCGCCCACGGGGTCGTAGACAACATCAACGCCGCTGCCATCAGTCAGTTCCCTGACCGCGTCGCGCAGGTTGGTCTCTGAATAGTTGATGGTTTCATCGGCGCCCGCTTCGCGAGCAAATTGCAGTTTCTGTTCGCTGCTGGCGGCCGCAATGACCCGGGCGCCCAGGGCTTTGGCAATTTCAACAGCCGTGCTGCCGACCCCACCCGCAGCGCCCAGGATCAGTACGGATTCACCCGCCCTGAGTTCAGTGCATTGGCGAAACGCGTGGTAGCTGGTCGCGTAAGTGATTGTAAATCCCGCGCCCTGTTCGAAACTCAGGCTACCGGGCAGGGGCAGGCAAAGCTGTTCGGAGACCACGGCTTTTTCGGCAAAACCACCGGCTTCAGGGGTAATAAGGACCCGGTCACCCACTTTGAACCGGGTGACTCCGCGGCCAACCATTTCAATGATGCCGGCGGCCTCGTTGCCCGGCACAAAAGGCGGGGGGACCTTGACCTGGTATTTCCCCGCTATCAGTAAGAGGTCCGGGAAATTGATGCCGGCCGCCTTGATGCTGACCAGGACTTCGCTTTCGCCGGGATCAGGAACCGGGCGATTTTCAATTACAAGCTTCTCAGGCGGACCATATTCAGTACAGACCAGCGCCCTCATCAGGAATAGACCAACTGGTAGCAGGTGATTAAACCGCCGTGCCAGACGCCGGCTGAAGAGTTCCAGATTTTATGTCTATTTAAAATCATTAAATATCTTTTAATACAATTAGATATAATACTTATTTAATAATTAACATCGCAAGAAATTCAGCAACCATAGCCGGCTTTTCCTGGTGCTCTATCTCGATGGTTACGGCGGTTCTGGTCAGCCATTGTCCCGGATTTTTCTCGTTTGCCTCAAGTAAAACCTGGCGTGCCCTGATGCGATTTCCAACACGAACCGGATTGAGAAAACGAACCTTGTCGGCACCGTAATTGATGCCCATCACGGTGTCTTTGACTTCAATGCCATTTTCCGCCGTAAGGTAAGTGATCAGCGAAAGGGTCAGAAATCCGTGGGCGATGGTTCCTCTGAACGGTGTTTGCGCAGCTTTCTCGCGGTCGATGTGAATAAACTGGTGGTCGTTTGTCGCATCGGCAAACTGGTTTACCCGATCCTGGTCGATTTTCAGCCAGGATGAAGGCTCCAGTTCCCGCCCAATCAGCGTCGGAAGTTCTTCTGAAGTCAACATTTTTGGCATTTCGATTCCTCCGGTATTCCATTCAGCTGGTCATCTCCCTGAGATAAGGGCGCAGTTCTCCCCGCGCAACGACCATGCGGTGCACTTCGTCGGGCCCATCGGCCAGGCGCAGCGTCCTGGCTGCCATGTACATGGCAGCAAGCGGGAAATCCTGCGACAGTCCGAAAGCGCCGTGCATCTGGATCGCATCATCGATCACTTTCAGCGCCATGTTGGGTACCACGGTTTTGATCTTGGAAATCCACCAATGGGCTTCTTCCATTCCCTTGTTATCAATGACCCATGCGGTTTGCAGCGTCAGCAGGCGCGCCATATCAATATTCATGCGGGCATTGGCGATGACATCGTAATTGCCACCCAGTTTGGCCAGGGGGCGCCCGAAGGCCGTGCGGCTGATGGCGCGGCGGCACATCAGCTCCAACGCTTTTTCAGCCGAGCCGATAGCCCGCATGCAGTGGTGAACCCGGCCCGGGCCCAGCCGGCCCTGCGATATTTCGAAACCACGCCCGCGCCCGAGGATGATGTTGTCTTCCGGAACGCGCACATCAGTGAACGTCATTTGCATGTGACCGTGTGGCGCATCATCCATGCTGAACACATTCAGACCCCGGGTTATCTTCACGCCGGGGGTATCCATTGGCACCAGGATTTGCGAATGCTGCCGATGCCTGGCGTTCTCCGGGTCGGTGACAGCCATAACGATCAGGATCCTGCAGCGCTCATCGCCTGCGCCTGAAATGTAAGACTTTTCACCGTTGATTACCCACTGGCCGCTTTCGAGCACGGCGGTGGTTGAAATATTGGTGGCGTCGGAGGAGGCTACGTCAGGTTCGGTCATGGCGAAAGCCGAACGGATTTTGCCGTTGAGCAGGGGTTCAAGCCACTCCTTCTTCTGTGCCTTACTCCCGTAACGTTCCAGGACCTCCATGTTCCCGGTATCCGGCGCACTGCAATTGAAGGCTTCGGCGGCCAGGTGCGCCCGCCCGGTCTCTTCCGCCAGGTAGGCGTACTCAACGGTGCTCAGGCCGTAGCCCCGTTCACTGTCAGTCAGCCAGAAATTCCACAGGCCCTGCTTCCGGGCGCTGGACTTTAGCGTTTCCAGGATCTCTTTCTGCCGCTCCGTCAGTTTCCAGCGATCGCCTTTTTCGACCTCGGCGAAGAATTCACCATCCAGTGGCTTGACTTCCTGAGCGATGAAATTTCTGACGGCTTCAACCAGTGGCCGCACGCGTTCCGACATTCCGAGGTTCATAATCATGTCCCGCTAAATCTGTATTGTCCGATGGTAACGCAGCAATCGACGGTTGCCGCGCCGCTTAGTACCCGCGAATTTTTGCAAAGCGATCCAGGTGGAAGTGGTGGTCGCCGTATAACGTTTCGAGAATCTGGCAGCGTTTCAGAAAAAATCCGATTTCAAATTCATCGGTCATTCCAATTCCGCCGTGCATCTGGATAGCTTCCGTCGCTGCATGGTGTGCTGTCACTCCGAGCTTGGCTTTGGTCAGGCTGGATATCTCCGCATCACCTCCTGGTTTATCATCTAATGTCTGCAGCGCCTTCAGAACCAGTGATTTGCACATCTCAATCTCGCCGTGCAGTTTGGCCGCCCGATGTTGCAGTGACTGGAAGCTGCCGATGGGCACACCGAATTGTTTTCGTTCTTTAAGATACTCCAGGGTCCTTGCGAACACTTCCTGCGCAATGCCCAGCATTTCAGCAGCAGCCCCGATACGGGCGGCATCGAGGACTTGATCCAATATGACCTGGCCGCCATGCAGTTTGCCCAGGAGACTGTCGGCGGCAAGTTCGACCTGGTCGAAGGTCACATGCGCCGCCACACTGATATCCAGCACCGGGTAACGCTCAACACGAACGCCTTTCGCGTCAGCAGGGACGAGGAAAAGAGATATTCCGTTACCTGTCCATGCGCTGACAATGTAGGTGTTGGCAACGTGGCCATCCACAACGGCTGTTTTGCGGCCGCTCAGTACGAAACTATGTTCCAGCACTTCAGCTTCTGTGGCTACCCGTTCCGGTTGATGTTGTGCGCTTTCATCGCAGGCAAGAGCCAACAGAAGTTCACCACTGACTACATCCGGCAGGATGGTGGCGCATTGTTCCGGAGAGCCTGTCAGTGTCAGGGCGCTGACAGCGGTAAGCGCGGTACTCAGCAGAGGGCTGGGGGTCAGTGTTCGGCCGCATTCTTCCAGCACAATGCCCAAGCCGGAATAGCCATATTCCAGGCCTCCATGTTTTTCAGGAACCAGGATAGCCGTCCAACCCATGTCAGCCATTTCTGTCCAGATTTCACTCGAAAAGCCCTTGAGGTTTCCGCTGTCCCGAATTTCTCTCAGATGACTGACGGGTGCACGCTCCTGCAGAAAGTTTCGGGCTGCATCCCGAAGCATCACCTGTTCTTCATTGAGTACGAGTGCCATGGTGATCTGTCCTTATCCGGGTAAGCCAAGAATATGCTTGGCTACGATGTTCAACTGAATCTCGGAGGTGCCCCCTTCGATGGAATTTCCCTTGCTGCGCAACCAGGATTTCGGCAATTGGCCATCATGGCTATCTTTGCCTTCCCAGACCAGGGATTCACTGCCGCCGATTGCCATCAGCAGTTCGTTGCGGCGCTTATTGAGCTCCGTGCCGTAATACTTGAACATGGAGGAAGCGGCGCCCAGGCTGACACCAGCTTTCACTTCGTCACGGGCCCGCTCGATAGTGAGTTCAAGGCATCGGATGTCCATCTCGAATTGTGCAATGTCGCCGCGTAGCATGGTGTTATGCAAAATTCCGTTTTCCGTACCAAGGGTGTGAATGGCGGTTTTACTGACGGGTATGGTTCCGGCCCGGAGAAGCCCGGAACCCGCAATCATTTCCCTTTCGTGAGTCAGTAGATATTTGGCCACGGTCCAGCCCTGATTTACTTCACCGATCACCTGATTTTTCTCGACCCGCACGTCTTTGAAGATGGTCTCGGTGAAGGGCGACTTGCCGCTGATAAGCTTAATGGGCCTGGTTGACACCCCCGGAGTGGCCATATCGAAAAGCACGAAACTGATACCTTGGTGCTTGCTGGCATCAAAATTCGTTCGGACCAGGCAAAACATCCAGTCACCGAGGTCGCCGTAGGAAGTCCACACCTTGGATCCGTTCAAAATAAAATGATCACCATGATCATCGGCCCGGGCCTGAAGGCTGGCTAGATCGGAACCGGCATTGGGCTCGCTGTAGCCCTGTGCCCAGCGGATCTCGCCGCGGGCTATTGCCGGCAAGTGCTGTTTCTTCAGTTCTTCACTGCCAAATTTCAACAGAGCGGGGCCCAGCATGGAGATGCCGAAACTCTCCAGCGGAGGCCTGGCATGAATGCGCGCCAACTCATCTTTGAGGATTTTGTTCTGCTCACGGTTTAAACCGCCACCGCCGAACTCTGTTGGCCAGGTCGGAACCGTCCACCCCTTTTGTGACATGCGCTGCAGCCACAAACGCTGGTCTTCACTCTGGAATTTGCAATTTCGTCCTCCCCAGCAGGGGTCAGCCTCCGAACGATAGGGATGTCTCATGGCTTCGGGGCAATTGGCTTCGAGCCAATCTCGGGCTTCCAGTCGAAATGAATCCAGTTCTGTCACTGCGGGTTCCCATTAATCGGGTAGGAGTTTTTAGTCCCCGGCGCTCATGTGGCTGGTCATGCCGAAGGCGCCGCGGTTGAAGAACATCATACAAAAAAACCGCGGCCAATTGGCCGCGGTTTTCAATTATTTATCTGCCTTTGAAAAATCAGTCGCCAGTACTCATGGAGGCGTCTTCGTCATGTTCCCATATCTGGAATTCAGAACTCCATGCGGACTCCGAGAAATCCGCCATCAATTCAGCTGCCGCCTCGGCCGAGCCCATGTGCCTGGCCAGGAATTCCATGAAACCTTCTTCGTCTCGGTCCATGTCGGCAAAGCTCTTGTGGGGAATGATGATCGACCCCTGCGACTTTCCGCCGATGGTGCTCGACCACACCCAGCTATGATCCGAGGTAGCCCAGCCCTGGTTGAGGGCGATTTGGCTCATTTTGTTGCGTGCCGCGTCATATTGGCCAATCTTGCCCGGTTTCAGGTTGAATTCCGTGACGGCGAACAATTTGTAAGGGCCGCTTTCTTCGTTCCAGTTGGAGTTTTCCCAGTCGAGATTTTCAAAATAGTGCGAAATATTTTCTATGTGCGGAGTTACGTGCTCCCCGAAGTGATCACCAATATTCTCTGCGGCCTCACGCCATTCGCTATAAGCGTCCTGGTCCGCCCAACTGAAACAGCAGAATCGAATGGCCACCCGATTGAGTTCATCACCCAGCATCGGCGAATATACCTGCCAGGCTCGGGGATCGCCGTGTTCGGCCCTGAAAGCCATGTGTTTCTCAATTGCTTCGTATAATTCAGATCCCTGGCCGGCTTTGGCCGTAATGAGCCACACATCCGCCAGGGGCGGTGGGTTATCTTTGGCCATAGAGGCGGCCGGTAACATGAAAATGAGTGCGGCAATTACGCCCAGAAAGAAAATTGCAGGTTTTTTCGACATTGCTGTTCCCTCATAATAAAAAGTCAATAATCACCATAACAGTATATAACGCACTACGGTTGCTGGTGTAAACTGCAGCGCTTTGCCATCTTCGGATCAGATACGTGGAAACCAACCTCCAAACCAACCTCATTGAAGACCTTACGCGCCGTGCCGAGGCGCTTAGGGGGTACCTTTGACTATGCTGTCACGCGTGACCGCCTGGAAGAGGTAGGCCGGGAGCTGGAAAACCCCGACATCTGGAATAACCCGGAGCAGGCCCAGGCGCTCGGCCGTGAACGCGCACAACTGGAATCCATCGTTTCGACACTCGATACGCTCGCAAGCGGCCTGCACGATGCAGGCGAGATGCTCCAACTGGCCATCGAGGAGCAGGACGAGGAAATTGTCCAGGCCGTCAACAGTGACCTCGAGGAAATGCGGGAAAAAGTCGAACGGCTCGAGTTTCGGCGCATGTTCTCCGGCGAAATGGATGCCAGTCCCTGCTACCTTGACATTCAGGCGGGTTCGGGCGGCACCGAGGCACAGGATTGGGCGGAGATGTTACTGCGAATGTACCTGCGGTGGGCTGAGCGCCGTGGCTGGAAAACGGACCTGGTGGAAGTTTCCTCCGGTGACGTGGCCGGAATCAAGAGCGCGACCATTCATATCACCGGCGACTACGCCTATGGTTGGTGCCGAACGGAAACCGGCGTGCACCGGCTGGTGCGTAAATCACCGTTTGATTCCGGAAACCGCCGTCATACTTCGTTTGCCGCTGTCTTCGTAGCCCCGGAAGTAGATGACAATATCGAGATCGATCTCAATCCGGCGGACCTCAGAATAGACGTTTACCGTGCTTCCGGTGCAGGTGGACAGCACGTCAATACCACCGATTCCGCCGTGCGGATTACCCACCTTCCCAGCGGGATTGTGGTTCAATGCCAGAACGACCGGTCGCAGCACAAGAACAAGGATCACGCGATGAAGCAAATGCGTGCCAAACTGTACGAAATGGAAATGCAGAAACAGATGGAAGAACACCAGAAACTGGAAGATTCCAAGTCTGATATTGGCTGGGGCAGCCAAATTCGCTCTTACGTGCTGGACCAGTCCCGGATCAAGGATCTGCGCACCAGTGTGGAAGTGGGCAATACCCAGGGTGTGCTGGACGGTGACCTGGACCAGTTCGTAGAAGCATCCCTCAAGCAGGGTCTGTAATGCAGGAGCGAACCGGTTGCCTGGTGCTTTCCGATAACGGTAGCAATAACCATCGATAGTGAATGTAATGACTGACAAACACACAAGCCTGACGTCGGAAACAGATGAAAATCGCCTGATTGCCGAACGGCGGGGCAAGCTGAATGAATTACGCGACGCCGGACAGGCCTATCCGAACGATTTCCGCAAAAACAGCACCAGCGGCTCGCTGATCGAGCGGTTTGCGGATTCCGATGCTGATGAACTGGCGCAAGTCGAGGAAGTCTTTGCCGTGGCCGGGCGCATGATGGCCAAGCGCGTCATGGGAAAAATCGCTTTCGTCCGGCTACAGGATCGCAACGGTTCGATCCAGTTGATGATTCAGCGGGACAATCTGCCGGAAGGTGTTTTTCAGCAATTCAAACACTGGGATGTGGGAGATATCATAGGTGGAGCGGGGCGCATCATCCGCACGCAAAAAGGGGAACTATCCATTCGCGTCAGCGAGTTGCGTTTACTCTCCAAATCACTGCGTCCTCTGCCCGAGAAATTTCATGGGCTGACCGATACAGAAGTGCGCTACCGGCAACGCTATGTCGACCTGATCATGAACGAAGAATCACGGGACGTTTTCCGAATCCGTTCAAGGATCATTACCTACATTCGTTCATTCATGGAGGCACCCGGACGGGATTTCCTGGAAGTGGAAACTCCGATGATGCACCCCATCCCGGGTGGCGCGGCCGCCAGGCCGTTTATCACTCACCACAATGCGCTGGACCTGCAAATGTATCTGCGCGTGGCGCCTGAGCTGTACCTCAAGCGCCTGATCGTGGGCGGACTCGGGCGCGTCTACGAAATCAACCGCAACTTCCGCAACGAGGGTGTCTCGACCCGTCATAACCCCGAATTCACCATGCTGGAATTTTACTGGGCCTATGCCGATTACTCCGACCTGATCGACCTGACAGAAAGCATGCTGGTCGGATTGACCGAGTCGGTCGCCGGCGGCTGCAAAGTCAACTACCAGGGTCAGGAGATCGATTTCAGCGGCCCATACCAGAGAATGACAGTCGAGGAGGCTGTCAGGAAATACAATCCCAAACTAGCCAATGCCGACTTGTGGAATGAGAAATTTCTGCGGGCCGCCTGCGAAGCGCTCCAGATCCATACTGAAAAAAACTGGGGGCCGGGCAAGCTTTTAACCGAACTGTTCGAGGGAACAGTCGAAGAACATCTCCTGCAGCCCACGTTCATCACTCATTATCCGACCGAAGTTTCGCCGCTTTCCCGTCGCAACGATGATAATCCGGATGTTACCGACCGCTTCGAATTGTTCATTTGCGGCCGTGAAATTGCCAACGGGTTTTCGGAGTTGAACGACCCGGAAGATCAGGCGGAAAGATTCCGGGCGCAGGTGGCGAACAAGGATGCGGGGGATCTGGAAGCAATGCATTTTGACGATGATTACATTCGGGCGCTGGAGTATGGCATGCCGCCCACAGCCGGTGAGGGTATCGGAATCGACCGGTTGGTGATGATCTACACCGACTCACCATCGATCCGGGATGTCCTGCTTTTTCCCTACATGAGGCCTGAAGCCTGAACCCGGATATTCCATGGAACCCGCTGTATCCGTCATTATGCCGGTGCGCAATGGAGGCGCATTCCTGAAAACGGCGGTTGAGAGCATTCTCGGGCAGAGTTTTACATCGCTGGAGCTGATACTGGTCGACGATCACAGTGATGATTCTTCAATCGACCGGCTCTGCCTGGGCGATTCGCGTCTCCGCGTGATTAAAAATACCGGTTCCGGAGTCAGCAGCGCGTTCAACACGGGGTTTGGGCAAGCCCTGGGCCCGTTGCTGGCGCGGATGGATGCCGATGACATCGCCTTACCCCAAAGAATAGAGCGCCAGGTTGCATACCTTGGGCATCACCCCGAAGTTGACTTGTGCGGTTGCTGCGTCGAAATTTTCGCGGAAGATGGAGTGGGCGGTGGAAATCTCAGGTATCAGGCCTGGCTGAATGGCTGCCGGTCGGCGGAATCCATTCACCGGGAGATGTTCATAGAAAGCCCCATTCCAAATCCGACGGCCATGTTCAGGCGGCAGGCCTTATCCAGGCTCGGAGGCTATAACGAACCCGGTTGGCCGGAAGACTACGATCTGTATCTTAGAGCGGACATGATGGGCATGAAAATGGGCAAACCCGAAGAGGTGTTGCTCAGGTGGCGCGAACACGGACAAAGGCTGACCCGCACCGCACCGAGGTATGCCTGGAAGCGCTTCCAGGCAGCCAAGGCCCACTATCTGTCAAGGCACCGCTTGCTGGGAAAGGGGCCGTTCATCATCTGGGGGGCAGGCCCGGGAGGCCGCCTGATGCATGATCTCCTGCTGCGCGAAGGAACCCGGGTGGAGGGTTTTCTGGAGGTCCATCCCAGGCGCATAGGAGGAGAGAAGCGCGGATTGCCCGTATGGCCGGTCGAAGAAATCGAGCGGAGGCGCGATGCGTTCATACTGGCCGCCGTTGGCGCGGCAGGCGCCCGGGAGCAGATTCGCGGGTACCTGCTGCAGCATGATTTCGTCGAGGGTGAAAATTTCCTGTTCGTGGCCTAGATTAATTAAGATATCAGCCATGACTATATTGAATACACTGTTGGTCCAGGCCCAGCTTGGCTGGAAAGATCCGGTCAAAAATCGCCGGCACCTGGAAAACCTTCTATTGCAGATTGAAGGGGATTTCGATCTCGCGGTCTTTCCTGAAACCTTTACCACCGGTTTTCTGGGTGACAAGGACGTAGCCGAAGAGGGTATGAACGGGCCGACGGTAGAGTGGATGAAAGAACAGGCAGTCCGGCATCAAAGCGCCATCTCGGGAAGCGCGGTGATCGTGGAAAATGGCCAGCGCTTCAACCGCCTCATTTTTGTCACGCCGGACGGATCGGTAGGGCATTATGACAAGCGCCACCTGTTCGCTTATGGAGGTGAAAACCGCCGCTACACGGCCGGCAAGGAACGGGTGATTTTCAACTACCGGAATTGGAGAATTAATTTCCAGGTGTGCTATGACCTGCGTTTTCCGGCCTGGTGCCGTAACCGTGGTGATTACGACCTGATGCTGCTGGTGGCCAACTGGCCGGCCAAGCGGGTCAGGCACTGGCGTTCATTGCTGGAGGCTCGTGCCATCGAAAACCAGAGTTGGGTGATCGGGGTCAACCGGGTAGGTGACGACGGCAACGGAATTCATTACCCGGGCAGTACGGTCGTACACGACCCTCTGGGCGAGTGCCGGGCAGACCTGGGTGAAGAGGAAAGCTGCGAGGTGGTGAGCATGGACCTGGCCCAGGTCAGGGAAGTCCGTTCGTCCTTCCCGTTCCAGGGCGACGCCGATGACTTCAGGATCATGGAGCCTGGCTGAAAATCTACCGCTTCAGCCAGCCCGTTTCCTTGCGAAACGACGCATGATGGCACCTCGTGGCTGGGGGCGTCCGGTGGCTACACTGACCAGCGCAGTCGGTTCCCGGATACTGAACAGCATCTCGATTCTTGCGATTCCCCTTCCGGCAAACAGCAGGCGGTCACCTTCCCGCAATTCCTCACCGGGTTCCGGCAAAAACAGCCGTTGTGATCCCCTTTCCAGTAAGAGGCAGACGCAGGGCAGATTTTCAGGAGATGGCGTTCGGGCGTGCTGGGTCAGGTGTTCTAGCCGCAGAGAAACATTTTCCTTGCGGGCGGCGCGGACGCTTTCCGCCCAGATCCCGTTCAAATCCACCGTCCAAAGACTCGGCGCCCGGCCCTCGAGTATGGCTTCGAGACGCTTCTCAACTGTTTCCGCAAACAACTCGTCCTCTTTTATCATGTGCTCATTGAACACGACCAGCAATGGTGTGGTCGCCACGGCCAGGATCCGGCGGGCCAGGATCAGGCTTCTGCGGGCAACCAGATCCGCCTTCGAAGAATCGAATAGTTCGTCGTTTTGGGGTTTCTCCTGGCGCGCCACCACAAACAGTTCCGGGTTCAATTCGAGCGCGGTCATGACGATGGAAAGGTTGTCCACGTCGTCACCGGTTCCCGCGATAATCCCGACGGCATCTTCTATGCCAGCCTGCCGCAGCGTTCGTGCTTCTGTTCCGCGCCCCAGCACAGAGCCGGCGCGATTTTCAACCCGCTCCGGGTGAACATCGATCACGGTATAGGGTACCTGGGCGTCATCCATTTTCTTCGCCATGCGGGAACCAAAGCGACCGACACCCGCTATGATCCAACGGCCATGGGGCGGGTTCATTTCCTCGCGTAAGCGGGTTCCCGGCACACTGATCAACCAGTCCTGGACAAGATACTTGGTGGGTGAGATCAGGGCCAGGTAAAAGCGTTCAGCGAATATGGTATAGGGATCCACCGTGAGGTCCGTGCCAAATGACGCCATGTTAGCTGCGACCCGGCGGGTTTCACTGCGTGCCAATACCGGCAGGTCGGGACGCAGCAACTTGCTGGTGATCGCGATGGTCAGGTTGGCGTGGTCTTCGCTGGTGATGGCTATGATGCCGATACAATGGCTGACCTTTTCGTCGAGCCCGGCCAGGTCCAACAGGCGCCGGTCGGTTACGTCGCCGGCCAGGGCCGGAAGATGTGAAAATGCATCTTCCAGGGCCATGCTGTGAATGATGTCTTCCTCTCTTTCGAGAACCGCCGCACTGATGCCCCGCTTCAGCAACCCTCTGACGATCATCCGGCCGGTGTAGCCAAATCCGCAAACAATGTAGTAGCTGCCTCTCATCCGGCGCACGCGCCGGCTGAACCTGCTGCGCGCCATAACGGCACGAAACTGCTGATCGACGAAGAGGCTGATAATGGTACCGATGGAATACAGCCAGGCGATTACGTTGGGAAAGAGAATAATGAAGGCGTAGAACCGCTGCGCATGGGTAAAAGCGGTTGGAATCTCACCAAAGCCTATGGTGGTGGCGAGTATGGCAATGAAGTACGCCGCCTCAAGGTAGGTGACCTGGATTGGATTTCCGGCTTCGTCCTGTCCCGGAATCTGGACCATGCCGAATACCGAAAGGGAATAGACCAGGATCATCAGAATCAGCGGCGTTCGAATACGCCGCATGGTGAGCCAGACGATATCGTTCATTAACGGCGAATCGTGATCGTCTCGGCCACCAGCAGGATTACGGATATGAAGTTGGCCAACAGGGCGCCTCCCGAAAGTGATACCACGCTGGAGAGCACTTCACTGGTCATCCCGCTTTCACTGACGTAGGCGGCATATGCCCAGAGAAAAACGGCGATCAGAAGTTGCAGGTCTGCAACCAGGCTGGTTGCCAGCAGTACCGCCCCAAGTTGCGAGCGGTCGCCGAATTTCATGATGGTCGCTATCAGGCTGACGGCAAGGGCGCCACCGAGTTCCATCGCGTGGTGATGTTCGGGATTGTCGATGTCACCTATGAAAAAGCCGAAATTGAGCGTGAGGGCGAGGACGATGAAAAACCCGAATACAACTTTTTCAAAATTCACGGAACAAACTCCCTTGTGGTTCTGACGCAGGGATAGACTAGTTGGTTTTTTGTCCCGCTTCCAGCAATTGACCCCGTTCATTCATGAATTCGAGGTCAGCAATCCCCAGATTCTGCAGTTCTGTTTCAATTTTGCTTCGGTCACCGACAACGACCCAGGTTAGCCGGTCCGGGTGCAGAACCTGCCCGGCGGCGGCCCGGATAGCATCCAGGTCGACAGCCTCGTACTTTTGCTTGAGATCAGAAACATAATCATCGGGCCGCCCGAATCGCTCGTTGGCCTGCATGGCGGCCAGTACTGACCCGGTGGTCTCGTACTGCCCGGGGAGACTGTAGGCGTTGCTGTTGAATACCCTGGCGAGTTCCCCTTCGCTGGCGGGTCTGGTATCCAGAAACTGTTCAAATTCGCTGAGAAGCTCCCTGACGGCATCGGCTGTGCGGTCCGTTTGCACGGGCGCGTAGACAATCCAGGGCCGTTGGCCGCGGGCATCACGGAAGATGGTGTAGGCGCCATAAGACCAATGCTTGGCCGCCCGCAAATTCTGGTTAACCCGAGAAGCAAATTGCCCGCCGATGACATCATTCATCAGTTCGATGCCGATATGATTCTCCGCCCGCGTGGAGGGGGCCACGTGGGCGGCAAGAATCAATGATTGGGGCGCCCCGGGCTTGTCGATTATGATCATCCGGCTGCTTGCAGGGAATGGAACCCTGGCTATGGTCTTTTGGGGGACAGGGGTTTTTGGGGTCCGCCAGTCACCGAAAGCCTTCTCCAGCAGGGGCAAAACTTCATCCAATGTCGTGTCACCTGCTACGAACACGGTGCCGTTATCCGGACGGATCCACAGCCGGTGGAAATTTGCCAGATCCTCACGGCTGATCACTTTGATGGCCTCTTCGGTGCCGCTGCCGGTAAAAGGAATACCGTAAGCGTGGTCCTGACCATAAATCAGGGGTGGGAGTGTGCGCAGCGCCAGTGACAAAGGCTGATTCTTCTCCCGCTCAATGCGCGCCAGCCAACGAGGCCGCATGCGCTCCAGCTCCAGATTGGTAAATGCCGGATTTCTGACCACATCGGCAAACAGCGAGATTGAACCGGCCAGGTTTTCCCTGAGTGCGGACAGCGTTATCCTCGAGGTATCGAGGTCCGACTCGGTACTGATAACAGCGCCCAGCAGCTCTGCTTCAGCGTCGATTTCCAACGACGAACGAGAACGCGTGCTTTCGTCCATCATGGCAAGGGTGAAACTCGCCGTGCCGGATTTCAGGTGCGGGTCGGCGGCGAAGCCGGCATCGAACTGCAGTGAGACAGAGACCATGGGAATAGCGGTCCGTTCAGCCAGCACGACGTTCATCCCGTTACTCAAACGAGCTCGCTGAATTGGGGGGAACGCCAGATCCGGCAGCTCAGCCACCGCCGGCCTGCCTGCCTTTCTATCCACCCCGGTTTCGACCGTCTTGTGTTCACCGAAGGGAAGCACATCCAGTTGAAAAACGTTCCGGGAAAGCCAGCGTTCTGACGCTTCGCGGACCTCTTCCGCGCTGGCATTGTTGATCCAGCTGATCGCGGTTTTGAAGAAATCCGGATTACCGTCATATAGTTCGCTTTGCGCCAGGGTGGAAGCTTTGCCATAAAAACCGCCAACCCGCTCCAGCCCTCTGATCGTGGCGGCATTAATCCTGTTCCTGGCCCGCTCCAACTCGATTGCACCCGGACCATTCTGAATAAATTTTTCCAACTCCTGGTCGATGATGGTGTCCACCTGCTGCAGAGTGGCGTCATTGCTCAGAGTGACTTCAATGGAAAACAGACTGGCAAGTTCGAAAGGTTGTATTTCCACCGAAATCTCGACTGCATGAGGGTATTCATAGACCAGTGCCTGATAAAGCCTTGAGTTTTTGCCTTCTCCCAATACACTGGCAGCCAGTTGCAGCAGGGAGCGGTCCCTGGAAGTCCAGCCCGGGGCGCTCCACAAACGATAACTGCGAATCTGCGACACCCGGTCGAACATGACCTCGCGCTTGTCGTCATCAAGCGCAGGCACCCAGGACTTCATTCGGGTAAGCGGTGGCCCTGCGGGAATGTCGCCGAAGTACTTTTCAGCCAGTTCCCGGGCTTTTTCCGGAGTGATGTCACCCGCCATCACCAGAACCGTGTTGGCGGCGCCGTAATAGTCCCTGAACCATTGATGGATTTCTTCCAGTGAGGCTGCATCGAGGTCCTCCATCGAACCGATCGTGGGATGACTGTAGGGGTGGCCTGCAGGAAAAAGGCCTTCAAGCACCCGGTAATACACTTTGCCGTATGGCTCGTTCTGGCGCTGGCGTTTCTCGTTCTGCACCACACCGCGTACGTGGTCGAGTTTCTCCTGGGTGACGACGCCCAATAAGTGGCCCATGCGATCGGACTCCAGCCACAGAGCAAGGTCCAGTGCTGGCGTGGGAACCGTTTCAAAATAGTTGGTGCGGTCAAGCCAGGTCGTGCCGTTAAGCGAGGTGGCGCCTACCTGGTCAAGCGGCTTGGAAAACCGGTCATTGTAATGCTCCGAACCCTCGAACATGATGTGCTCGAACAGGTGTGCAAAGCCCGTTTTTCCTTGCGGCTCGTCCTTTGATCCGACGTGGTACCAGACTCCAACGGCGACGATGGGCGACTTGTGATCCTCATGCACAATGACCCGCAACCCATTGTCCAGAACGAACTTCTGAAATGGAATATCGATATCCGTTTCTGCAGCCTGAGCGGAAACCAGGCTCAGCATGATGCCCACACAAAGCAGGAGCAATTGTCGAGAGCAATTGCCGGCGACTGCGAAACTGCTCATAAACATCAGGGAGTTTCCGCGTCTTCCACTTGAATGGCCGTGATATAGGCCAGCACCCCGATTACGGGGCCGTCAAAATACTCCATCCGTTCGGTTTTGACCTGCCTGCTTTGCGTCAATGGATGAATCAGAAACGAGACGGGCTCGCGGGGAGGCGGATTTTCATCTTTCGACAAAGCGTCTGCAGCCGGCGACGTTTCTTGCGGCCTGGTTGACAGCAAACTTCCGGGTGCGGAAAACGGCTCAGGTTCCTGGTAAACCGCATCGCGCAGCTGTAAATCCAGTTCCAGGTGCAGGAAGCGGGTTCTTATCAACTTCACAGATCCATCCAGGCGGTAAAAGACATTTGGATCCGGCAACTCCGCTTGCGCTTCATCCTCAGTTCCGTCCTGCAAGGCGTTCAGACCTGCGGCATCGGCAAATACCTGGGGTTGCTCCATAGCCGGGTTGTCTTCAAGCGCTTCATCTTCCAGCGCCTGTCTTAGGTCGGCGTACGGGTCATCGGTCTTCACGACAACAAGGTCATGGACCCGGAGCGAAGGGAAAGGCTCGCTGCTGCCCTGTTCCCATGACAGGAATTGTTCCGGGCGAAACGGGGCACTGAGTCGCAGCCGGCGCCAGGCTTCCTGCATGTTTTCGCTCATCTCTTCAATGTGAACGACGGCGTTCGGATCTTTTTCGGCCAGTTCCTCCGGGTTCTCCACTTCCTGGTCAAATTCAGCGGGTGTTTCAGCCGCAGTCTCTGCAGTTCCTGCGGCGTCCTGCGCCATGCTGTCTTCCCCGGCTTCTTCAACGGGTGGCGGCGGGGTCAGAAAATCCAGGGACTCTGAATAATCATTAATCCACTTCATCTCCCGGGGTGCTTCATTCTGGTCGAGGTGGCTCAGTACCAGGATTTCAACCCGGTATCGAACATCCTGAGCCTGTGCGCATGTGCTGACCTGCACAAATATGATAAAAAAGATTAAATAATATATATATCTATTTGAAAATAAATAATTAAACATCTGATTCCAGCCTTTCCAAAAGTCCTCTGGCCTCAACAAATCTTTTCGTGTCTTCCTCTTCCCGCAGCAGGATGCGCAGCTTTTGTGGCCCGTCAAGACGAAAATCAACGCTGCGCTCCTGGATCAATCGTATCAGGGCGGCGGGATCCGCGCGGGTTTGTTCCTGAAATTCCAGCCGGCCGCCCTGTGGGCCGAGGTCCAGCCTGATGATACCAATCCGGTCGGCAATCAACCTCAGTTCCGCGATCTCAAACAGGTTCCTGACCGGCCCGGGTAAGAGGCCAAAGCGGTCTATCATCTCCACCTGCAACTCTCTCAGCGCACCGGAGTCCTTCGCGCTGGCAATACGCTTGTAGAGGGTGAGGCGCGCCTGTACATCCACCAGGTAGGATTCGGGAATGAGGGCAGGGATGTGCAATTCGATTTCGGCAGCCTGCCTAACCGTGGCGTCGAGGTCTGGCTCGTCGCCATTTTTCAATGCTTCGACAGCCCGTGCCAGCATGTCGCTATACAGGCTGAATCCCACCTGGTTGATCTGGCCGCTTTGTTCCGCTCCCAGCAGTTCCCCGGCACCGCGTATTTCGAGGTCATGAGTGGCGAGGGTAAATCCTGCGCCCAGCTCCTCCAGCGAAGCGATCGCCTCCAGTCTTTTGCGTGCGTCAACCGTCATGCTGCGCCGTTCGGGCACGATCAGGTAGGCATAGGCCCGGTGATGCGACCGTCCCACGCGGCCGCGCAACTGGTGCAATTGCGCCAACCCGAAACGGTCCGCCCGGTTGATGACGATGGTGTTGGCGGTCGGAACGTCGATTCCGCTTTCGATGATGGTCGTACAGACCAGGATATTGTAGCGCTGCCGGTAAAAATCGAGCATGATTTTTTCCAGGTCACGCTCGCGCATTTGTCCATGTGCGACCGCCACCCGGGCATGCGGCGCGAGTTCCTGGACTTCCCGGGCAATCCGCTCGATGGACTTGACTTCGTTGTGCAGGAAAAATACCTGTCCGCCACGCTGCAATTCGCGCAGCAGGGCTTCACGGAGCAGGGCTTTGTCCCATTCCGAAATCAAAGTCTTGACCGCCATTCTGCGGGCAGGAGGCGTTGCGATAATGGAAAGATCGCGAATACCTGACATGGCCATGTTGAGCGTTCGCGGAATGGGTGTGGCCGTTAAAGTGAGTAAATCCACTTCTGCACGCAATTGCTTGAGGCGTTCTTTTTGCTGGACGCCAAACCTCTGCTCTTCATCAATAATCACCAGCCCCAGCTTGTTGAACCTGATGTCTTTCTGGATCAGGCGGTGGGTGCCTATTACGATGTCGACCGAGCCGTTTTGCAACTGTTGCAATACTTGCGTCGACTGGCTGCCGGTCCTGAAACGCGACAGCAGTTCGACTTTGATCGGCCAGTCGGCCAGACGGTCGCTGAAGGTCGAAAAATGCTGTTGCGCAAGCAGTGTGGTGGGCACCAGGATAGCGACCTGGCGACCGGCCTGAACGGCAACAAAAGCAGCTCGCAATGCAACCTCTGTCTTGCCGAAACCCACATCACCGCAAACCACGCGGTCCATGGGCTGTTGCGATTCCAGGTCGCCAATGACGGCTTCGATAGCAGTTTGCTGGTCCGCCGTCTCTTCAAAGGGGAAGCCGGAAGCGAATTCCGCATACAGCTTTTCGTCGAGCGGAAATGCGTAGCCCTGGCGAGCGAGACGCCTGGAATACAGATCCAACAGTTCGGCAGCTACATCTCGTACCTGTTTTGCGGCCTTGCGCCGGGCTTTTTCCCATTGCTGACTTCCCAACCGGTGAAGAGGGGCGGTTTCCGGGTCACTACCGGTGAAGCGGCTGACCAGGTGAAGAGATGAAACGGGTACATAGAGTTTGTCATTTCCAGCGTACTCCAGCATCAGGAATTCCGCCTGGCGGCCATCGATTTCCAAAACCTCGAGCCCCTGGTATCGGCCTACACCATGGTCCTCATGGACCACCGGTGCGCCTTCCAGGAGGTCGGTCAGGTTACGGATAATGGACTCGGGGTCGCGCTCGGACTGAACGAAACGCTGGGCCTTCGGCCTGGAACGGCCACCAAATAACTGTGATTCGGTGATCAGAGCCAGTTCGTCCGGGATCAGGAAGCCTTCGTCAACCGGCAGTATGGCCAGTCCAAGGCGGTCAGAACCAAGGACAAAGTCTGCGAAGACTTCGACCGGCTCGGGCCTGATATCGAAGGCGGCCAATGTCGTTCTGAGTACCTCGCGCCGCCCTGGCGTGTCAGCGGCAAAAAGAATACGGCCGTCGAACTCGTCCATGAACGACAAAAGTGCAGTCGCTGCTTCCTTGCCGCGTTCATGGATATGAAGATCAGGAGCAGGCTCACTTGCGAATACCGGCTTATTGCGGGCGGCTGGATCCGGCAGGTGAGTCGTGGCGTATGGATCCAGCTGTTTTTCCAGCTCTTCCGGCGTGAAAAACAATTCCCAGGGGTCCAGCACCGGCCTCTCAACGTCGTGCCGCCGCTGCTCCCACCGCTCTGTCGTACGGCGCATGTGATCATTCGCTGCTTCGTGAACCCCGGGTTGGAGCAGCAGGCGCGAATCCTGCTGCAGGTAGTCAAGCAGAGAAGAGGTTTGCGGGTAAAACAACGGCAGGTACTGTTCCAGGCCCTGCGGGTGGATACCTGTACGAAGGTCCTGGTAAAGCGTGACCCTGCGCATGTCGACATCGAAACGCAGCCGGAAAGCACGCCGGAAGTCCTCAATTGCCGGTTCGTCGCAGGGATACTCGCGAGCCGGCAACAATTCGATGCGTTCCACCCTGGAGGTTGAGCGTTGGGACTCCGGATCGAAGCCCCGGATACTGTCGATTTCTTCATCGAACAGGTCGAGGCGGTACGGGGTAGAACTACCGGCGGGGAACAGATCCAGAACAGAGCCGCGTATGGCGTACTGCCCCGCCTGATAGACCTGCTCAGATGAATCGTAACCTGCGTTGTTCAACTGCTTGCGGAACTCGTCGATCACCAGGTTCTGACCGGTCGACAGATCAAAACTCCGTTGCCTGATGTAATCAGCCGGCGGCAGCCGCTGCATCAGTGAAGTGACTGGGGTGAGCAAAATTCCGTGTGTGAGCGACGCCAGGGAAGAGAGTGTCTTGAGTCGCTCGGCGATGATGTCCGGGTGTGGGGAGAACGGATCATAGGGCAGTGTTTCATGGTCGGGAAACAACTGAACCGGCAAAGACTTCGTGGCAAGCAGTTCAAGATCTCTGGCCAGCACCTGGGCCTGGTGGCTGGAACGGGTAACGACCAGAGTTACCCCCCGGTAAGCGTTAGCCGCTCCATCGATGGCTACAGCCAGCGCGCTGCCGTGCAGTCCGCTCCAGGATTCGACGGGCCCGCCAAAACGGGCTTTAAACGGGCTTGCGCTCACTCCGGTTGGGTGTTTGTTACCTGTCCGACAAGTCGAAGCACCAGGTACAGCAGACCGGCACCTAGGATGATTCCAAGCCACCAGGGCATTCCGAAGGCAACCGGAACGGAACCCACGCCGAGCGCGACGGCGCCCACCAGAAGGGCATAAGGCAGCTGTGTCCTGACGTGCTCTATGTGGTCACAGCCGGAAGCCATTGAGGACAGGATGGTGGTATCGGAAATCGGCGAGCAATGGTCTCCCCAGACACTGCCGGCCAGCACACTGGCGATGGAGGAATACAGAATATGCATATCGTCCGGACCTGAAAAGCCGCTCGCTTTCATGACTGCCCACGTTAGCGGAATGACCAGCGGCACCAGGATGCCCATTGAACCCCAGCTCGAGCCGGTCGCGAAGGCCGTGAATGCTGCCAGGATAAAAATGATCAAAGGCAGCAGCTGAACCTTCAGGGTGTCACCCAGAATTGACACCAGGAAATCGGCCGTTTTCAGTTCTTCCGTGATGCCGCCCAGGGCCCAGGCAAGCACCAGGATAATCATCGCGTAGAACATGGTCCGCAGTCCCTTGTACCAGGCATTGACGACTTCCTCCAGGTTCATGATGCGCTGGGCAAGCGTCATGAACGCAGCTGTAATCATGCCGATCAACGAACCCCACATCAGGGATTTATACGAATCTGCCGCTCCAATGATGTCCCTGAGGCCGGGATCGGATATCTCCAGGTTTGCTTTACCGGTGAAATATAGCCCACCCATGACACCAGTGATCAACATCAGGATGGGCAGTACCGCGTTGATCGCGCGCTGCGGCTTGTTCTTGACCGCCTCGATGGGTTCACAATCCTCGGCCATGGAAGAGTCCAGGTGTCCGCCATCGTCCACTCCGTTTTCCCGGGCATCTTTCTCGGCTATAGCCATCGGTCCGAAATCACGCCCGCTCAGGGAAATCATGAATACGAACGCAATGGCCAGCAGCGGGTAAAAATTGTAGGGAATGGTCGACAGGAACAACAGGTAGGCCTCTGAATCGAGGTCGGTAATGTAGGAAATCGATTCTCCGATCAGGCCTACCTGGTAGCCGATCCAGGTTGTCACGAAAGCGACTGTGGCCACGGGCGCCGCGGTGGAATCTACTATGTATGCCAGTTTGGCGCGGGAAATTTTCATGGAGTCGGTGACCGGGCGCATCGTGTTGCCAACCACCAGGGTATTGGCATAGTCATCGAAAAATATGGCCAATCCCATCGTTGCCGTTGCCAGGCAGGCGCGGCGGGCATCACTGGCCCAGGTCACGATCAGATTGACGATACCCTGCATCCCGCCGTTGCGCGAAATGATGCCCACCGTGCCGCCAATCATCAGAGAGAACAGAACGACCGCCGCATGATCGGCGTCGGCCACGGCATCCAGTATGTGCAGCTGGAAAGATTCCAGCAGTCCCTGCCACAATCCGGGCAAGGTGAAGCCGTTGATAGCCCAGGCGCCCAACCAAACACCCATAAAGAGCGCTGGTATGACCTGCCTCAGATAAAGGGCCAGCACAATGGCAAACAACGGTGGAAGTATGGAGATCCAGGTGCCTGTCATTCTATTCGTTTCCTGATTGGGTTCATGCCGCAAGCCGGTCTCGCAGTGACGCGGTTCCGGTCTGCTTGCGGAAATAGCTGTTCAAAATGTCGAATTGCTCGGCGGCGCTTTGCGCTCGCATCAAGAGCTTCCTGGGCCCGTCCGAGTTGTCCCGGCCCGACAGGTACCAGCCGATGTGCCTGCGGGCGACACGCACACCGGTATGTTCACCATATGAGCGGTGCAATTGGCGCAGGTGACGCTCCATAACTTTCAGAACTTCCATAGGGGGCGGCGGGGCGAGCCGTTCTCCCGACTCGAGATAATGCCTGATTTCCCGGAAAATCCAGGGATTGCCCTGGGCAGCCCGGCCGATCATCAGGCCGTCTGCACCGGTGTAGTTCAGAACTTCCATTGCTTTTTCCGGCGACTCAATATCACCGTTGGCGAAAACCGGGATAGTGACAGCGTTGCAGATTTCCCTGATGGTTTCGTATTCCGCTTCACCCCTGAAGCGGTCGGAGCGTGTTCTTCCATGGACCGCCAATGCAGCAACCCCCAGGTCTTGAGCCATTAACGCGATATCGACGCCGTTCCGTGTTGCAGGGTTCGGACCAGTTCGGATTTTAAGAGTTACCGGTACATCCACTGCCCGGACCGTGGCAGCAAGGATCCGCTGAACCTGATCCGGGTGTGACATCAGTGCCGAGCCGGCCAGTTTGTTGCAGACCTTTTTGGCCGGGCAGCCCATGTTGATGTCAATAATCTGGGCGCCCCGGGCGACGTTATATTGAGCGGAATCTGCCATCCACTGCGGATCGAATCCTGCAATCTGTACGGCCGTTGGACCGCTTTCTCCACCGATATTACCGCGCATACGCGCCGTTTTCGTCTCCCTCAGCGCCGGGTTGGACGCAAGCATTTCCGATACGGTATAGCCGGCCCCGAGTTCACGACAGAGCCGGCGGAAGAACCGGTCGGTGACGCCGACCATGGGGGCCAGTGCCAGGGGATTCGTGATGTGATGTGGGCCAATTTGCATCTTGATTCTGAAGGTCAGGAAAGGGCGCCAAATATTTTAAAACCCGCGATCCAGGTGCCGATTGCAGAACCCAGGTTCGAAAGAAAGAATACCAGCAAAATACGGGTGGCAGGATTCCGGAACCATCCGCGTAAAGTCGTTATATCGAATCTCAGGTTTTCCAGGTCGGAGACTCGCGGCTTTCTGATCCAGGATTCGACCAACCCGGTCACCATCCCGGCCGCGATAGTGGGATTGAGTGAAGTCAGAGGGGCGGCAATCACGGCACTGAGCACAGTGAGAGGGTGTCCCCGTGCAATCAGTGCGCCGAGTGCTGCCAGGCCGCCGTTGATGGCGACCCAGATAAAGACCAGCTGCCAGCCGAGTTCCGGGCTGCGGGAAAAGCCGATGTAAAAGCCCAGCAGAATCAGGACCATGATGGCCCACGGAATGATCCGCGGCCAACGGGACCTGGGCGGCAGGGTTTCCAGTTTCTGTCGTTCGGCTCGGGGTGCTTCCTGGCCATTCTGGAGATGCTCGGCCAGGCCTTCCAGATGCCCCGCGCCGATCACCACCAGTACATTGCTGCCGCTTTTTTCAGCGTTTTCTTCACGCAGCCTGGCGGCCATATAGCGGTCGCGTTCGGCAATCAGGGCCTCGAAAAGCTCCGGAGATTGTTCAGCGAATTCCGTGAAGGTTGATTCGAGGATATCGCCTTCCTTCAGCTTCTCGATCGCTTCTTCATCAATTTCATCTGAACTGACCATACCGAAGGCAAGACCCGCCATCAGGTACATGCGCTTGTACCATGGCACACTGGCATAACTGCGGCGAAGAGTGGTCGCGAGATCACGATCGACCAGTTGAAGCGGCATATCGCGCTCATTCGCTGCCACGGCCGCGGCTCGCATTTCGGCACCAGGCTCGATGCCAAACTGGTCCGCAATGCGCCGCTGATAAGCGCTGAGTGCCAGGTTGGCCATGACAAGTCCTGCCTTGCCTTGCCGAATGATTTTGTAAAGATCGAGATCGGTCCACTTGCGCTCTGCGGTCAGAGCGTCGTACCTGGCCTGGCAAAGTTCAACAGCGACAGTGTCGAATTCACCCGATGTGGCCATTTCCCTGACAGCCTCGGCACTGGCGCGAGAAACATGGGCGGTCCCTAAGAGGGTGTATTCAACCCCGTCCCGGTTGAGGCGACGAACGGGCTGTTCGTGGGAAATCTCGCCCGCTGGATGGGCCTGGGTATTATTTTCCTGCGACATCGGGACGCCTGAATGGGAAAAGGCGCAAGGATACCTCATCCCGCCGGATGGCGCTCGGCTTCGGACAACAAAAACACCGTTTCAAAACGGTGCGACGGCTCAGCCGGATTTGTTATCCAGTACCTGGCCTTTGTGTAAAACGGTGAACAAGACGAGGTCATGCTCGAAATACACGCTCCAGCGTTCGTATTCCCAGCTCGAAATCGGTGGATCTCCAACGGCCGCGTTGGTTTTCATGGGTTCGCCGAAACGGGCCTTTACATCAGCCTTTTTTACACCGTTTTCAGGTAATTCCATCTGGTCGGCCTGCCTGACTTCTTCGATCAGCAGGACATCAGCCAATAAAGCCGGTGAGAAAGAGAAAGCCGCGGGGGCTATTAACATCAGCGCCAGAACCATCCTTGTCATGTCACTGTCTCCAAATATCAGTTCAATGGAGGGTTAAATATACCATGTAAGTGATCAAAAGTACTCAGGTTCGGCTCTGCTGTTCCAGCAGTCTCAAGTACGACTCATAGCGCCACGCCCGGATTTCCCCGAGTTCGACGGCTGCCCGGACTGCACAATCGGGCTCTCCGGCATGCTGGCAATCGTTGAATTTGCAGTGTCCCATGCAGGGCTCAAATTCCACGAAACCTGTGGCGAGATCCTGTTGGCTCATGTCCCATAAGCCGTATTCCCAGACGCCCGGTGAATCAATCAGCTTACCGCCCGAGGACAGCTGGTAAAGGATCGTAGTGGTGGTGGTATGGGTGCCCTTGCCAGTGACCCGGGAGAGCGCGCCTGTCTGCAGGTCGTGATCGGGCATGATTGCGTTGATCAGGGACGATTTACCCACCCCTGATTGCCCGACCAGAATGCTGGTTTTTTGGTCGAGAACCGGTGCCAGGGTGGAAATGCCCGGAGGCCCCTTGCAGGACGTTGTCAGAACCGGGTAACTCATCTTCCGGTAATCGTCCAGGTGACTTAAGGGGCCGTCATCAGGAGCGCCGGCCGAACACATGAGTTCCGCCTTGTTCAGGATGATCACCGGTTGGATTCCAAGGCTGAGGATGGCAACCAGGTAGCGCTCGACCAGGTCGAGGCTCGGGGCGGGTTCCGGCGCGATCACAATCAGGACCTGGTCGAGGTTGGCTGCAATGACCTGTTTGCGCCCGCGGTTGTCAGCGCGGGCAAATTCATTTTGGCGGGGAAGAATTTCCGTGACCACGAAAGTCTGCTCATCCACCCGCTCCACCCTGACGTGATCTCCACAATAGGGCCGGCCCAGAGAACGGCGATATTGGCAGCCTGCCTGCGAACCATCGGGTAGTTCGATGACACCACGGTTCCCATAGGAAACCAGAACCAGCCCTTCATCTGTGGCAGCATTTGTCATCCGGGCTATTGTACCCGTGCTTGCCATGAAGCAAACTCATTACCTCGTCACAAATGGTGTTGCTGGCTATGGAAAATTCACTGGAGACCCGCCTGATCTGGCTCGATCTTGAAATGACCGGCCTTGACCCGGACCGGGACACTATTCTTGAAATTGCCACAATCGTTACCGATGCCGAGCTCAATGAGCTGGCAGAGGGGCCTGTCTATGCCATCCGCCATAACGAGTCTGTTTTGCAGGGAATGGACGACTGGAATACAGAACATCACACGTCTTCCGGTTTGTGGAAGCGCGTGATTGAAAGCACAACCGGAGTAGATGAAGCGCAGCAAGGGACACGGCAATTTCTGGAGCAATGGACCACGCAGGGGACTTCACCGATGTGCGGTAACAGTATTTGTCAGGACCGCCGTTTTCTGTATCGGTTGATGCCGGAACTGGAAGGCTGGTTTCACTATCGGAATCTTGATGTCAGCACCATCAAGGAACTGGCTGCGAGATGGGCGCCGCACTTACTGAAGGGGCTGGTAAAACAGAACCGCCATGAAGCCCTGTCCGATATTCGCGAGTCTATTGAGGAACTCAGATACTATCGATCCTTCATGGGTGACCTGGCCGGTTGCAAATAATTCTGTTCCTTGATATTAATGTTTTTGCCTTAACACAATTTTAATAATTGCTCCAAGAGGTTGCAGGCAACAACCCGTTTCTCGATTTAAAACACGTTATTCAGTCAGATATGGGAGAGACCAGAATGACCAGCAGGGGAAGCATCAGGAAAAGATCCATATTTCAAGCTACATTTTTCACTTTGTTCCTGGCACTTTTGGCGATACCGGCCTGGGCTGACGATGCCCAAACAGATAGTGGGCCAGACGGCGCCAGTAGTCAGGTCGATGAAAGTGAGGATGAAATATTCGAGGAAGACGCGGCTGATCTCGACCGGGTGGTGGTCACCGGATCGCGTTTGCAGCGCGAGACGTACACCAGCATTGCACCACTTCAGATAATTACTGCCCAGGGATCACGTGAGGCGGGCTTGATTGATGCGGCCGACATTCTCCAGAATTCGACGGCAGCCGGTGGATTGCAGATCGACCTGACCTTCACCGGGCTGGTGCTGGACAATGGCCCCGGAGCCTCGACGATTGATCTCAGGGGCCTGGGTGCTGGCCGCACGCTGGTACTGCTGAATGGACGTCGCCTCGCGCCTTCCGGCGTAGAAGGCGTGCCGGTTGCACCGGACCTCAACCTGATTCCGGGTTCCATGGTTAGACAGTACGACGTGCTGCTGGACGGAGCATCCTCGGTCTACGGCTCCGATGCGGTAGCCGGCGTGACGAATATCCTGATGCGCAAGGATTTTGACGGTTTCGAGTTCGACGTTTTTTATAACCACCCGGACCAGAAAAACGGCCGCTCCTACACCGTCAATGCTCTGTATGGCCTCAATTTTGATCGCGGATTCTTCGGCGTCGGGCTGGAGTACCAGGATTCCGAAGCGGTCAGGTACCGTGACCGCTCCTGGACCAGCCCCTGTGACATCCACCACGAAATTGACGAAAATGGAAAAATCCGCACCGAGGAACAGTTCTACACCCAGGTTTACGGCATGGAATGGGATGAATGCCGCCTCGGTGCACTTGCAGGCCGCACCGTCGTGCCGTTTGCAGGCAGCGTGTACTACACGCCCGGCTACAGCAATGGTGGGTGGCCTGAATACTCTGAATCGTCCGCCTTCGGATTTGGCGTGGATGGCAATGGCGACGGCATGACCGACCTGACGTTTCGTGACTACGACCTCAACGGCACAGACGGCCATCAAAACACCATGCTTTACCCGGAATCGGACCGGATCAGCCTGATGGCCTACGGTGAGTACACTTTCGACGGCGAAATGAACAACACGTTTTTCTTCGAATTCAATTATAACGAGCGTGACTTTTACGTTGAGAGCCAGCCGGGCCAGTTGTTTCCCGATGTTCCGGCTTTCAATCCGTACAACATCTGTAATCCTGACGGCATAAGGGGTGTGGACTGCGGTCTGGCCCAGGATGCCCTGTACACCAATCCCAACTTCATCGATTCGTTTGCCAACCAGTTTGCGGGGTTGTGTGAAGAATTCGATATCCCACTGGAATTCTGTACCCCGGAAACCTTTGGATTGCTGAGTGGCCCAATCGGTGCAGCCGTAACCACTCCCATCGTATCGGTTCTCGGCGATCGCAACATCACCAGCACCAACATGAAGCAGGTGCGGGGTGTGCTCGGGTTCAAGGGCGACCTGCCTTTTGTTGACTGGGGATCACTAAACAATTGGATCTATGATGCTGCACTCGTCTATACGAGTTCAGACGGTTCCTCCACCGCGCCAGGTGTTCGCGGTGACCGGCTGGACCTGGCTCTGGGCTGGTATTCCACGAGCAACACACCCTGCGAAAACAATGTCGGGGCTGAACTGGCCTCCGATGCTGCCCCGGGATGCGTGCCGGTCGATATGTATGCCCCCTCCCTGTATCCGATTGGTGTGGTGACCGGCGACTTCGGATCGCAGGCGGAACGCGACTATCTGTTTGGTACACGTGATTTCGACACCGAGTACGAGCAAACCATGTTCACCGCCTACGCCAACGGCTTTCTGTTTGAAATGCAGGGCGGAACCGCCATGGGCGGCCTGGGTCTCGAATGGCGTCAAGATGAAATCAACTCGATACCCAATGAAGTGGCTGCCAAAGGCCTCTTATGGGGCTTTACGCGCGACGCAGGCGCATCCGGAAAGAAATGGACGCGTGAGATTTTCGGTGAGATCGAATTGCCTATCCTGGCGGGCAAGAAAGGCGCCGACGAACTCAGGCTCAACCTGTCGGCCCGCTATACGGATGACGAGTACTACGGATCCGATACCACCTGGTCAACCAAGCTGGGCTGGCGGCCAACGCCCAGCCTCTTACTGCGCGGCACGGCCGGAACTTCCTTCCGCGCACCGAACCTGCGCGAAGTGTTCCTGCGGGCACAGACCGGTTTTCCGAACGTGACCGACCCCTGCGTGGTGCCCGAAGACGCAACCAATCCGATCGATGGAAGTTACATACCCGAGTTGGATAATCGTGATCCGATCGTGCTGGAAAACTGCGTGCGCACCGGTGTCGACCCCACCATGCTCGATAACAACGGCTTCAATACCTACAGCGTAGAAACCGCAGCCGGCGGCAATCCGGACCTGAAAGCGGAGACCTCATTTTCCTACACTTACGGTTTCGCTTTCGAGCAGCCCTGGTCGGAATCCTTCGACCTGGTGTTTGGCGCCACTTACTACGACATCGACATCGACGACACCATTATCGAGCCAACGGCGCAGTTCCTGGTTAATCAGTGTTACAACGACCCGCAGGGCGACAGCACCTTCTGTGACAAGCTCAGGCGTGACGGCGACGGTTTCCTCGACCTGATCAATGCCCGCTTCGTGAACCGCGACAATGCGCATGCACGGGGTGTTGATATCAACGCGAATTTCGACAAGGCATTCAATATTGGTTCGCACTCCTCGAGCGTGGCACTGGACCTGGTTGTCAATCACAACATCGAGGCTTCAACCACCTTCATTAACGATGATGGCACCCCGGACTTTGATGAAGATACCGGAGAAATCGGCTTTGCCAAGTGGAAGGGCCAATTGGGCATGCGCTTCAACGTTGATGATTTCCGCTTCACCTGGGTGGTCAATTACATTGGCCCAACCGATCAGGATCCGGATTTCGTGGATGAATTCGACGAAGCCATTACCGGTATATCCGACACCTGTGTAGGTCCACCGACCGATGTCCTGTGTCGCGACTACATGGATACTGATGATTACTGGCTGCACTCGACGTCCTTCTACTGGTACGGCGATTCATTCACAGCCGGCATTGGTATCCGTAACGTATTCGATGAAAGTCCGCCTTTTGTCGATTCCGACGAGTATTACGGCCGGTTCCGGCACCGCCTGCCGATTGGCGGAGGTTACGATCTGATGGGCCGGACCTTCTTTGTCAACGTCATTTGGAAACTTTGATAGCCAGTGCCTTGAGGGTTCTCAAGGAGCAGAAAGTCCCGCCTCATTACGGCGGGATTTTCATTTATACTCCAGTTTTTCAGCATGCTTCAGATTGTCATGACGTTTAAAAACCATTGCCTGAAGTGGGTTGTGTGTGCCTTGCTTCCAGGCCTTTTCTGCACCAATCCCGCGACAGCCGATCCCTATCCGCTGGAGTACTGGGCACTGCGTGACGTGGTCAGCCGCGTGCAGGTCTCACCCGATGGCAGCCGCCTGGCATTGATGAGGATCATGGCCCGCGACGCCAACCCCGTGCTGGAAGTCTACGACGCGTCGAATTTTGACAAGGAACCCTTCCGGTTGAATGCAGATCCGATGGAGATCATCTGGTACTGGTGGGCGGGCGAGCAGGATATCGTGGTGTCATTCCGTCAGAGAGTTCGCACCAGGATCGACGGCTTCAACCAGGGCGTATACGAGTACAAGCTGGCCTTGCTCGACGTGAAGAAGGAAGAAATTGAACAGTTCCGCGAGGTCAATCCGCAATTTGAAAACCTGCTGCCGAACAAGCCCGACAAAGCCATCATTTCGTTCAATCCCGGCGGTGACAAAGGCATCGAGAAGATAGATGAGGCGTTCAGGCCCCGTGCTTACTACGAACTGGATCTCGAGAAGGAAACCAAGAAGCTGCTGGTGCAGGGCAAGCTGACCCTGGGTCAGGTCGAGTTCGACGCCGACGGCAGGCCGTGGGCGGCCAGGGGATTCGATATTTCGAAAAATGAATTCATTTGGTATATCCGCAGAACCGGAGCCGGCGGCTGGGAAGAAATCCACCGTCGGCATGAAGACAGTTTTGAAACGTTTGAAATTGAAGGTTTTGACCCGGACAAGGCCGATACATTACTCGTGACCGCCACCAATGGCCGCGACAAAGCCGCTTTGTGGGAATTCAATATCAACAGCAAGTCATTCGGGGAGATGATCTATGGCCGCAACGACGTTGACGTGGCCGGTGTGCGCCGCCACAGTAATCCGTGGACCGATCAGGACACAATAGTCGGCGTTGCCTATTCCACCGATAAACCGCATGTCGAATACTTCAATGCGATTGAGGGTGCGACCTACGCTCAGCTGGAAGGCCTGATCCCGGACGCTCATGACCTTAGAATTACGAGCCGCTCGAAGGACGGGAATACACTGACTGTCTATAACTCCGGGCCGCATGATCCGGGCACCTACTACCTGATCAAGGATGGCGCGCTCAAGACGGTTGGTGGAAAACAACCGATGCTGAAGTCCGAGGCCCTGGCTGATGTTCGTTATATCAACTACAAAGCCCGCGATGGAAGAACGATTTACGGTTTCATCACCCTGCCAAAGGGCGACCCGCCTTTTCCGACTGTGGTGCTGCCTCATGGGGGGCCGTTCGTAAGTGAAACCATCGGCTATGATGAATGGGGCCAAGTGCTGGCGAACAATGGTTACCTGGTTTTACAGCCTCAATATCGCGGTTCCCTGAATTACGGGCTGGATTATTACATGGCTGCTTTCAAGGAGAGCGGGCAGGGCGGCTACAGCATGCAGGACGACAAGGATGACGGCGCCCTTTACCTGGTGAAAGAAGGGTTGGCTGACCCCGACCGGCTGGCCATGTTTGGCTGGTCTTACGGCGGGTATGCCGCGCTGGTGGCGGCTGCCCGCAGTCCGCAGATTTACCAGTGCGTGGTGGCCGGGGCAGCGGTTTCCGATACCCTTATGCAGGTGGGTTATTACAGCCGGCTGTTGCGCGGCGCTTCCGAAATGGAGCAGATCAACATGTGGCGGGACAGCATTTCACCGATCGATGTAGTGGGGCAGGTCAATGTCCCCATCCTGCTGATCCATGGCAGTGTCGATCAGCGGGTGCCGCCCATGCATGTGCGGAAGTACGTAGACAAGCTGGAAAAATACAACAAGCCTCACAAGTTCGTCGAACTGGATGGTGCTGACCATTTTTCCAACACCTTGTTCTACGACCACCAGCTCAAATTATACGAATCACTGATCGGTTTCCTCCAGAAAGACTGCGGCCCGGGAGGGCTGTAAGTGCGGGCCATAACCGCGATTAGAGCATGTCGCAGGAGAGGTATCCATTAACCCTTTCCAGGACACGCTCGAGACATCCCTGTGCGCTAAGCAACTGTTCCCGACAGTTGATTGTCCTGAAAAGAGTTAACGGATACCTCTCGTTCATCACCATCGCAATGTGAGCGGACCAAAGCTTCCCAAGAGGTGTCGGGTACCTGTCTGCGGGACCTTCGGGCTGTCGGGAACAGCCGAAGAGTGCACAGGGATGTCTTGAACGTGT
>CALDVW010000053.1 GCA_937924405.1 uncultured Lysobacterales bacterium
AGCCTGTTTGCAACCCCACAACCGGCGCACAAATCGCCTGGCAGGTAGACGCCGGCCAGATGGAAATGATCTAGCCCCAACCGAAGTCCATGCCGGTCAGCCCGGAAAGTTTTGTATTCCAGGGCCTGAAAAACGACTCCAGAAGTGAACGGGTTTCAGGGTTCATTTCCCTGTAATCCGCTGCTTTGTTCAAGGCCCTGGTTACGCCGCCGCCCCAGATTTTTTCCAATCGTGGGGTTGCTGCAAAATCGAAATCCTGCAGCCCCAGAAATGAAATGGCTCTTGACATGTGTGCGGCTGGCTCTTCAAAGAACTGCTCTGATTGCAAGATCAGAAGCTGGTTAGCCGGAAAGGTTGTCATCCAACGTTTTACCTGGTCATGATAAATCGATCTGAATACGTAACTGCGGAAATAGTAGTTGCGTAAGTCCCGGTTGGATGTCAATTCCGTGGAGGCGCCGCCATATTGGTGGCTGGCCACCCGGATCGGCACTCCGTCGGCTCTTGTCAGGCATGATGCAATGGTTCCATTGATATCCGTAAAGCAACGCTGATGTGATTCCAACAGAACGGGCGCTTCTTCTATTTCGCGCCGGACGATTTCATCGAAGCTGCAATCAGGCTCAAAACCGCGCGATTTGGCCATCATGTAATGCGAATAGGCCCGGTCAACCGGGTTGCGCAACATCAGGATTATTTTCGCCTGCGGCAGGGCGCCGTAAACCCGTCGCGGCGCCAGGGGATGTAAAAGGTATGAAGTGGAGAACTCACCACTGACACGATCTTCGGCTGCCGGCCGGACAATGGGGGATTCGTTAACAAAAAAATCCTGGTATTCCTTTGCATACCTGCCCCATGACCAGAAATTCGGCTCCTTGGGCCCACCGATCCAAACCTGGGGGTGCGCATCGAGGTAAATCGCAAACGAAGTGCTGCCGCACTTGGCACCACCGATAAACAGGAAGTCCGGACGGGTCCGGCCATCGACCAGCTTCATCATCCTTCAGGGTAATTGTGCGAAAAAATCATTATTCGTCTTATACTCATAGCGAACAGAGGCAATACTCAGGATGCCTGACTGCGCTACCCGGGCCAAGGAGAAAATCATGTTTGCTAATCCATCATTAATGACTCGCATCGCCGTTGGCAAGCTGATCGGATTTCTTTTCGGGCTTGCCGGTTTTATATTTCTGCCCTATTTTCTGCCCGATGCCGGCTGGCTTATTCGCTGGGGCATTCTTTTCTGGTATACGACGCTAGGCGCCATCATCGGTGTGTTCGGTGTCTTCACATGGCATCCCATCCTGAAGCTGCCATTCCCCTGGTGGTTCAGAGCCCCGTTTCTGGGTGCCTGGATGAACTTCGTACTGACCTTTTTTGCCTATGACACCATGCAGGCCATGATGATATCGATTTTCGGTGAAGGAGGAATGCTCAGCTCACCATTCTGGTTCGCGGCAGAGGGCGCGATCATTGGCTTCATCATCGGTTACTTCGCCACCCGTTTCGGCGGTGAAGGCGCGAAGACCGTGGCCGTCAGCAGTCCACCTTCAGACGGCGCCTAGCCCGTCCGCAAAAAAAGGATCGAATACAGGTCATAGCTGGTTGGGTGAACGAGGTGCCGGGTCGACCCGATTACAGGCTATCCTTCATAGCCTGCACCAGCATGCTCAAATCAGCCTCAGCAACGACCTGCACCCTGCCGCCGCCAAGATCGGCATGCCCGCGAAACCCGTTGCTTCGCAGAGCCTGGGCCTCGATCGCATCAGCGTTTTTGAGTAATAGCGATATCCGCGGGCCAAACGGTTCTACCTGCAGCACGTTTGCTGGGCCGCCAAGCGCGGCCAACAGGGCTGGTGCCATGGAGGCAGGTATCCCGCCCGTTTCAGGGGATGTCTGAGGAGTTTGCGCCGGGGTCCCTGCCCCGCCCGACGGCCGAACGCCGCCGCTAACCTTCTGCATATTGGTCGCGATCTCATCAGCGCGAAGGCCGATAACAACCTGGATGGTATCGGCTGTCGGGCGCAGCAGACCGGCCGCACCCAGTGATTTCAAGGCCGTTTCATTAACCAGTTCCTGGTTTGCAATACGCAGGCGCAGACGAGTGGTGCAGGCATCGATTTCCAGCAGGTTGTCCGCCCCGCCCAGGGCGTCGATCAGCGCGGTCGCCTCCTCGTCGCTGCCGGCCATTGCGGCCACCGCCTCGGGCCCGGCGTCGGCGCGCCCGGGGGTGGGCACTTTGAAGCGCACGATGAACCAGCGGAAGACGAAGTAGTAGATGACGAAATAGGCAGTTCCGAACAACAGAATCAACACGGGCCGGGTGGCGCGTGAAAAATTCAACACATAATCGAACAGGCCAGCCGAAAAACCGAAACCATGACGCACACCCAGCCAGTCCATGAGCGCCATGGAAACCCCGGTCAAAACGGCGTGTAATGCATAGAGGGCAGGAGCCAGAAACATGAAAGTGAATTCGATCGGCTCAGTGATGCCCGTCAAAAATGAAGTCAGCCCCATGGACAGCAACAGTCCGCCCACCGCCTTGCGCTGGCTTTTCACAGCGCAGTGATACATGGCGAGACACGCCGCCGGCAGACCGAACATCATGACCGGGAAAAATCCGGTCATGAACGCACCGGCGGAAGGGTCACCTGCGAAGAAACGGCGCAGGTCTCCGGTATAACCCTCGTAGTCACCCACGATGAACCAGGCGATATTGTTCAGGATATGATGCAGACCGGTGATGATCAGGAGGCGGTTGAGCAAGCCGTATACAAACAGACCAATGCCGCCAGCCTGCACCACCCCCTCGCTGAGGGCGTTCATACCTGACTCCAGAATGGGCCAGCCATAACCGAATACCGCGGCTAACAGCAAAGCCGAAAAGCCGCTGACGATGGGAACGAAACGGCGGCCGGCAAAAAAAGCCAGGTAATCAGGCAAGCGGATGTCACTGAAACGGTTGTAAAAAGCGCCGGCCAGAATGCCGCAAATGAGGCCGGCCGGAACACTCAGCTTGGCAATGGCCGCATCCTTGTAAGCGTTGCTGAGCAGCTCCGCTGTGCGGCCCGTGGCGTCCGCCAGTTCTGCGGCGGGCACTCCGATCAGCAGCTTTGCACCTTCGGTGGTAACCAGGAAGGCCACCACTGCCGCCAATCCGGCAGCCCCGTTATTGTCGCGGGCCAGTCCAACCGCCACGCCAATGGCAAACAGCAGGCCCAGGTTTGCGAAAACCGCGTTACCCGCCGCTGCAACGTAAGGCAGGTTGAGAAGGTCGGGCTGACCGAAGCGGAGCAGCAACCCGGCCACGGGCAGCACGGCGATGGGCAGCATCAGGGAACGGCCCAGTTTTTGTATGGCTGGAAAGAATTTTTTCACATTGATTACCCATTTCCCGGCGCAGACTGCGCCAATACAAATTCACGCATCATTGACCGCACCTCCCGCGCGGAACTCATCGCAAGCGCACGCCCGGCCAGGCTTTCGCAGGTTTCCATGCTCAGCATCCGCAGCCGGGCTTTCTGCCTCGCGATCAGGCTGCCCGGCATTGAAAGCTCGCGTACGCCCAGCCCCAGTAAAACCGGCGCGGCCATCAGGTCGCCTGCAGCACCACCGCAAACGGCCACAGGAATTCCGGCCGCGTCGCCCGCTTGCACAGTCAGCCTGACCAGCTCGAGAACAGCCGGGTGCAGCGCGTCCAGGCGATTGGCCAGGCGCGGCTCGCCGCGGTCCATGCACAGCGTGTACTGGGTCAGGTCGTTGGTGCCGATGGAAAAGAAATCGACTTCTTGCGCCAGTCGATCAGCGATCAGGGCTGCCGCAGGTGTCTCGATCATGATACCCAGCCGAATGGGCGTATTCCTGTCATCCTGGCCCAAGCGATTCATCATCTGCCTGACTGCGCGTACCTCGTGCACCGAACTGACCATCGGTATCATCACCTGCAGCGGCGCAGGCCGCTCCAGCTCGATCAGGGCCCGCAGCTGAGCTTCCAGCAGGGCTTCGTTTTCCAGGCCCAGACGGATGCCGCGCACACCCAGCGCAGGATTTTCCTCAGCCTGCTGTTCGATGTAACTGACCGGCTTGTCGCCTCCGGCATCGAGAGTGCGCACCACCATCGGGCGCGACTCCAGCACATCGGAAATTCGCGAGTATATGGCTAATTGCTCAGCGCTATCAGGGGCCCGGTTGCGGTCCATGAACGCGAACTCGGTGCGCAGCAGTCCCGCGCCTTCGGCCCCGGCTTTCACCGCCGCCAGGGCGTCCTGGGCCGAGCCGATATTGGCCAGGATATGAATTCTGGCGCCGTCACGCGTGCGACACTCGGCATGCGACTGGTCCTGTTCCACCTGCCGGAGTTTTTTATCTTCAACAATGCGCTGTTCGAATCGCTCGGCAACCGGGCCGTCCGGACGGACAGTAATCTCGCCCAGTTCACCGTCCAGCAGCAACTCACTGCCAATCTCGACCCGGAGCAGTTGAGGCCCGGCCGCCACCAGCATGGGAATTTCCAGGGAAATCGCCAGGATGGCGACATGAGACGTGGCCCCTCCCGCCGCCAGGCAAATTCCCCGCAGCCGGTCGCGATCGAGTTCCAACAGCTGGGACGGAAGCAGGTTGTCGGCCAGCACAATGGAGCCGTCCGGAATTTCCGGACCGTGACCAATATCCTCTCCTGCCAGGGCACGCTGCACCCGCAGGCCGATATCACGCAGGTCGTCTTCGCGTTCCAACATGCGCGCATCACCGGCTCGTTTGAGGGTCTCGACGGCGCGGTCGATTGCATCCTGCCAGGCCAGCGGGGCTGCACCACCCTGGCCTATTCGATATGCAGCGTGATCTGCAATCATGGGGTCATCCAGCAGCGCCAGGTGGGCGGCTGCAATTTCGGCGCCGGTGCCGCCATCAGTTTCGGCAAGTTGCTGCAAATGGTTGCGCACTTGTTCCAGCGCCCCGGTCAGTGCCGCCTGCTCTGCTTCCACGCTGCCGGCCTTGATGTCAAGCAACGCAACTTCGGCGTCCAGGCGGAAACCGGTTCCCCGGGCCAGGCCGGGACTGGCCGGCTGGGCCCGGATCACGGCGCCGTCCACGGGCGCTTCTGGCAGTTCAGCCTGAATGACCGGCTCAACTGCGGCCGTTTTCAGGAAATGTTCCTGTTGCACGGATTCGTCGAGCGGCTTCAGTGCCTCTACCACCAGGCCAAGGGCTTTGCCCGCATCCTGGCCGCGCGCAGTAACGGTTACCTGGTCGCCATAGTTCACACCCAGCGACATCAGTGCGACGGCGCTTCGCGCATTGGCGGGCGGCAGTTCGCCCTGCTGGCAAAAAACGCTGGCCTCCAGCGGCTTGATTGCTTCGATCAATGCCGCCGCCGGACGGGCGTGGATACCGTGCTCCAGGCCTACGGCCACGGTCTGCGCCACTTCCGGCCCATCGCCACTGGCTTCGACCGCCGCTTCCTGCCCGGCAGCCGGGCTGACCTCAAACAGGGCTTCACCAAAATCGACCGGGCCTTCGGAACGATGCCCCGCAACCTCAAATGCGCCGGACTGCAAAAGAAGAACGGGCGTTCTCAGGCTGGCCGCACGGCGCAGAACTTTCTCCAGGTCAAATTTCAGCAACAATTGCCCGCGTCTGACCCTTTCACCGGACGCGACTGCGGCTTCGAAGCCTTCACCCGCCAGGCCAACGCTGTCGATACCCACATGAATCAGGAATTCGGCTCCATTATCCGCCCTCAGATTGATGGCGTGCCGGCTTTCGGGCACCGTCAGGACTTCACCGTCAAAAGGCGCCCGCACTTCACCCACCACGGGATCGATGGAAACACCGTCACCCAGAACCCGGCCGCTGAAAACCGGGTCCGGGCTGTCATCCAGCGAGGCGCACCATCCACTCAGTGGTGAACCGACTGTCAGGTCCTGATTTTCTTCGTTCATGGCAACTCCCGGACCAGTTCAACCCAGTCAATCACCCAGATCGGCTCGACCCCCCCGCGGCTGAAACTGAAACAAAGGTCAGCGGTATCGCCTGCGTCTTGCGGCAGATTGACAACTGCTGGCGGCAACCGGGTGACGGCTGGATTAGCTGCCGCCGGCGCCAGCGGCGCTTCGGCCACGATCGGGCCATCGCAGGCGCCCAGGCGGACAATCATTTCGCCATGTTCACTGTGCGGGGGCGTAACAACTACTGAATGAATGGATTCACCGATCTCAAAATTGAAAGGCAGTTGGCCAACCGCCGCGCTGATGGCCTGCAGCGACTCCAGCGAGGCACCCTTCCAGATCCAGCAGGGATTTTGAATGTCCACCAGGAAGGATTCGCGCTCTCCCGCTATCGGCGCGTCGTCTTCCAGCGCCAGCACGATGGCGTTACCGCACAGTTCCATTTGACGGTCCTCGCGGCGATCATCAAGCGATGCGTCGACTGGAAGCGGCTGCCGGTATAAGGCGTGGGCATCACTGGCGGCGGCTATGCCCAATGCCTGCATACGGATAACGCCCCCGGGCAAGCGCCGGGCAAAGTCATTCCATTCACGATTTTGCGGAGCCGACCAACCCAACTCAGCGATAGCCGCCGCCCTGGGCCAGGTCATGTAGGCGGCGCGCTGCTCGGTGCGCACGTGTTCGGTCCACAAATTGCCCTGTAAGCCGAGCACGAGGTTGCGATTGCTGGCCAGGCTATCCGGCAGTGGATCGAACTCGTAAACGTCACGCACGGTAATGATGCCACCTCGCCCGGGTGGCGCATCCGCTGCCGCGGTCTGGAGGTGATCCAGGTACAGGGTCGGCGCCGGGGACAGCACAGTCTGGTGGCCCTTGGCAGCAGCCTGGATGGCGCCTTCCACACCTCGCCAGGACATGACTGCGGCATCCGCAGGCAAATCACTTTGCAGGATTTCATCCCAGCCGATCACACGCTTCTGATGAGGGTCCAGGAATTTCTGTAATCGTTCTACATAGTAGTTTTGCAGCGACTGGAAATCCTTGACGCCAAGCTCGGCCATGCGTTCCCTGACGCGTTCTGAATGTTTCCACTGTCCGGTCTCAACTTCGTCGCCACCGAGGTGGATAAACGGACCCGGGAACAGTTCCACGATTTCACTCAAGACCCCTTCAAGCAAATCGAAAGTAGACTCTTCCAGGTTAAATACGTTGTGATAAATACCCCAACTGGCCGGAACCCGGTCGATACCGTGGCCTTCCACGCCCAGCTCCGGGTAGGCTGCGATGGCGGCCGTCGCGTGGCCCGGCACATCGATTTCAGGCACCACGGTGATGTGCCGCCGCGCAGCATGGGCAACAATTTCGCGTACCTGTTGCTGGCTGTAATAACCACCATACAATCGGGGTTTTCCCGTGGCCGGATCAATATCAGCGGCTGGGGCTGCACCGGCCGGCACGCGGAATCCGCCGACTTCAGCCAGGCGGGGATAAGCCTTGATTTCCAGTCGCCAGGCCTGATCGTCCGTCAGGTGCCAATGAAAAACATTGAGCTTATGCAGCGACATCCAGTCCAGGTGCTGCTTGATGAATTCCACCGACTGCATGTGGCGAGCCGAATCGAGCATCAGGCCGCGCCAGGCAAACTCGGGCGCATCCAGTATCTCCAGGCCGGGCCATTCCCGGGATTCTGCCGGCAGAGCCGAGAGTATCTGCCACAAGCTGACCATGCCGTAAAAAAGCCCGGCTTCCCCCGCGGCGTGGATGGTCACGCCATCCGGGCTGATCAACAGCATGTAAGCCTCGGCCATCTGGCCGGGTGGCATCAGTCCGGCTGCTTTGAATTTCTCCAGCATGGCCTTCTCGCCAGCCAAAGCCAGGCGAACGCCGCCGCCTGCCTCACCGGGCCCGGAGACCAGCAGTTCATGGCCGGTCTGTTCAGAAATCAGGCCGGCCAGCCAGGTGACGCTCTCGCGCATCGATTCATTCTCACCCAGGTCAACCACCACCCGCTCACCCGGCAGGAAAACCTCTCCCCGGGTTTGTGACATTAGCGGCACCGGGATCAGGGAAAATCCGGGATCAGTGGTTTCCGTCGCCAGCGCCGGCACCGGCACCAGCAAAACCAGGCAGGCTATGCCTTGTTGGAACAGGCGACTCATCATGGCTCTCATGCAAACTCCTGTGAATTCAGCGCGCGGCCTGCATCGTAACAAAAGCGATGTTGGCGGACTCGCACTTTGACA
>CALDVW010000054.1 GCA_937924405.1 uncultured Lysobacterales bacterium
ACCGGGGCTATTGCTTTATCCCTGAATCGATCTGTTTCCGGCGCGCCAGGGAGCACAGCGAGGAGATCATGGGAAAGCTCGACGCCGAAGTGGACGAGGTGGTGTTCTGCGGATCATCCATGGGGGGCTGGCTGGCCCGGATCATGCAGTTGAAACTGAGCGGCTTGCAGCCGGGCCTGAGAACCGCGGCGGTCGCATTCAACCCCGCCTTTGATCTCGTTATGTACGGACACATGTTGCTGGGGCCGCAAGTGAACCACGTTACGGGCGAAGAATATACGTGGACCCGGGAACACGGCCGGCATTTGAGCGCATTGGAGCGTGAGGTCAATTACGATTCAAACGACCCTTTCTTCGTTTTTGTAGACAAGGATGATGAATTGATCGGCTGGGAACAGAGCGCGCGACGACACTCGTCGATTGCGAAATTCGTGGCCTTCGAGGGCGGTTGCCACAGCTTTGATCATTACAAAGAAGCCCTTCAGAGCTTTGCTCTTGCTTTCTGCGAGTGACAGCCATATGACAACTTGATAGGATTACTGCCCCCCGAAACAAAAAGCAAATTGTCATGGCCATGTTTGAGAAACACAAAATCGATAAGCACGATACCCCCAGCAACCAGGAACCAAAATTGAGTCAGCCAGCCCCAAGCGCAACAGCATCGACCGCTTCAACCACACAGAAAGTAGCCGTGATTGGAGAGGGAATAAGCATTTCAGGTGATGTCACCGCGAATTCCAACCTGAAGGTCGATGGACGTATTGAAGGCCGCAGCGTCCAGAGCTCACATGATGTGGAAATCAGCGAATCCGGTAAAGTGACCGCGAGCATCATAGCGAAAGTGGTAAAAATCGCCGGAGAAGTGACCGGTGATGTGGGCGGAAGTGAAAAAGTCATCATTTCCCGTTCCGGCAAGGTCCAGGGAAATATCGTTGCACCGCGCGTTCAGCTCGAAGACGGCGCTTTGTTCAGAGGCAGTATCGATATGAACCCGGTGGAGCCGGCCGCTGCCAAACCTTCTCCCGCCGCAGCCAAGAGCGACCAGTCTCCTGCTGCCAAGACGGTGCAGGGTAAAAAAGCCGCAGTTGGATCTGCACAGCAGGAATCAAGCCTGAACCTGAAAAGCGGATAGTCGTCCGAAATTCAAAAACCCCCGGCCGCTCCGGCCGGGATCTTTGAGCCAAGCAGGACATTTCAATGGGTTCCGCAGCCGAAAAAATCGATGATTCGGTCAGTCCGCTCCGGGCGGGTCCTGTAGTCTCTCGCCAGAACAGCAAGCTGTTCCCGGCGCTGTTCCGGCTGATCGACGTAAATCACCGGCTCACCGTTATGGAAATTGGCCCGGCATTGACCGAAACGGTCAGTTTTTTCTCAGAGTTCAAATGCAGGCTGCATTTCGTTGACCTGTACAACGAACCTTTTGTCCGGGAGGATCAGGCCAGGCTGTCGGAAAAAGAGCTGCGGCATGCTTTCGAAGAACATTTCCGGTTCCCCCAGGGAACAAAAATTGATATCTGCCTGTTCTGGGATTTTCTGTGCTATCTCGATGACCCCGCCCTGCGGGCCTTCAACTCGGCCCTGAGGCCCTGGATTCATCCCGGTACCAGAGCTCATGGCTACGGTGTACACCATCTTGCGATCCGGCTCGAAAACATCCAGTACGGCGTGTTGAAAAAGGATCTGCTGAGTATTCGCGACCGCAGTACCGAACAATTGCCATATCACCCGCACTCGCAGATCGAAATGCATGACATGCTGAACTGTTTCGATTTTGAGCGCGGCCTGTTGTTGGCTGACGGTAAGCTTGAAATGCTGTTGAAACCGAGAGCCTGACCGGGGAGTAATGGAAAAATCCACTCTTGATCAGTTGCGTATCGAGCGCCAGCCGGAAAAAGAGCCGTTTGGGTACGGCAAAATTCTTGTCACCATAATCACGTTATTGCTTGTGCTTGCCGCCGGGTACTATTTCTGGGCCGGGCCGGTTGCCTCGATGGAGGTGCGTACCGTAATCGCCCGGGAACTCAAAAGCGAGGAAGCATCAACCGTACTCAACGCTTCCGGCTATGTCACGGCCCGCCGGCAGGCGACCGTCTCGTCCAAGTTCACAGGCAAGGTCATCGAAGTGAACATCGAGGAAGGCATGCGGGTCGAGCAGGGGCAGATTCTGGCCCGCCTCGATGATTCCAACATTCGCACCAGTTTCAATCTCGCCGATGCCCAGTGGATATCGGCGCAACGTGGCCTGGACGAAACAGATGCGCTGTTGAAGGAAGCCCGTCTCAATTTCGACCGCATCAGCCGCCTGGTAGAGAAAGACCTGGCCAGTGAAGCGGAGCTGGACCGCAGCCGCGCACTGGCGGGATCCCTGGATGCCCAGCTGAAACGCAAAGTGGCGGATGTCGAAGTGGCGGCCCGCCAACTCGACATCTACCGGCAACAGCTCGAGGACACGATAATCCGTGCCCCTTTTCCAGGTGTGGTGGTAGCCAAGAATGCGCAGCCGGGCGAAATGATCTCGCCGGTTTCCGCTGGTGGCGGCTTCACCCGGACGGGTATCGGCACCATCGTGGACATGTCCTCACTTGAAATCGAAATTGATGTGAACGAGGCTTACATCAACCGGGTCACTGCAGGTCAGAGTGTGGTTGCTACGCTGGATGCCTACCCTGACTGGAAGATACCCTGTCACGTCATCGCGATCATACCGACGGCGGACCGCCAACGAGCCACGGTCGAAGTAAGAGTTGGATTTGAGCAATTGGATCCGCGCATTCTGCCCGACATGGGCGTCAAGGTAGCCTTCCAGGAAACAGAGGACGAAGCGGGCGACGCACCGTCAGCTTCAGGTCTCCTGGTTCCGTCCTCTTCCCTGCGGCGAATCGGAGAGCGCGATTATGTCTTCGTGGTCAGCGGGGGAAAGGCGGAACGCAGGGCAGTCGCTATTGGCGAAGCACGCGGGAAGGATACGCTGGTCACCAGCGGTATTTTGGCCGGGGAACACATCGTGGTCGACGGGCCGCCGGAACTGTCCGGCGGCGATCCGGTTCGGGAGATTGACAGATGACACAAACTGTTCAAACCCTTGTCAGCATCAGCAACGTAGACAAAATCTTCAAGCGCGGCTCGGAAGAAATTCACGTGCTGGGTGGTCTCGACCTGGAAATCCCCCAGGCAGAATTCCTGGCCTTGATGGGGCCTTCCGGGTCAGGCAAATCGACCCTGTTGAACCTGATCGGCGGCCTCGACCGTCCCAGCCAGGGTTCAGTCGCGGTCGGGGGTGAGCGGATAGACGAACTGTCCGACCGCCGTCTTGCCGCCTGGCGGGCGCGGCACGTCGGGCTGGTCTTCCAGTTTTACAACCTGATGCCCATGCTGTCCGCGCAGAAAAACGTCGAGTTGCCTTTGCTGCTCACTCACCTTTCCCGCAGTGAACGAAAAAAACGGGCCGCCATCGCGCTGGAAATTGTTGGCCTTTCGCACCGTACCGATCATTTTCCCCGCACGCTTTCCGGTGGTGAGCAGCAACGTGTGGGCATTGCCCGGGCAATCGTTACCGATCCGACCCTGCTGCTGTGCGACGAACCCACCGGCGACCTCGACCGGAAATCGGGGGACGAGATCCTGTCGCTGCTCCAGGCGCTTAACCAGGAGCAGGGTAAAACCATCGTGATGGTGACTCATGATATTCATGCTGCTGCGCGCGCTTCGCGCACGCTTTATCTCAACAAGGGACAACTTTCCACCGAGGCCGAGGAATAGGAATAGCGCCGCATGAAGTATCTCTACCTGGTCTGGAGCAACCTCAAACGCAAGAAATTGCGTACGATATTGACGCTTCTGTCGATCATGGTTGCGTTCATGCTGTTTGGTTACCTTGGCGCCATCAAGCAGGCTTTCAGCCAGGGCATCGATGTGGCGGGAATCGATCGCCTGATCGTCAGGCACAAGGTATCGATAATCCAGCTGTTGCCTGAGGCTTACGAGTCCCGGATTGAGCAGATCGAGGGGGTGGAGGACGCGGTGCACCAGACCTGGTTCGGCGGTGTTTATCAGAAGCCCAGCAATTTTTTCGCACAGATGCCGGTTAAGCCCCAGGAATACCTGGAAATGTATCCGGAAATTTTACTGTCTGACGAAGACCGGGAAGCCTGGCTGAATACCCGGAGCGGCGCCATCGCCGGACGCACGACGGCGGAGCGTTTCGGCTGGAAAGTCGGAGACAGGATTCCAATCAACGCTACGATATGGACGCGCGAGGGCGGCGAGACCACCTGGGAGTTCGACCTGGTTGGTATTTACGACGGGGCTGAAAAAGGTGTCGACACCACCCAGTTCCTTTTTCGCTATGATTTTTTTCACGAGTCCAGGCAATTCGGGCAGGGTCAGGTCGGCTGGTATACGGTTCGGATTTCTGACCCGGAGCGGGCCGCCGAAACAGCCGCGCAGATCGACGCCGAGTTTGCAAACTCCCCGTATGAAACCAAGGCCGAGCCGGAAGGCGCTTTTTTGCAGGCTTTTGCGAACCAGATCGGAGATGTCGGATTTATCATGATGTCCATTGTCGCTGCCGTTTTCTTCACGATACTGCTGGTGGCTGGCAACACCATGGCCTACGCGGTACGGGAAAGAACCAACGAACTGGCGGTACTCAAAGCCCTGGGCTTTACCGATCGGGGCGTGCTGGGGCTGGTGCTGGGTGAGTCCCTGGTGCTGGCCGGGCTGGGAGGTGTCAGCGGTCTGGCGCTGGCCTGGTTGCTGGTCTCATTGGGTGACCCATCCAATGGCTCCCTGCCATCGTTTTTCATACCGGTGAACAATTTACTGACGGGCTTTGTTCTTATCGGTCTGACCGCTCTGGTGGCAGGAATTCTGCCGGCTTTGCAGGCGCAGAGGCTACGCATTGCCGATGCGCTGCGGAGATAGCTGATGGCCGGAGCGTTCAACTGGTTTTCACAAATTGCCTCGATTACCGCGGTCAATCTCCGTAGCCTGCCGCAGCGCAAGGGTTCTTCGGTGACCGCCGTTTTTGGGATCGCCGGTGTTGTCGCGGTGATGGTAAGTGTTTTGTCGATCGCGCAGGGTATTCTGCAGACAATGGATAATTCCGCTTCCGCGGATAACGTGGTCGTGCTGCGCAGTGGCGCCAATACCGAAATGATGAGCGGCCTGGTGGGTGACGACACGCGAATCATTGCTGAAGGCCCCGGCCTGGCCCGTAACGCAGCCGGTGCCATTGCTTCTGCCGAGTTGTTCGTCATCATAAACCTGTTGAAAAAGGCGACGGGTACGGATGCCAACGTCCCGCTTCGTGGCGTAGAAAGCGCCGCGTTCGAGGTCAGGGACAAATTCAATATCATCGAAGGCCGAATGTTCGAGTGGGGGCTCAACGAGGTTATTGTCGGTGTCGGAGCGAAAATGGAATTCGAGGGCCTGGAACTGGGATCCACCATCCCGGTCGCCCAGGAAGAATGGCCTGTTGTGGGGATTTTTGAGGCCGGTGGGGGGCTGTCGGAAACCGAAATCTGGGTGGATGCAGCCGTGCTGCAACCGGCCTACCGCAGAGGAAATTCCTACCAGTCGGTTATCGCAAAGCTGGAATCGCCCGAATCCTTCGAGCAGTTCAAGGATGCATTGACCAGCGACCCGAGGCTCAACGTCAAGGCGATGCGCGAATCGGAATATTACGAATCCCAGTCGGCCATGCTCTATAACACGATCACCGGAATCGGAACATTCATAGCGGTCATCATGGGTTTCGGCGCCATTTTCGGCGCGCTCAACACCATGTACACGGCGGTTTCATCCCGCGCCAGGGAAATCGCCACGCTCCGTGCATTAGGTTTCCACTCCGGTCCGGTCATTATTTCGATAATGGCCGAATCACTCCTGCTGGCCCTGGCCGGCGGGGTCCTCGGCGCCGTAGCGGCCTGGTGGGTATTCGATGGGTTTCGTGCCGCGACCCTCAATATGACAAGTTTCAGCCAGGTGGCCTTCGCTTTCGACGTATCACTTTCGTTGTTAACCCGCGGTATCTTGTTTGCGATGGTGATCGGATTCATTGGCGGGCTGTTTCCTGCCGTTCGAGCGGCGCGTCAACCGGTGGCCAGTGCTTTACGTGAGCTCTGAATGAAAATCATTCAAATTTAACCCCAAATTTAGGATTATTTGATAATTTTGTCAGTAAATCATGCTCTTGCACTTGACATTGAACGCAATTTGGACTATTACAGATGCATCATGATCTACCAGTCATGAGAATCGGTTTGCACTGTAGTGCAACCAATGGCGACAAGGACTGTCGCCGGAGAGGAAATCAGGATGATATTCCAAAATATCACCTGCGTTAGAACGCAGGACCAATTTGGGCAAAAAGATATGGAATCTTCCAGGCGATATCTGCTCCAGGCTGAGATTGAGTACTGGCACGAAATGCTGCAACTCAACAAGAGCAGAATTCCGAAAAGTAAAGAAGAAGAAATGCGCGTCTGTTTGAAAAAAGCACTGCGCGCGTTTAACTCCAACCCTGTCGGGGAATTCCGGGCCGCAGCCTGAGTCCCCGTCGTTCGCCGGGTAACCGGCGTCATTGCACCCGGATCCTTGCTGGGTCCCGGTGTCGTATTGTTTTGAAATATTTTTAGGAGAATTTATATGAGCAGAGCGATCCTAGTCCTGTTGCTGGCATTCTGTGGCAGTGTTTTCGCCGGCGATTTTTCCGCGGTAGAAACCAAGCTGAAAGCCGCGATGGCGTCTGACATCCGCACCGAGTCTGAAGTCGAACGCGATCGCAATCGCAAGCCGGTCGAGACCCTGGAGTTTTTCGGATTGCGGGACAACATGAAGGTAGTCGAACTGTTACCGGGTGGCGGCTGGTATACCAAGCTGCTGGCGCCGGTTATGGCGGAGAATGGTGAATTTTACGTGGCCCTGGGCACCGGCAGGGTAAAGGAGAGACTGCTGGGCCAGGAAGGGTTCGGGCATGTGAAGGTAGTGGCGGAGGATGCCAATATCTATCGCCCCGAGGGTTCCCGTTTCTACGTTCTGGAATCGGCTGGCCTGGGCGTCGAAGATGCGGACATCGTGTTCACTTTCCGGAACTATCACAATTTCGCAGCCGCAGGCAGGGCGGCCATGAACCAGGCGGCGTTTGATGCCCTGAAGCCGGGCGGCACCTATGCCCTGGTCGATCATACCCGCCGGCACATGGAAAAGGACAATGGCGAGAATCGCCGGCGCATGGACCCCGTGCTGGCCATCAGGGAAATCGAAGCCGCCGGATTTGAATTCGTGGATTTTTCCGATTTGCACTACCGGGCTGACGACGAGCTACGCTACGAAGTGGGCCGGAAAACGGTCACCGGCAACACCGATCGCTGGACACTGAAATTCAGAAAACCCCTGGATTGATTTTCCCCGGTTCTAGAACAGCGCCGGCCAACCGTGGCCGGCGCGGGCATTCCCTGCTAAGGTCTCTTTTCTCCCAACCAGGAACTGAGGAAAATCTGGAATGCGCGATTTAATAATGGCATGCCGCCTCGCCTTCTGCCTTTTGCTTTACCTGGTCGTTTCAATGACCTCTGCGGTCGCTGCCAACCCCGATACCAAAGCGCTTTTTCCGCGCAGCTACCACAGTTCATCCGGCAAGGTTTTGATTCATGGGCCTTCGATCAGCGCCTGGGATCAGTTCCGGCAATTATCAGCCTCAACCAGGATCGAAGTCACAGCAGCGGGCAGCTCACAAACCTGGAATGGAACGGTATCCTTCAAAGCCGATACCGTCGTGGACCTGGAATCGCGCCAGGTCACCCTGGAACGAAGGCATATTTCCGCGATGAAGTTTGCCGGCGGACCGGCGCCTGAAAATATTCAGGCGCTGGCAAGGGAGGCGCTGGGTAACGGGCTGCAGTCAGTGCCGCTGGACCATGTCCTGCGTTCACTACCAAAAGATTTCAGCATCCCGGACCAGGCGAAAGCGCCGCCTCAGCTTAATTTCCAGCCGCCCCGTATTGTCGTTTCCAACAAGCCCACGCGGTTGATGCTGATTGACGGCCCCCCTGCCAATGTCCCGATAGACGGCTTGGAAATGGAATTTGTCGTCAATACCGACTGGACGATCTTCCATGACCCGGGGCAAGATTCCTGGTATATCCTGGACGATGGTCACTGGCTGACCAACAACATGCTGTCCAGCGGGAGCTGGATCAGCACCATCGAGTTGCCGCGTGATTTCCTGACCCTGCAGGTCAATTCCGACTGGCCGGAAGTAGCTGCGGCCATGCCGCCGCGCAAGCCGGAGGCGCCACCACTGCCGCTTATCATCAGTTACGAACCCTCGGAGCTGGTGTTGATTGACGGCGACATGAAACTCGAGGCGATCGGCGCGGCCGGCCTCGAATACGTGACAAATTCCCACAGCGACCTGTTCCGGCTGGGCGGCCGGTATTACCTGCTGGTTTCCGGACGATGGTTCAGCACCAAGAACGTCAAGCGCATGTGGTACTCCGTGAAAAACCTGCCGGCCGAGTTCGCGGCCATCCCGGAGGATCATCCGCGGGGTCGCGTACTGGCCTCGGTTTCCGGGACGCCGGCAGCTCGCCTGGCTGAGATCGAAGCATCCATCCCGCGCACGGCAGTCGTGACCATGAACGCCGCCAGCGCGCTGGAGGTGCCCTACGTGGGTGAGCCCAGTTTTGTGGAAATCCAGGGCACCGGCTTGCGCCGCGCTGAGAATACGCCTTTCCAGGTCATTATGAACAATAATTTTTATTATCTGTGCCATGACGGCGCCTGGTTCTCGTCGAGTAATCCCAAAGGACCGTGGCGAACAGCACGGGAAGTCCCGGAAGCCATCTACACCATTCCGCCGACCGACCCGGCCTTCAACGTGACGTTCGTGGAACTCGAGTCATTCGACGATTCCACCGGAGAGGCGGCCTACAAGAGCACCAGCGGTTACTACAGCCGCTACTGGACCGGTTCTTCGATGGTTTACGGCACCGGATGGTATTACCCGGGCTATTACAACCGTTCCGTATATTGGCGTTATCCCCATACCTATGGTTACGGCTATGGTGCCTGGGGTCCTTACTACCCCTACCCATATCGCTACAATTACTCGGCGACTTTCGAGGTCAATCGACCGGACAAAGACTGGCAATGGGACCTGAACGGCAACAAGCGGGCGGTTTATGATTACGGGCCCCGGAACTACATTGGTGGCGGCACCTACGTCATGCCCGACAGCGACAACTTCAAGGCCGGGGGAAAGCAATGAGCATGCGGCAAAGGCTGCCGTACTGCGTATAATCACCGGATCGAAGGCTGGCTTGTATTTGGCCTTCGTCCCCATGGTAGGAGAGCCATTGATGAATTGGATGCGAAAGCGCTTTACGAGAAGACTCTTGTTTTTCGTATTCCTGCTGCTCCTTTCGGCATGTGAGGATCCGGCCGTCAAAGACGGAGCAACCGGGGCAGCAGCACTCACGGTCATCGTGACACCGGCCGAAAAGCGGGATGTGCCGTTGACCATCGACATGGTGGGCACCACGCTGGGGACGCAGGATGTACCGATCCGGGCCCGGGTCGAGGGCTTCCTCGAGAGCATGGATTTCCAGGAAGGCACCTTCGTCCAAAGGGGCGACCTGCTCTATACAATCGACCCCCAGCCATTCCAGGCCAAGCTGGTGGAGGCCCAGAGCCAGCTTGCTGGCGCCCAGACGGCTCTGGCCAAGGCCGCTGCCGATCTTGGCCGGATCCGGCCACTGGCCGAGATGAACGCGGTCAG
>CALDVW010000055.1 GCA_937924405.1 uncultured Lysobacterales bacterium
GGCGAGAAAGACCGCCAGCACCAGGCCGGTAGCCGCCGGGTGTATTCCGAATGCCGAGTGCATCGAGTTTGAAATGCTGTTGATTTGCGGCATATTGCCGGTGCCGAATGAGGAAATGATCGTGGCTAAAGCGAACAGCACGGCCATCCATTTCATATTGAGCCGGTTCTTCATGTAATACATGGGACCACCGGCCGCGGTGCCGTCTTCGGCAAACTCGCGGTACTTGTGCGACATGGTGACTTCCACGAACTTGGTGGTCATGCCCACCATGGCAGTGACCAGCATCCAGAAGAGCGCGGCGGGTCCGCCCAGGTGAATGGCCAGCGCCACACCGGCTATATTCCCGGTTCCGACCGTGCCGGACAAAGCCGTGGTCAATGCGCGAAAATGCGTGGTATCGCCTTTTGCACCCTTCTCATCATATTTTCCGGACACCATGCGAAAAGCGTGGCGAAAATACCGGATTTGCGGAAATTTGAGGTAAAAGGTGAAGAATACGCCGGTGCCTATCAGCAGATAGACGAACCAGCCCGAACCGCCGATGTAACCGTCGATTGTGGCGAAAATATCATTCAATGCCTGCATGGCTGTCCCTCGTGAGCCGCTACATCTTAACCTGTATTCCAAAAATTGATGATCCTGATTGACCCTCGCCGGGTATTCAATGAAGATAAGCGGATTGAAGAGGAGCAACAAAGATGACGTGCAAGCTGACGATGACCCTGATTTCGGAGCATCAGGAGGGAGAGTGCGGTAACGACTGGAAATATGTGCTGGACGCCAAGGTTTTTCATGAAGGTCTGCAAGGCGAAGGCAGGGTCAGTGTGCCAAAACATATATTGGAGCCGGGCAACGTGAAGGAACCCCATGGCAACCCCGAGCCAATGGTGATTTTTTCCGGAGAGTGCCTGACCGAGTTGCTGGTAAGAATGCGTCTCACGGCTACCGAGGTCGACATGTTTGTGAATGACGTTGGCAAGGTTGACAAGGACCTCAAAATTGAATGCCCGGGCCCGGGTCGCGAAAAAGTTACCAAGGAAGTCGATATTGCAGCCGGAGTGCGCGAAGCACCGGCAATTTTAAATAAAAACTCGGTTTTTACCGTCAGGGTCCGCTTTACATTGGTCTGCGAATAGAATTTCCGGTTTTTGAGACGAAATGCAGCTCCGGTCCGACGAGCCGCGGCCCTTATTTCCGCCTGCCGGGCTAAAATGACCGAATGACGATCAAGAATATTGCCAATGACCAGCGAAAGCTATTCTGGGTTCTACACCTGGGCGGCTGGCTGGTCTGGGGCCTTGTCGGAAAGTATGGTTTTACCTGGGCCATTTCGGACGAAATGAGCCCCAACTACTTCGCTTACGTCATGCTCATCAGCGTGATCGGCATGGTATTGTCACTGGGCCTGCGCTACGTCTATCGTTTTCTATGGAACCGGCCGCCGTGGCTGCAGGCGCTGGGTTTCCTGCTGGGAAGCGCGGCCGCCGGCTTTGTCTGGATAAAAAGCCGCAGTTACATCTACAACAGCTGGTTCGCCAAAACCAAGGACTCCGAAGAATGGATGCATAAATTGGGCGAGGCGGCCGAGATGTACGAGAAGATCTTCTTCATGGAGAGCTTCACTACCGGCTGGATACCGATGCTGGCCTGGAGCGTTCTCTATTTCGCCATCAAGTATTACCAGATATTCCAGGAAGTCCAGAAAAGCGCACTGAAGTCGGCGGCCATGGCGCACGAAGCCCAGCTGAAGATGCTTCGTTACCAGCTGAATCCTCATTTCCTGTTCAACACGCTCAATGCGATTTCCACGCTCGTGCTGGAGCAACAGACCGAGCTGGCGAATCGCATGGTGACCCGGCTATCCAGTTTTCTGCGTTACTCGCTGGACAACGATCCCATGCAAAAAATCACCCTCGAGCAGGAACTGTCCGCGCTGAAGCTTTACCTGGATATTGAAAAAGTTCGTTTCGAGGAGCGCCTCAACCTCGAGCTGGATATTGGTGAAGAAGCGGCATCCGCTTTGATTCCCAGCCTGTTGCTGCAGCCACTGGTTGAAAACGCCATCAAGTACGGCATTGCCCGCTCGGAAGAAGGCGGGCAAATTAAAATTGCCGCCAAGGTTTTTGCCGGCGACCTCCTGCTGGAACTGAGTGATGATGGTCCGGGCGTCGAACTGGTCGATGGGATGATCCCGGATGCCAATGGTGTCGGATTACGTAATACTTGCGAGCGGCTGCAAGAACTCTATGGAAACCAGCACTCTTTCCGCCTCAGTGAGACCTCACCGCACGGCCTGACGATCAGTATCCGGATTCCTTTCGAAACCGGCTTGAAATAGTTTTCCCAATACAGGAAACTGGAATGTCCAGATTGGACTTCTGGCGCAGCTCTTTGGCGCCAGCCATTTCAAAGATTCAAGAGAGGAATTTCCGATGTCCGAATATTCGTTAAAACCGGGTGTAGTCACCGGTGATGGTTACAAGACACTGGTCGAGGCGGCCAAGAATGGCGGTTATGCCCTGCCCGCAGTCAATGTCGTGGGCACCAACAGCATCAACGCGGTCATGGAGGCTGCAGCGAAAGCCAATTCAGACATCATTATCCAGTTGTCTAACAGCGGCGGAGCATTTTATGCCGGCGCCGGCATGCCGGATGGTTTCCAGGCCAAGGTGTTGGGCTCGGTCGCCGCGGCGCAGCATGCACACCTGCTGGCCGAGCACTATGGCATCTGCGTGGCCATGCATACCGATCATGCCAACCGGGCGCTGATTCCCTGGATCGAGGCTCTGCTTGACGAAGGTGAGAAATTCTACGAGAAACACGGCAAGCCACTGTTCAGTTCACACATGCTGGACCTGTCAGCTGACCCGATTGATTTCAACCTCAGCGAGTGCGCCCGGATCCTGGAGCGGATGGCCAAAATCGACATGTCGCTTGAAATCGAACTGGGCGTGACCGGCGGCGAAGAAGATGGCATCGGCAGCGAATTCGACGAAGCCGCTGACAACTCCAAGCTGTATACCCAGCCGGAAGACGTTCTGCAGGCGTACAACCTGCTGAACCCGATCGGGCACTTCTCCGTGGCGGCTTCATTTGGCAACGTTCACGGGGTTTACAAACCGGGAAATGTGAAGCTGCGCCCCGAAATTCTGAAGAATTCACAAGCACTGGTGCAGCAGACTCACGACACCGGCGACAACCCCCTACACCTGGTGTTCCATGGTGGTTCCGGTTCCGAGAAATCCAAAATCGCGGAGGCGGTGAGCTATGGTGTCTTCAAAATGAACATCGACACCGACACCCAGTTCGCCTTCTCAGAACCGATTGGGAAATTCATCAATGAAAACCCGAAAGCCTTCCTTTACCAGGTTGATCCGGAAGATGGCACGCCGTACAAGAAGTTTTATGATCCGCGTAAATACCTGAGGGCCGGAGAGGTTGGCGTCGTTGACCGGCTGCAGGAAGCTTGCCAGGACCTCGGCTCGCAAGGCCGGTCCATAGCCAATTCCTGAAAATGAATGAGGCGGCGGAACCCGGGCAGTTATCCGGGTTCCGCACGGCTCATGCAGGGAAATAGAATCGTTAGTGCTGGGTGCTCTCGTACAGCCTGTTCATGGTGCAATCCATCAACTCATTGAAAGCGTCTTCGATCGCTTGCCCTTCGTCTGAATCTGCTGCTGATTTGGCTGTTGCCCAGGCCGCTGCCGTCGGATAGACGTCGGCAAACATGAACTTGCTCAGATCACCCACCACAGGGTTCAACGCGTAACTGTTGACCTCTTCACTCCCGGTGACTTTGCGGGTGTGAGCCAGCCATCTGGTGTTGTTCGCCCGCACTTCTTCCATGGTCTTGCCTTCTTTCAGTTCACACTCGAACATCTCGACGGTGGCAGTATCCCCGGCATCAGCCAGCGCCAGACCGGGCGCAATACAAAACACGATTGCAAGTAAAAATCTTTTCATTGTGAATCTCCTCATGTCTTCCGCACTGAATCTCCCGAATTTGAAGTGGGTCATCTTGAGTGACGGAGTAACACAGTATAGGAAAGATATTGAAAAGTGCACTATCAGGGTTAAAATCACCTATGCCTCTGGTTGGACATTCGGCACTCCCCACTTTCGCTCGGCTTCGTGATCAGGGTCACGAGGTGCTCTCCCTGGACCGCGCCATGCACCAGGACATCAGGGAGTTGCATATCGGTTTTTTGAACATGATGCCGGATGCCGCGCTGGAGGCGACCGAACGGCAATTTATCCGCCTGGTGGGTGGCTGCAACCGGATTGCACAGTTTTTTGTCTACCCCTTTTCCCTGTCGGGCTTGCCCCGGGGTAAAGAAACACAGGAGTATATCGAGCGCTATTACAGTACCTTCGAGGACCTGCAAAAAAGCGGTCTCGATGCGCTGATCATTACCGGGGCGAACGTCGTGAACCCGTCTTTGGAGTCAGAGCCTTTCTGGGACCCTTTAATGCAGGTCATCAGCTGGGCACAGGAAAATGTCGCTTCGACCCTGTGTTCCTGCCTGGCCACCCACGCTGTGCTCAAGCGCTTTCATGGCATAGAGCGTCAGCCGCTTCCGGAAAAGCGATGGGGTGTTTACAGTCACAGGATCGCCCGGCCGGAACATCCCCTGTTACGGGAAATAAATACCCGGTTCGACGTTCCGCACTCTCGTTACAACGATATTTCAAGGGCGCAGCTTGAAAAAGCGGGTCTCTCGGTGCTGGTGGAAAGTGAAGAGGGCGGGGTTCACATGGCGGTCAGCCAGGACCAGTTCAGGCTTGTCTATTTCCAGGGACATCCGGAATATGACACCAACAGCCTGCTGAAAGAGTACAAGCGGGAGGTCTTGCGTTTTCTTAATGGTGAGTTGCACAAACCGCCACCTTTTCCTGATCATTATTTCCCGCCGGCTGCCGAACCTGTCGCAAACCGGTTTGTACAAGAAGCCGAACGCGCCTTGTGGGAAGACCGGTCGCTACCGGATTTTCTCGAGCCGGAAATAGAGCCGGGCCTGGACAATACCTGGGGCGATACGGCCAAGGCCATCATTGCGAACTGGCTGGGCCTGGTTTATCAACTCACCAACCTGGACCGTCGCCTGCAGTACATGGCGGACGTTGATCCCGACAATCCACTGAAAATGAAGCAATAAAATGGAATCCAGATGAAAACTAACCCACCAGGTGCAACCCATTAAGTACTGGTTCTATTTCAACGGCTTCAATTCCGCGATTCTGGACGATTATTCCGATAATCCGAAAATTGTCGCAGTCGCTGAATTCGCCCGCGACCGGGGCTATTGCTTTATCCCTGAATCGATCTGTTTCCGGCGCGCCAGGGAGCACAGCGAGGAGATCATGGGAAAGCTCGACGCCGAAGTGGACGAGGTGGTGTTCTGCGGATCATCCATGGGGGGCTGGCTGGCCCGGA
>CALDVW010000056.1 GCA_937924405.1 uncultured Lysobacterales bacterium
CAGCTATGACCTGAGAGTCGGGGGCAACACCGTGGGTACGATTCAGGCCGTGATGATTCAGGACGGATCGATACAAGGTGAGTTGGAGTTCAGAAATCCGGTCGAGCCCGGCAAGCTCCCGTTGGATTTCGATCCGCGTGGACAGCAAATCGATATACTCGACGGCGGTACCGTCATACTGGAGACATTATTTCCATCCGGCTGAACCTGATGGGCCATTCGCGTTACGAACTCATCCTCCGGGCTGCGCTTGACGCTGCGTGCCTGGGTCGGGAGCAGCCAATTGCCGCTTTTGTCGATACGGTTGCAGTGAAACGCACGATTCGCGAGCTGCACGAAGCATTCCCCGGGCACTTCGAACATGCCTTTGCCGCCAAGGCAAACACCATGAGTGATGCCCTGAAGCTGGTAAAAAACGCAGGTATGAGCTGCGAGGTGGCGAGTCCGGGGGAACTGGAGCAGGCACTGCGTGCCGGGTTCAGTGCGGAACAAATCGTCTACGACGAACCGGTCAAGACGCCGTCTGTTTTACACAGGGTGCTCGCTCTGGGTATCGGCCTGAATATCGACAATTTCCAGGAGTACGAGCGGGTTAATGGGCTGGTCAGTGCAAGCGGCAGCTCATCCCGCATCGGTTTTCGCATCAATCCCCAGGTTGGCGCTGGCAGGATCAAGGCGATGAGTACCGCAACCAACCGTTCGAAATTTGGCGTCGCACTGGAAGACGAGGGCAATCGCGACGCACTGATCAGCGCCTATCAGGAAAACCCTTGGCTGACTTCCCTGCATACCCACGTGGGATCGCAGGGGTGCAGCCTTGGCCTGATGACGTCCGGCATCCGTAAAATTGTGGACCTGGCGGAGGAGATAAATTCCCTGGCCGGCGACCGGCAGGTCGACCTGATCGACATTGGTGGCGGCTTACCGGTCAATTTCGACGGCGAAGAAGTCAAGCCAGCGTTTGCTGAGTACGCGGCTGAATTGAAGCAGAGTGTACCCGAGCTGTTCTCGGGCCAATACCGGGTGAAGACGGAATTTGGCCGAACCATCTATGCCAAAAATGGATTCATCGCGACGCGGGTTGAATACACGAAAAATTCGGGAGGCCGGCAGATCGCTCTGACCCACGCCGGTGCGCAGGTTGCGACGCGCACGGTTTTCATGCCGGACCACTGGAAAATCCGGGTTTCTGTCTTCGATTCTTCAGGGCAGGCAAAATCAGGGGAAGAGCGGCTTCAGGATATTGCCGGCCCGCTGTGTTTTGCGGGTGACGTGGTGGCCACGGAGCGCCTGTTACCGTTAATCGAGCCAGGCGATATCGTGGTGCTGCATGATACTGGCGCCTATTATTTTTCCAACCCGTTTTATTACAACGCATTACCCGCGGCGGCCGTCTACGGAGCCGAACTCAGCGGCAACGATAGCGTGGAGCTGAATCGCTGGAGACAGCAACAATCCATGGATGATATGCTTGCCGTGCTTGGGTAGAAACGACCAGATTCGGGCGCAAGGATAACATTTCAGTGACCTTGTAAAGCGGGGGTGAAAACACGGGGGCTCTGGCTACCCGGTCTTCAGCACACAGCAGAAGTGGAACAACGACTACGCAAGGCAAGAGCCCGCTACCAGGAGGTAGGTATCTACCTCGGGCCTGCGATCACCATTTTTATGCTGGTTATCGGTCCCCAGGGAGGGCTCAGTGTTGAAGCCTGGCGTACCGCTGCACTGGGCTTGTGGATGGCTGTCTGGTGGGCAACCGAGGCAAGGCCGGTTGGCGTCACTGCCTTCATCCCCCTGATTTTTTTCGCACCGCTGGGCATCACGACCCTGCAAAGCGCCGCTTCGCATTTCGCCAATCCCATTATTTACCTGTACATGGGCGGTTTCCTGATTGCCCTGGCGATGCAGCGCTGGGACCTGCACAAACGCATCGCGCTGGCACTGCTGACCGTATCGGGAACCAACGGCCGGTCGCTGGTTGGTGGGTTCATGGTGACGGCTGCACTTTTGTCCATGTGGATGACCAACACCGCTACAACCATGATGCTGTTGCCGATCGTCATTTCCGTCATTGCGGTCATTGCAGAAACGGTATCGGAGATCGACGAAAAAGAGCGCAAAAACTTCGAAATCTGCCTGTTACTGGGAACGGCGTTCGGCGCTACTATCGGTGGCGTCGCTACCCTCGTGGGCACGCCCCCCAACGCCTTCCTGGCTGCTTTCCTGACAGACAATTACGGAATTGAAATCAGCTTCGCCCGCTGGATGCTGGTGGGCTTACCCGTCACCATCATCATGTTGCCGCTGTGCTGGTTGATATTGACCCGCCTGGTCTACCCGATACATTTCCAGACTTCGATCGAAACCCACGATTTGCTCCGCAGCATGAAATACGATCTGGGGCCCGCCAGCAGTGCCGAGCGGCGTGTGGGAGTCGTGTTCAGCTGCGTGGTGATCGGTTGGATGACCCGACCCTGGCTGACAAATTATCTTCCCATCGAGGGATTGAGCGATCCGGGTATCGTGATGATCGCCGCCTTCATCCTGTTCCTGATCCCCAGCGGTGGAAAAAATACGCTACGTCTTCTTAACTGGAAGCAGGTCAAGGATTTACCCTGGGAAATTCTGATCCTCTTCGGTGGCGGTCTCAGCCTGGCCGCATCGGTATCAGAAACCGGCCTGGCGCATTGGCTGGGATCTTCGCTGGTTCCTCTCGGAGCTTTTGGAATCGCCGCCATAGTGGTGGCCACGGTCATCCTGGTCATTTTCCTGACTGAACTCACCAGTAATCTGGCGACCACTGCGACCCTGCTGCCCGTCATGGCTGCCCTGGCGATAGAACTCGGCGTCAGCCCTGTAACACTCACAGTGCCGGTTGCGTTAGCTGCCAGTTGTGCATTCATGCTTCCGGTAGCTACCCCTCCGAATGCCATTGTTTTCGGCTCCGGGCGGTTGACCATCCCGCAGATGGTGAAAGCCGGCTTCGTGATGAACTTGATCGGTATCGTGCTCTTGTCGCTGGTGGCTCTATTCCTGGCTCCTGCTGTGCTTGGCTAGGGCAAGAGTTTATTCACTTGTCGAACGGCCTCATATGATCCTCGGGATCAGGCGGCCAGGCCTGGCAGTGATTCACGATTTTTTCATCCCGTTCATCGGGTGTGCCAATGATGGTGAAAAACTCCCGCAGGAAGCGGCTGATGAATCTCCTGCTGTTCCTGTCCAGCCCCTGGATTTCTCCAGTCATTGACAACAGTTTCTCCTGTTTACCCAGGTACAGTTTGAACAGTGAATCCCAATCCGTATCCGGATGGCAGTAACCCAGGAAGTACCTGTCCAGGACCGTATCAATAGGCAGCGTTGGCGCCGGTCCGGCGTATTTTGCGTTCACCAGGCCGCTCATATCGAAATCGTAGGGCAGGGGAATCTGCACGTCATCAGGGCGCTGCAGAATTACGATATTTCTCTCCCGGACAATAGACCAGTCGGTATTTCCTATCATGAACTCGAACAACGCGAGCTCATTTGAGGCCTGCCCGTCGAGGCGCTCATGATCGAAATTGTGGCGGGGGAGTTTTACCGCGCCGGACCTGCTTGCGGCCGACTCGAAATGTTCGGTAAAAAAGGCATAATTGCGAATCGAATTTTTCGGCTTTTCAGGATTTGGATAAGTCATCTGTACCAGCCTGGCTTTGACACTGACATCCGAGATGACGTTGTAGAGCCTGTGGGCCAGGTATTCCCGCAACAGGTACTGTTCCCAGTCGGAGCCGCGTTGGGTCAGAGACGCAGAATGCAGCGACATACCCCGGCCACAATGCGTGGTCAGCGGCAGCATGGTCTGACCTTCAAAGGGGGTGCCGGAACTGTCGTCTTCGTTAAAACGGATAAACAGCAGCGGCGCAGAGCAGTTCTTTGTGAGGGAGCGCCAACCTCCCCGAATGATCACCTCGATCTTGATGGATTGCGCCTGGCCGTGTTCATCAATGTAATCAAGCGTGGTAGGCGCGAAATCGCAATCAGGGGTTTCGCGCGGCCGGCACAGTGCCTTGAAATTGAGGGGAATCGACAATTCCAGTATCGAATGGCTGTCGAAGAGCAGTGTATCCGCACGAGCAGTGCCGGCGAACAATGCGCCGGCAAGGCACAGCAATGACAGTAGCCCGGTCTTCATGGCTGCGATTGATTGCCGTTAAAAACCATAGCGTGCCTTGGCCTCGATCCGGCGCCGGTGCAGCAGGGGTTCGGTATAGCCGCTGGGCTGTTCACGGCCGAGAAAAACGAGATCACAGGCAGCCTGGAAAGCGATGCTGTTCTCGTAATCGGGAGACATATTCCGGTACAGGGGGTCACTCGCATTCTGGCCGTCGACCACTTGCGCCATGCGTTTCATGATGGCCATTACCAGCTCTTCAGAACAAATGCCGTGATGCAGCCAGTTGCAAATATGCTGGCTGGAAATACGCAGGGTGGCGCGGTCTTCCATCAGGCCGACATGATTGATGTCCGGAACCTTGGAGCAGCCCACGCCATGTTCAATCCAGCGTACGACATAGCCCAGGATGCCCTGCGCATTGTTCTCCAATTCCGCCTGTATTTCAGTTGCAGTCAGTTCGCGGTCACCGAGCAAAGGGGGCGTCAGAATGGCGTCCAGGCTGGCTCTTTCCCTTGAGATCAGCTCTTTTTGCCGGTCGGCAACGCTGTAGCGCAGGTAGTGAGTGGCGTGGAGCGTGGCCGCAGTGGGTGAGGGCACCCAGGCGCAGCTGCCTCCCGCCTCGAGGTGGGCGATCTTGGTTTCCACCATGGCCCTCATTTCATCCGGCATGGCCCACATGCCCTTGCCGATTTGAGCCTTACCCCGGAAGCCGCAATGCAAGCCGATATCCACGTTCCAGTCCTCGTAAGCCAGGATCCAGGGCTGTACCTTGATCGCTTCCTTGGGCAGAACGGGGCCGGCTTCCATGCTGGTGAAAATCTCGTCGCCGGTGCGGTCCAGAAAGCCGGTATTTATAAACACGATCCTGCCGCTGACTGCCCGGATACATTCTTTCAGGTTAACCGTTGTGCGCCGTTCTTCATCCATCACGCCGACTTTGATCGTATGGCGGTCCAGACCCAGGTAATCTTCGATCCGGTCAAACAATTTGTTGGTGAAGGCGACTTCTTCAGGCCCGTGCATCTTGGGCTTGACGATGTAGATGCTGCCTGAACGGCTGTTGGGTAAACGTGAGTTGCCCCTGATATTGCTTACCGCACACAGGCTGGTGACCATTCCGTCCAGGAATCCCTCGGGAATTTCCTGTCCCTGGTGGTCGAGAACTGCGCCGGTCGTCATCAGGTGACCGACATTGCGCACCAGCATCAGGCTGCGGCCAGGCAGTGTCATTTCGCTGCCGTCAGGGGCCGTGTATTTTCGGTCGGGATTGAGGCTTCGGGTAACCATCCGGCCGTCTTTTTCGAACGTATCGACCAGGTCGCCCTTCATCAGGCCAAGCCAGTTGCGGTAGACATTCACCTTGTCCTGTGCATCCACTGCCGCCACCGAATCTTCACAATCCTGGATGGTGGTCAGGGCCGATTCAATGAAAATATCTCTCAATCCGGAGGCCGACATTTTGCCGACCGGGTGCTCGCGGTCGACTTGCAGTTCAATATGGAGTCCGTTGCTTTCGAGCAGGATACGTTGCAATTTACCTTCGGCTGCGAACCCCGTGTACTGTGCCGGATTCGCCAGTCCGGTGGAGGTGCCGTCAGAAAAACTGATCACCAGTTTTGCCGGCAAGGTCGAATCGTCTACGGTGTATTCACTGGCATCGATATGCCTGCCCCTGTCCAGTGGTGCGACTTCGTCCAGCAGTGCGGCGGCCATCGCAATCACTTTATTACCGCGCTCCGGGTTGAAACTGCTGCCTTTTTCGCAGCCTTCGTCTTCGGGGATCAGGTCGGTTCCGTAATACGCGTCATACAGGCTGCCCCAGCGCGCGTTGGCGGCGTTCAATGCATAACGTGCGTTGCTGACCGGAACAACCAGTTGCGGGCCCGCTATCGCGGCAATTTCGGGATCGACATTGGCTGTCGTAATTTCGAATTCCCCGCCTTCTGGTATCAGGTAAGAGATTTTTTCCAGGAATTGCTTGTAAGCGGGAAGATCTATGGGCCCGGGGTGGTCATGATGCCATCTGTTGATGCGGGACTGGATGTCGGCACGTTTTGCAAGCAAGTCTTTGTTTTCCGGCCCGAGGTCCGCGACCAGTTGAGCCAGTCCGGTCCAGAAATCGTCGGGGTTCAAACCGGTGCCGGGAATGATTTCCTCGTTGACCAGACTGTATAACTCCCCGGCAACGGATAATCCCTTGCACTCGACTCTGGCGCTCATCTTTTCGACCTTCCTGACGTGGTAATACGAAGTTAATTACTTCTGCTGGCTAGCGTAAAAGTCCATCAATGCGTTCAGCTCTTCATCGCTGAAATCGCCAATTTTTCGTTCCATCATGGGTGGAACGAGGTGCTCTCCGGTCGGAACAAATTTCAAGGTGGCTTTCAGATAGGGTGTCCACTGGCCGGCCAGCCTCGGTCCGCGCCCCGCCTGGCTGCCTCCGTTGCTGTGACAGCTTTCGCAATGTTTCTCGTGCAATGCCGCCCCGGTTGCCACTTTTTCCGGGTCGAAATCCTGAGTTGCAGCGACAAAGGGTTTTCCGCTGTACAAGCTGCTGAGCGCCTCGATATCTTCATCGGACAAACCGCTGGCTATTTTGCACATATCGGTTTTCGGCCGCGACGTATCGCCCTGCCGATAGAGGGTCTTGATGCAGGGCCGCCCCCAAACCTGGAATGAATGCAGGCTATCATCGAGATAGTCTTTGGATTGCCCGCTAATCGAAGGCACATCGCTGTGGGCTGAAACCCCGTCGGGGCCATGACAGCTTTCACACTCGGCCGTCAGCGCCTCGATATCGACGGCCAGGGCGGTGCCGGGAAGGCACAAAGCCAGTGCGAGCATACTGATATTTATGTAATTCATGACTTTTCCTCGATCACAGGCTAACGGTTCGAATCATTCTGCACATTGACCCATATCACACGCCCCAAGTCCAGCGCGAAGGGGCCTGTTTTCTCTGCTACAGGGTGGTCAGGAAAGATCACTGCGGGGATAATGCTTACAGCTGCCGGTGAGAAATTATGAAATTATCTGTTTT
>CALDVW010000057.1 GCA_937924405.1 uncultured Lysobacterales bacterium
ACAGCATCGTGCCACTGCCGGGAAATCCCCAGGCGCTTAACATTCGTGAAGAAACCGACTGGGTGGAGGACAACATCAAAACCCGGCTGGAACGGGTGCCGGGCATTGCATCGGTCAATGTGTCCGGCGGAACCCGGCACCAGCTGAACATCTATCTCGATCCGGCCAAACTGGCGTCGCACGAACTGAACGTGATGGACGTGCGCAACGCCATTCGAACGCGCAACCGGGATATGTCCGGCGGCGACATGGACTTCGGCAAGCGGCGCTACCTGGTGCGCACCCTGGGCCGTTTCCAGAGCATCGATGAAATAAATCGCCTGATTGTTGCGGAACGCAACGGTACTTTTATCCGGGTGGCCGACGTAGGCTACGCCGAAATGGGCCAGTCGGAGCTGCGCGGTGAGCGTTTCAGCGAAGGCACGCCCCAGGTGTTTATGTCGATCCAGAAACAGGTGGGCGCCAACATCGTCGAGGTGTTCGATGACGCCAATGCAGCCATCGAAGAGCTGAATGCGGGTATCGTGCGGGATTACGGTATGGTCATTGAACCGCGCATGGACGACGTGAGATACATTCGCGATTCGGTGCGCACCGTTTTCAAAAACCTGCTGATTGGCGCCCTGCTGGCGTTACTGGTGCTGCGCCTGTTTCTGCGTTCCTGGTCAGCGACGATGATCGGGGCGATCGGTATCCCGATCTGCGCGCTGGCGGCCTTTCTCGGCCTCTTGTTGACCGGCAGGACAATCAACGTCATTTCTCTGGCGGGCATCGCTTTCGCCATTGGCATGACAATGGATAACTCAATTGTGGTGCTGGAAAACATCATGCGAATGGTCGCGGGCGGAGAACACCGTAAAAAAGCCGCACTGAGCGGCGTCCGGGAAGTCTGGCCGGCGGTTCTGGCATCCACGCTGACCACGGTGATGGTGTTCCTGCCGGTCGTGTTCCTGGAACTCGAGGCCGGCCAGTTGTATTCGGACATCGCCATTGCGATCTCTGCGATGATCCTGATGTCCATGATTGTGGCGGTGACGCTGATCCCCACCGTGTCGGGCCAGTTTCTCCGTCACCGGGAGATTCCGGCGGGTCATCATGCCGGGGTGATGGCAGCAATCGCCCGGGGCGGTATTCACGTTGGGCAGGGGCTGATGTCCTGGATGGAGTGGTTGCTGGAAAGCGGCCGTCGACGCGCGACGGCATTGCTGGCCACACTGCTCATGGCTGTGCTTATCCTGGTTACGCTGACGCCTCCGGGCGAGTACCTGCCCGAGGGTGAGGAAGCCAAGGTGTTCGCCCGCATGTTCGCGCCGCCGGGTTACAACCTCGAGACCATGGTCGAGATCTGGACCCGGCTTGATCCGGTTGTGACCAGCCAGATCGGCGCCGACGGCAGCGATTTCGAGGAAGGCAGAACCCGCGTTCCCCCGATTCATCGCCATGTGGCGTTCATCTCACCCGGGTGCATGCTGTTCGTGACGACCCCGGTCGAGCGTGACCACACCCAACCTTTGCTGGACGCAGTAACGGACTCGTTCCGGGCCGAACCCGGCATGCGCAGTTTTGCCTCCAGGGGATCGATATTCAGCGACAACCAGGGCGGCAGCCGCAGCATCAACGTCGAGCTATCCGGTCGCGATCTGGATGAGCTTTTCGCCGCGGCAATGAAAGCCTTCGGCAACGCCAACGCTTTGTTTGACGGAGTGCAGGTCAATGCGGACCCTTCACCGTCCACGCTCAGCATGTCGCAGCCCATAGCGCGTATCCGGCCCGACTGGGAGCGCGCCGCCGAACTGGACATCCACCAGGACGAGATCGGTTACATCATGTGGGCCTATTCGGATGGAGCCTTCGTGGACGAGTTCTTCCTGGATGACGACAAGATCGACATGTACCTGTATTCAACGGAGGGCGCGATCAGCCAGCCCCGGGACCTGGAAAACATCATGATCCACACGCGCAAGGGCACGGTGCAGTTTTCTTCACTGGCCGAGATCGAGGAAACGGTCGGCGCCTCGAGCATAAGGCGGGTCAACGGCCTGCGCACGGTGACGCTCGGGATCATCCCGCCCCGGGGCGTTGCTCTGGAAACAGGGGTTCAGGTTGTGCAGGAGAAGCTGATCGATGCCATGCGGGCTTCCGGAGAAATTCCGGGCGATATCACGGCTACCATCACCGGTGCCAGCACCATGCTGGAGCAGACCCGGGCCCAGATGGCCGGAAATTTCCTGCTGGCCATCGTCATCGCCTACCTTCTGATGGTGGCCGTGTTCTCGCATTGGGGATTTCCGCTGATCATCATGACCACGGTGCCAATCGGAATCTCGGGCGGGTTGGTCGGCTTGTGGCTGATGAACGCACTTGGCGTCAATCAGCCATTCGACGTGATCACGATGCTCGGATTCCTGATCCTGATCGGTACCGTGGTCAATAACCCGATCCTGATCGTCGAGCGGGCGGTCCGGAATATCGAACAGAAAGGCATGACCATCAAAAAAGCCGTGATCGAAGCCAGCCGGGTACGCCTGCGCCCGGTAATGATGTCCACCATTACTACCGTTTGCGGCTTGTCTCCGCTGGTTCTGCTGCCAGGTGAGGGCACCGAACTTTACCGTGGCCTGGGCGTCATCGTCTTGTTCGGTTTGTTGTTTTCCAGTCTCGTTACACTGACGATCCTGCCGGTGTTCCTGGCCACTGTATTGGAGACTGTCGAGCGCTTTAGTAAAAAATAAAAGGGGCCGGATACAATTTGCGGAAATTGTACCCGGCCCCTTTTTCCTTTTCCGTCAGGCCAGGTGAGGCTTCGCATCAAACGGATGCGGGTGATCCTCCACCAGGTTTTCAGCCAGCAGTTCGACCAGGCTTTCCAGCTCGCGATCCCACTTCCAGTAGTCCTTGCTGTCATCCATGGTCAGCCGGCAGTTGGCGCAGGCGGAGATCATCATGTCCGCGCCGGTGTCCTCCACCTGTTTCATCTTGATCTGGAACACCTTGTGCCGCAGGTCGGCCGCTCGGCTCATGGCCTGCACGCCGCCGCCCCCGCCGCAGCACCAGTTGAAATTCCCCGTGGGGGTCATTTCACGGAAATCTTCCGCGTCTTCAAGCAGGTAGCGGGCCGCTTGCGTGGCGCCACCACGGCGCGAAATCTGGCAGGGATCATGGTAGGTGATCGAACCTTCCATCTTGTTGAACTTGATCTTGCCTTCCTTTTTCAGCTGGGCCAGAAACTCGGTGATATGCATTACCTGGAACGGTAGCGGCCGGCCCAGAATATTGGCGCCGGACCAGCGCAGTACCCCATAGGCGTGGCCACATTCCGGGATAACCAGGGTCTTGGCGCCGACATCCTCGGCGGCCTTGACCAGTTTTTCAATGGCGTGCTTGGCAATGTGTGGTTTACCCGCGAGAAAACCGAAGTTGGTGGACTCGTAACCCTCGGTGCTGAAAGTCCAGTCCACGCGGGCCTGGTTCATCAGGCGCGCCATCGCAACGATGGACTTCGGGTATTTCATCATCTCGATGGAGGAGATGGTCAGCAGTAC
>CALDVW010000058.1 GCA_937924405.1 uncultured Lysobacterales bacterium
ATTCGTGCCGCCACCAGGGTTGCATAATCCGGCGCGATGGCCGAGGCGACGGCGGACAAAGCGAACAGCACCGCTGCGATCCTCAGCACGAGGCGGCGGCCGAGCCGGTCGCTGAGGGGGCCGGCGACCATCATTGCCAGCGTGGAAGTCAATGTCAGGGAGGCGACGGCCCAACCCAGCTCGATTTTGCTCAGTTCGAACTCCGGCCCGATAAAGCCCACCACCCCGGAGATCACCGAAGCGTCGAAGCCCATCAGGAAGCCGCCCAAAGCAACGATCAGGGCGACCCGGATGGTATAAAGTGTACTGGCGGACATCTTGATTGAGGTTCGTGGCCTAATCGGCGGTCAGTGTGAACTTGGCACCCAATTCAGCTGCCGAACTGCCACCGATCCAGACGTGGAACTCTCCCGGCTCCGTCATCAGCGTCATGTCGCGGCCATGGAAGGCGAGGTCATCCCGGCCAAGTTCGAAGGAGACCGTTCTGCGCTCGCCCGGCTTCAGTCGCACGCGCTGGAAACCCTTGAGTTCCCTGACCGGGCGCGTGACATTGCCGACCAGGTCGCGGACATACAGCTGCACAACCTCATCCGCCTCCACCTTGCCTTCATTGCGAACCACGGCCTGCACGGTGACTTTCTCATCCATGGAAATTTTTGCAGCGCTCACTTCGATATCCGAGTACGCAAAGTTCGCATAGGACAGCCCATAGCCAAACTCGTACAGGGGTTCGTACCCGGCATCCAGATGGAAAGAGGCGAAGCCCCAGGACGCCTGCGGCATCCGCACCGGAATGTCATCCATATGCGTGAATTTTTCCGGTACCGCCGGCCTGCCGGTGTTCTTGTGCGCGTGATAGATCGGCACCTGGCCGACCATCAGGGGGAAAGTCGCCGGCAGCTTGCCGGACGGCGATTCGACCCCGAACAGGATGTCCCTGATTGCCGGGCCGGCCATTGTGCCGGGGTGCCAGGCAAAAAGCAGGGCATCGACTTCATCGATGATGTTGCGCAGAGTCAGCGGCCGACCCGCCATGATGACCGCGATGACCGGCTTGCCGGTCTTGTTCAGTCTGGCAAGGAGTTCCTGCTGGCTACCGGGCAAATTGATATCGGCGCGCGAATGTGTCTCTCCCGAAAGAATGGACTCTTCCCCGAGAAACGCCACCACGGCATCCGCTGACCGGGCGGCCTCGACCGCCTCGTCAAAGCCGGCGGTGGATCGGCTGCGCGAGGTCTCCATCGCGCGGACATGATTGATGGTGACACGGTCACCGAGAAACTGGCGGATGGCTTTTAGCGGCGTCCGGCTGAGCTCAGGATCACCGTCGAAAATCCAGGTGCCCAACTGCTCGTAGGGGTCGTCGGCCAGGGGACCAATGACCGCCAGGGAAGTGAGCTTTTCTTTGGCCAGCGGAAGAGCATGGTTACGGTTTTCGAGCAATACGATGCTTTGCCGCGCGAGCTTTTCTGCGACCGCCAGGCTGTCCTCATTGGCTATGGGAGGATAGTCGGACGGATTCGTGTACGGGTCCTCGAACAGGCCCATTCTGAACTTGATCCGAAGAATATCTGTGACCATCGCATCGATCTGCGCCATCTCGATACGGCCTTCCTCCAGCAATTCCGGCAAGTGATTTGCGTAAGTGGGGGTGGCCATCTCCATGTTGAGGCCCGCGCTTGCCGCTTCGTATGCAGCCTCCTTGTCGTTGGCCGTGAAGCCATGCACTGAAAGCTGTTCGATCGAGGCCCAGTCGCTGACCACGAAGCCATCGAATTGCCATTCATCACGCAGCACCTGCTTCAACAGGAAGCGGTTGCCGCTTGCCGGTACTCCATCCAGATCACTGAACGAGGTCATCAACGTCGCCACACCAGCATCGATTGCCGCTTTGAATGGCGGCAGATAGACATTCCTCAGCTCGTTCTCGGGAATGTTCGTCGTGTTGTAATCGCGCCCGCTTTCACTGGCCCCGTAACCCGCAAAGTGCTTGGCGCAGGCCGCAATGTTGCCGGGCTGTGAAAAATCGTCGCCCTGAAAACCCCTGACCATCGCAGCGCCAAACACGCCGGTCATGTAGGGATCCTCTCCAAAACTCTCGGCTATTCTTCCCCAACGCGGATCGCGCGAAATGTCGATCATGGGCGCGAAGGTCCAATTAACGCCGGTCGATGCGGCTTCCAGCGCCGCGGCCCGCGCCCCTTTCTGCACCAACTCCGGGTTCCAGGTCGCCGCCTGGCCCAGCGGGATGGGTTGTACCGTCTGGAAGCCATGAATGACGTCCCGGCCGACCATCAAAGGAATTCCCAGCCTGCTTTCCTCGACGGCAAGACGCTGTATTTCATTGACGAGATCGACATCAACCTGATTCAGAATCGAGCCGATACGGCCCGCCTTCACCGCCTCGTAAAGCTCATCCGGAATCGGAGTTTCCGAAGCGTTCACCTGCGTCATCTGGCCAATTTTTTCGGCCACGGTCATGCGGGAGATCAGCTCGTCGACGCGCCGGTCGATACGATCCATTCCGGCAGACTGGCCGGCTGCATGGATTTCAATACTCACGAGAATCCCCAACAGCCCTGCAAGCCGCAGCAAAATATTCGGGGTAATGCGCATAATCAATGTCCCTTGGTCGATGCACGCCGCACCACTCTGGGCTCGAAACGGTTTTGTATCGCCTTGCCGTTCATGCCATAAACATCCCTGAGCACGCAGCGGGCCGCCATGCGACCCATATCTTCGATGGGGTAGTGCACGGTAGAAAGCGCAGGATTCATGTAAGTCGTGAAATACACATTATCGAACCCGATAACGGACAGGTCGTCGGGAATACTAATACCCCTTTGCTGAGCCACCGCGACGGCGCCCGCCGCCATTTCATCGTTGGCGCATACCAGAGCCGTAAAGGGGATCTCCTGCTCCAATAGCTGCCTCATTCCCCGCCGGCCGCTCGCCTCTTCATAGTCTCCTTCGGCCTGCAATGCCGGGTTGAATTCCAGCCCAAATTCGTCCAGGGCGCGACGGTAACCCTCAAAACGTCGCTTGCCGTCATTCTTCCAGAGCGGGCCGGTAATAGTGGCAATCTGCCGATGCCCAAGCTCTATCAGGGTCTTGGTCGCTGCATAACCGCCCTGCTCGTTGTCAATGCTGATGCAATTGCTTTCCATGCCAGGGACCGAGCGGCCGATCACGACGATGGGAATGTTACTCTCGCGCAATTGTTCGATGTATTCATCGGATACCGCGTAGACATGCAGGATCAGCGCATCGCAATTACGCGACGAAAGGAACTCGATGCCGTCCTTTTCAATCGCCTCGTCACTGTGTCCGGCCGTTATGATGACGTGCTTGCTTTCAGTACGCAGTTCGTCTTCGATACTGCTCAAAATCACCCCGAAGAACGGACCGTACAGTTCAGGTATGAGCACTCCCACCGAGTTGGACCGTTTGGTGGCCAGTGACTGGGCGATCGTGTTCGGCCGGTATCCCAGTTCGCGCATGGCCTCAATGACCTTGTCCCGCGTCTTGGGGCTGACGACTCCACTGTCGTTGATCACCCTCGAAACGGTAGCCAGCGAAACGCCGGCGAGTTCGGAAACTTCGTAGATCGTTGCCATAAGCTGGAAAGCCGCTGTCGAGGCTTATTAGAATCCCGGTCGATGTAAAATGTAAGCGGTTACATTCTATCTGCGCGTCATGAAATATTCAAAGGAAATGATTGACCTGGCCTTGTAAACAGGTGCTCCGGCAACAAAAAGCGGGATCAACCAGGCGCCTTGCAGTACTGATCAACGTACGCCTGATGGCCGGGCAGCTTGGACACGGTGCTTTGGACGCGGCTCCTGATACCGGTCATGAAACGGGTCAACTCATCATCGCTCATCACATTTGTGATCTGGTGAAACTGTTCCGGCATGATGCCCTGCCCGAGCATGACCTGGATCCAGGAGTTTTCCTGGAACAGGTCCTCCCTCACCCTGAAGACCCGGCCCGTTTCCCTGAAAAGCCGGATGCGATCGGCAAGAGATTCCGGAATATCGAGATCCTTGCAGTGACGCCAGAACGGCGTGTCCTGCCGGTTAGTCACCTTGTAATGCAGGATGATGAAGTCCCTGATGTATTCAATCTCGCTTTGGCTGTGCTTGTTGTATTCATCGACGTCGGACTGCTTGATTCCTTCATGCGGAAATAGCTGCATCAGTCGGATCATGCCCTGTTGAATCAGGTGGATGCTGGTGGACTCCAGCGGTTCCACAAAGCCGCTGGCCAGGCCTAACGCGACGACGTTTCGGTTCCAGTTCTTCAAACGACGTCCGGTTACGAATTTCAGTAATCGCGGCTTCCCCAGGTGTCCGCCGACAATGTTTTTCAACAGATGCTCCCGCGCCTCACCCTCGCTCATGTACCCGCTGCTGAAGACCAGGCCGTTACCCACGCGATGCTGCAGTGGAATGCGCCACTGCCAACCGGCGGAATGCGCGATGGCCCGGGTGTAGGGGACCGGTTCGATCATGGACTCTGTCTGCAGAGCCAGCGCACTGTCGCAGGGCAGCCAGTGCGTCCAGTCTTCATAACCTGTCTTAAGTGTCTGTTCAATCAGCAGGCCCCGAAAACCCGTGCAGTCGATAAACAGGTCACCTTCGACGACCTGGCCGGATTCCATTTTCAGGCTCTGAACGAAACCGTTCTCGGGATGGGTGTCGATCGCCTGGATTTTACCCTCGATGCGTCGGACGCCCAGTTTTTCGCCGAACTGGCGCAGAAGCTTTGCGAACAGGGTCGCATCCAGGTGAAAAGCGTAATTCAGCCCCTGCTTGGGCAGGTGACCAAACTTACCTTCCCGGGCCGCCACCAGTTCCAGGCAATAATCACCATAGTCGATCTTCGAGCCGCGCTCCCTGTCCTTCAGCCAGAAGTGCTGAAATCCCGCGGTCCAGTGATCCGTTCCGGTGGTGCCGAAGGAATGAAAGTATTTTTCACCCGCGTCCTTCCAGTTCTCGAAGGAGATGCCGAGTTTGAACGTGGCCTGGGTCGCGGCCATGAAGTCCTGTTCCTTCATCTTCAGAAGGCGCAGGTAGGTCACCAGGGGAGGGATGGTCGCCTCGCCGACGCCAACCGTTCCGATCTCCTCCGATTCGACCAGGGTGATGTCGAGCACTTTGCCCATGGTTTTCGACAGCAGGGCCGCTGCCATCCAACCGGCGGTCCCGCCGCCGGCAATGACTATTTTCTTAATCGGGTTGTTCAAGGAAATTCCTCTTGATTCAATTCGTTTCAGTCTAACGGTTCAGATTGTTGAGCAGTTGCGCCCGGAGCCTGCGGGCTGCTATTTCGTCGAGTGGCGCCAGTGCCCCGCGTTGGTCCTCGGGAATATGGCTGATCGATTTCTTATCGAAATCGAAAATGTAGAAATCGAAAAGCGCCCGCCAGGCGTCGCGCTGTTGCCTGGGCAGATCACGCAAGGCCAGCAGGGCGTAATCCAGCACGCTGGCCGGCGCATCCATCCAGGTCGGCGTTGCGTTCCACCAGTAGTTGATCAGGATATTCAGTATTTCCAGGCCCTCGACGTGGTGCCACCACATGCTCGGAACGTACACCGCATCACCG
>CALDVW010000059.1 GCA_937924405.1 uncultured Lysobacterales bacterium
AGTGACGGGTCGTACCACAGACCGGTGAAAGCGTTGTTCGATGCTTCGGCTCCCGGCCCTGGCCCGGGGCCGTTTCCGACATAAAAAGTGTGCTCCGCGGTCTGGCCGGCATAGGTGTAACTCAACCTGTATTCCCCATCCGCCAGCGGCTGCCCAAACTGAATGCCATTTGCCAGGCTGATGGCGGCCGCGTGTTCGATGGAGTCTTCATTTCGTGTAGTGGAATAGATCTCCTGGCCCGAAGGCCCCCTGATTTTTATCGCGATCGTGTCGGTACTTTCAAAATCACGGACTGTCACGGAAAAATACAGGATATCTTCAGGGGCAAAAACGTTCGTGAAGTTTGGGATTTCCTGCTGCGGACACGGCGGATATTCAGGAAAATCCGAGTGGGTTGCAACCGCCAATATGTCTTTCTCATGGTAGGACTCCTGTTCTTCCCACCAGCTGTCAATATTCAGAAGATTACAATCGCCCGCATACGGGTCGATGATGTCGTTCGCAGCGGTTTGAACACCCAGGTGAAGATGCGGCCCGGTGGATAATCCGGAACTGCCCACCACGCCCAGGTAATCACCCTGCTCAACCCGGTCACCCACCTTGCGCGGCGTCACCGTGTCGGTTTTCATATGTGCGTAGATGGTGACTGATCCATCGTCGTGTTCCAGCACGATGATGTTTGAATCCGCAGTCATGTCAAAGAAACATTGTTTATCCGGTTCGCCGTCGTGCCGGTCGACAATGGTGCCGTCCGCCGCGGCAGTGACCACCAGGCCATCGTTCGCCATGGTAAGCCAGGCATACTGCGCCGGGCTGTAATCCGTGCCATTGTGGTTGAATGTTTCCGTGTCGTAGGTCCTTTCACCACAGTTCCAGTCACTCAGGCTGTCCGGCATGACATCGTCCTGGTCTACGTAGTTGGAGATGCCGAAAAATCCCGGATCGCTATTTGAAACGCCTCGCCGCAACGGTAGCTGAAGGTTTGGCCTGGCGTCCGCCTCAGCCTGATCGCCTGCTGCTTTTCCTTCAGCTGCCTCTCTTCGAATGGCTTGATGATGTTGCTGTTCGTGATTGCGATCCAATGCCCGCTCGATAACGCGGAACTGGGACAATTCCTTGACGACCGTCATCTTGCTTGTAGCATACAGCGGTTGAGCCATAGTAAGCAGCAGGGCCTGGGTAAAAAGAAAACTGATTCTGAATCGCATGAAAATCACCGTTTCGTCAAAAGCCGAATGTGTAAGAATAGCTATGAGAAATTATTTGCCATGCAAGAAGAGTAATGCAAATCCGCAAATTTCCTCTATGATGAGTCTAGGGTCGTGCTAAAAACAAATTGAAAACCTGCCGGCCCCCGAAACACAGGAGAGTCAATCATGAAAATCACCCTATCACGTATACTGCAGAGAAAGGCAGGACTGCTTTTCCTCAGCCTGTCGCTGGCCCTGGCCGCCGGCTTTTCAATGCCGCTCATCGCCGATGAAACCTGCATGTCCCCCTACATGGCGAAAATCACCGGCCAGGAGGACTTTGTTTATGTCTGGACTCTGGGTGCTGAAGGCGTCGGCGATGAACAGGACAAACTGGTCACCGTGGACGTCAACCCGGCTTCGCCCAACTATGGCAAGGTGGTGCACACGTTGTCCGTTGGCGGGCGTAACGAAGCCCACCATTCCGGGTTTACCGATGACCGGCACTACCTCTGGGCCGGAGGCCTCGATACCAGCAAGATTTTTATTTTTGACGTCCACAGCGATCCGGCCAGACCGACCCTGCACAAAACTATCGATGATTTCGTCAAAACCAGCGGCGGTGTGGTAGGGCCTCATACCACCTACGCCCTGCCTGGCCGAATGATGCTGACCGGGTTGTCCAATGACAAGGACCACGGCGGCCGGACCGCACTGGTTGAATACACCAATTCCGGCGATTATGTGGCGACCCATTGGATGCCTACGGACGAAGATCTCGGCGGCGCCGTTAAATCCGGTAATTTTGCAGACGGCTATGGCTACGATGTCCGCGCCCTGCCCCGGCGCAACGTGATGATCACGTCATCCTTCACTGGCTGGAACAACTACATGGCGAACCTCGGCAAGGTCATGGGCGACGCGGAAGCCATGAAACGTTTCGGCAATACGGTGGTGGTCTGGGATCTGCACAGCCGCAAGCCAAAAAAAGTATTCGACGTACCCGGGGCGCCCCTTGAGATTCGCTGCGCCTGGGGGCCTCACAACGATTACTGTTTCACGACAACTGCCCTCACTTCCAAGATCTGGCTGATTTATGAAGATGATGAGGGCGAATGGCAGGCCAAGGCAGTTGCCGATATCGGCGATGCTGCCAAGATACCTTTACCGGTAGATATTTCCATTTCCGCGGATGACTCACTGCTGTGGATTGATACCTGGAACGACGGCAAGGCCAGGTTGTTCGATATTTCCGATCCGTTTAAACCGGTGCAAATCCAGGAAACGAAGATCGGCGCCCAAATTAACATGGCCTCACAAAGCTGGGATGGAAAGCGTATCTACTTTACCTCCTCCCTGCTGGCGAACTGGGACAAGGTCGAGGCGCCGGAGGGCGAAGACCTGCAATACTTCAAGTCTTATACATGGGATGGGGCTAAGCTTAATCACGAATTCAGCATCGATTTCGTGGCCGAAAACCTGGGTCTTCCGCACCAGATGCGTTTTGGCGCCTATTCTTTGTACGGCAAATCCAATCCGCTCGTAAGCAGCCCCGAGTCAACCTCCAGCGGCTTATCCGGCGGTCAGTAATGCCCCGCTCGGGGGAAATAGACTACAGGCAGGTGAACCTCGTGTTCACCTGCCTTTTTCTATTCCTCGTCTTTTGTTCCGCTTCCCTGCCGGCCCTGGCCCAGCAAAAGGCTACTGAACCCCAGGTACTGGCGCCAGGCTGGTCAGAGCTCGAATTCGAGCCACCCGAAGCCGGCAGCTACCGCCTGCCGCCAATGGGCATGGCGGGCGACGGTAACGTGCTGGACAGCAGCGGCCAGGCCACGACTCTGCATAGCCTGATGGGCGACAAAGTCGTGGTGATGAGCTTTATTTACAGCAGCTGCTCCGACGCCAACGGCTGCCCATTGGCCACGCATGTTCTGGAGCGGCTACAGAATCAGCTTATGAAAGACCCGGGAAAAGGCAATGGCGTCCGTTTTATCAGCCTGAGCTTTGACCCCGGGCAGGACACGCCGGAAGTGATGCAGCGCTATGGACGTCCGTATATCTCGGGCGATTTCGACTGGCACTTCCTGACCACCAGCGGTAAATCGGAGCTGGAACCCGTGCTGAAGTCCTATGGTCAGACCATCGTGCGCGACCCGAATGTAACCGGCGAAGAGGCCGGCAACATTTCCCATGTTTTGCGGGTATTCCTGATCGACCGCCGAATGCAAATTCGCAACATCTTCAGTGCCTCATATCTTCATGCGGACAGCATGCTTAACGACATCCGGACTCTGCAGATGGAAACTGCTCTGCAAGGCCCGGGCGACGTCAAACAGGGTTACGAACACAGCAATTATCAGACACAGGCGCAGAGCCTGAAAAACCGCCGCGGAAAATCGATGGAGCTCTGGTCCTACTCAGAACAACCCCCACTCGGACTCCCGCCCATTCCGGTGCCTGGTGACAACCCCCTTAGCACCGAAAAAATTGAACTTGGCCGGCTGCTGTTCTTCGACCGCCGCCTGTCACACAACAACACGTTTTCCTGCGCCATGTGCCACGTGCCCGAACAAGGGTTTGCAAGCAATGAACTGGCCACGGCCGTCGGCATTGAAGGCCGGACCGTGCGCAGAAACTCGCCGACCATTTACAACGTGGCCTACCTCGAAAACCTGTTCCACGATGGCAGAGAGTCTACGCTGGAGCAGCAGATATGGGGGCCGTTACTGGCCCGCAACGAGATGGGCAATCCCTCGGTCGGCCGGGTGATCGAGCAGATCAATGCCATACCGGAGTACCGGGAGCGCTTCCAGACAGCATTCGCTGGAAGACCCGTTTCAATGGAAACCGTAGGCATGGCGCTGGCCAGCTACGAACGCGTGCTGGTTTCGGCCAACAGCCCCTTCGATCGCTGGTATTACGGTGGTGAAAAGGACGCCTTGTCGGCCACGGAGCAGGCCGGATTCCGCCTGTTCAACGGCAAGGCGCGCTGCTCGAGCTGTCACCAGATCAGCAGCGAATGGGCGCTGTTCACCGATAACCAGATGCACAATACCGGTATTGGTTACCAGCGCTCCATGTTGCAAACACCCAAAGAAACCAGGGTCCAGATCGCACCGGGTGAGCATATCACCGTACGCAGCGACGTGGTGGAGGACGCTTCCGAACCCTTGCCGAATGACCTCGGACTCTATGAAATCACCGAAAGCCCAAACGACCGCTGGAAATACCGCACACCGACGCTGCGTAACGTGGCGCTGACAGCGCCCTATATGCACAACGGTTCGATTTCGACCCTGCGGGAAGTCATTGATTTTTACGACCGAGGCGGCATAAACAACGAACTGCTCGATCCTTTGCTGCAGCCACTGCGACTGAGCGATGAAGAATCCAGACAGTTACTGGCATTCCTCCAGGCGCTGACCGGTGACAATGTAGATGCCCTGGTTGCAGACGCTTTTGCCGTACCGGTGGGGAATACCGGTGCAGACTAGTTTAAATAACGGGTCTCGTTTTCCCCGGCAAAGCCTCCGCTCCTGCGCACGTCCCTGACCTGCAACCCTTTAGGCAACTGCTCCCTGCTTTGCGCTGCTTCCTAGTAGCCAAAATCCCATCGAAAGCCCAGAGTCAGCTCATCCTTGCGAGGCGTGCCATCCCACAGAGTACCCCTATCGATGCGATATTCCGCGTAGAGCATGCGATTGAATGAATCGAAGGTATAACGTAAACCGAGAACCGCATAAGCCACTTCATACTCACCGGCCTGCGGATCATCGTCGTAAGGCACCAGCCAGTTGCCACCGCCGATTAACCACCAACGGTCATTGAACTGCCACTGCACATATAGTTCCGCTCCGCGGCCGTTGAAGTACTGCAGTTGATCGGTTGTTTCGATATTGTCCAGCCAGGCGACCACCAGCGCCGCGTACCAGCGCTCGCCGTAGCTGCGAAATGAAAATGCGATCGCTTCGGCATCACCGTCGATCCCGGCGCTCCTGGCTGCGGCCGCTTCCTCATCCAACTCCGATTTCTGGTAAGCCACACCGATCCCACGGTCACCCTGCGATTCCAGCCAGGCACTGGCGCCGTATGCCCTTTCGTAATTCTGATTGCTGACATGCGGTATCGGCTGGCCCTGCTGGTACTGAACATTCAGATTGAAAGGCTTGATGCGCAGGGCTTTGAGCGAACTGGTGTAGATTCTTGCCTGCAGAACGTCGTCTGCACGGCCCATTCCGGTAGCGCCACCGTCTGTAAACGCGTTATACACGCCGGCAGCACTGCCGCCAAAAATAGAAAAACGATCTGCCATGCCGGCAATCTTGTAGTACGCCGACCAGTTTTTGCCATAGGTTGCCGTCAGGTTATCCGAGTCGAAACCCGCAAACAGCAGTCGCTTTCGTAATACGAAACCGTCACCGTCTTCGCCGGCCTTGGGTGTAAACGTCTCCAGGATATCGAAGCCGCCCTCTGCACGCCCGAACAACCACCAGTTTTCAGACGCCTGCCACTCCCCACGCGCACCCATTCGTGAAGCACCGTCACCCAGGGCGAACTCGGTGAGTTCATTTTCGACGTTGAAATTATTGATGGCATGCAGCCGGACACTGGCGTAGAGCTCGAAATCGGGCCACAGATTGCGCAGCCCCGGCGTGTCTTCAATTTCCGCCCGACGCTGGGCTTCCGGATCTTCGTTCAGAGCCGCCTCTTCCTGCCGGGCATTCTCTTCACTCTCGTCGACGATCGTTTCACCGGCTTCTTCGTCCTCTACCTGCCGCACGACATCCTCTCCAGCGGCCTCCATTTCCTGCTCCCTGACTTCCTGGGCTGTAACCGGGCACGCAAGCAGAAAAGCCAGCATAACCAGATACGTGCAGCGGGGATTCAGGATGACGGAAAGGCTTCTTATTATTGGTGCAGCCGACATCTGCCCATTATCTTATATTTCAATTAGACTGGAAAACTAATCAGCAGCGCCAGGAGGCAGCCATGACCAAACTCATTCTCGGTATCTTGCTGTGGAGTTTCGTGCATTTCATTCCGGTTGTGGCCGTAGATTTCAGGCAGGGCCTGATCCGGAAGATCGGAGAGAATCCTTACAAGGGAATTTTTACCCTGTTGATGGCCCTGTCCATCTATCTGGTCATCTCGGGTTGGAAAGCAACGATTCCCGAAAGCCTGTACCTGCCCCCCGAATGGGGGCGTCATGTTGCGTCCTTGCTGGTGCTGCTTGGATTTATTCTGTTCATTGCGCCCTACCCGCCCACGAATATCAAACGCATGCTGCGCCATCCGCAATTGACCGGCGTCTCTTGCTGGGGTATCGGGCATTTGCTCGCAAATGGCGAAATACGTTCGATCATCCTGTTCGGAGGCCTGACCGCCTGGGCCATCATCGAGATGTTGCTGCTGAATCGCCGTGACGGCGCCTGGCTAAAACCGGACGCCGTGCCACTGAAAAACGACATCATACTGGCCGTGGCGGGCCTGGTTGTATATGCCGTTATTGCCGTGGCCCACCAGTGGCTTTTCGGCGTCACACCTTTCATCTAGGAGAAAACAAATGATTGGTTATGTCACTGTTGGCAGCAACGACCTCGACGGCAACAAGCTGAATGTCTTCTATATGGACATGTCCGGCCAGTAAAAGCCGGGGTGCGGAGACGGACACGCGAAAGAAGTTTCGCTTGGCTCGACCTACTTAAACCGGCACCAGTATCGTGGCAATCTCAGTAGCCCGCCCAACGATGTGATCGGGTCCGGCCGCCCGTAGCTCTTCCATCGACCCGAACCCGTAACTGACCGCAATGGAGCCCAGCCCGTTATCCCGCGCCCCGGCAATATCCTGGCCACGGTCACCAATCATCATGGAGCATGCCGGATCGAGCTCAAATTTGTTCAGGGCGTGAGCAATGATGCTGCTCTTATCGCGCCTCTCATGCCCCATGGAGCTTCCGGCAACACCATCGAAATGCTCCCTGAGTTGCATGTCTTCGAGCACTTTTTCCGCAATGGTAGTGGGCTTGACCGTGGCTATGTAGAGCCTGAAACCCGCCTTCCTCAAGTGCTCAAGGACTGACTCGATGTCCGGATAAATATGGGTGCCGGCCTGCCGCAGTTCATCGTAGTGCACCCGGTAATGATCGATGGCGATTTCCGCCTGCTCATGGCCCATTTCATACTCATTGCAAAAAATATCCAGCAGCGCGGTCCCGATTACCGTATCAATACGCTCGTCAATGCCTGACGGCAACCCCATGCGGTCGAGGGCATAACTGAGGCTGGCGCTGATGGTCTCCCTGCTGTCGACCAGGGTGCCGTCAAGATCGAACAACAGGTTATGGATTCCTTTCATGACGGGCCGGCGACCCCCCATTCTTTTAGCAGCACCTCGGTATCAGCACCGGGCTCATGCGGTGCAAACGCAACTTCTGGAATCGTGCGGCTGAATCTTGGCGCAGGAGCGGGCTGGGCCATGCCATCAACCATGATGTAAGTTTGGCGCGCCCGGTTATGAGGGTGCTGCGGAGCTTCGTGAATGTCGAGCACAGGCGCGAAGCACGCTTCGCTTCCTTCCATCAGTTCGCACCATTCATCACGGCTTCTGGTTTTGAATACAGTTTCCAGCTTGCGCTTCAGCTCGGGCCATTGCGCGGCATCGTTTTGCTCCCTGAATTCATCCTCGTCCAGGCCCGCTTTTTCCAGCAGCAAGGCATAAAACTGCGGCTCGATCGGTCCGATAGAAATATATTTGCCATCAAGGGTTTCATATACACCGTAAAAATGCGCGCCGCCATCCAGCAGGTTGCTTTCACGTTGAGGGCTCCACATGCCCTGTTCGGCGAAGGAATGAATCATGGTCATCAACAGGGCGGAACCATCGGTCATCGCGGCGTCAATCACCTGCCCCGTTCCGGATTTTTGCGCTTCCAGCAGGGCACAAACCATGCCGTAGGCCAGGAACATGCCGCCGCCACCAAAATCGCCCACCAGGTTGAGCGGCGGAACCGGCGTTTCTCCCTTGCGGCCTATGGCGTGCAGAGCACCGGTCAGGGAAATGTAATTGATGTCGTGTCCGGCAGCCTGCGACAAAGGCCCGGTCTGCCCCCAACCGGTCATCCGGCCATAGACCAGACGCTGGTTTCTGGCCATGCAGTCCTCTGGCCCAAGTCCCAGTCTTTCCATTACTCCTGGACGGAACCCTTCCAAAAGCGCATCAGCTTTTTCCACCAGGGCGAGAAAAATATTGCGACCTTCCACAACCTTGAGATCGAGCATGATCGAGCGCTTACCCCGCCGCGTACAGTCTGTCGCCGGATTCAGCATGGGTTTGGCTGCACGATCGATGCATACGACATCCGCGCCCATGTCCGCCAGCATCATGCCGCAGAACGGGCCCGGCCCGATTCCCGACAGTTCGATAATTTTCAGACCTTCAAGTGGTCCCATATTGCCGCTCCTGACTGTTCTTTGCGCTGGCCGTGGCCAGCTTCAGACGACCCACCTTCCGGCTGACTACAGCGCCCTTCATGTGGGGCGCAGATTCGTCCGTATCCAGGGCAGAAGATGGTCAAAATCCGCCGTACCTGTTTCGAGGCGTTCCATCAGGAAAGTAAAAGCAGCCTGGGAATCAACCTGGATATTCCAGCCATTCAACCTCAGAAAGACATCGGTCGCAAAGAAGGCAACCCGCTTGTTGCCATCTGCAAAAGGATGATTGATCAGCAAGGATTCAAAGAAGGCCGTGGCCATTTCCTCCAGGGAACCGTAATACCCGGTTTGAGGCCGGAACAAAGCACTTTCCAGCATGCCTTTATCTCGAACACCCGGCGCACCGCCAAATCGCTCAATCAAGCGTTCATGAATAACGAGCAGCTCGTCCAGGGAGAGGAATTTAACTGCATTAGCTGGCAAGGAGTTTTCCAAGTTCCTCGTTTTCGTTCATGGCGTCTTCCAGGTGATCCATGACTTCGGGACGTAATCGCTTGCGCGCAACGTACTCAGCCACTGCTTCCGACAACATGCCCGCAATGCTCTGATTGGACTCCCTGGCGAGTGCCTGCAAGGCTTCCCATTCGCGCTGCTCGACCTTGGAACTGACTTTGATTTTTGCCATGCCATCAACTTATCATGACATGTCATGACTAGTCAAGATTTCGAGTTTTGAATGATATTGATCAAACCCCGAATGCTCTCTCATAAATCGGTAAAGCAAGCTGAATTTGTAGCGAATTTACTGCCGGCAAGACTAATCAGGGGGGTGAGCTGACTTTTGATATGATTACTGGTATTCCAGTTCACGAGGCCCTGAAGATGAGCTTCAAACCACTAGTGTTCATTTCATCACTGTTTTTAACCACCAGTGCCTTCGCCCAATACCTGGGTCACGAATATGAAGGCGAGATTGCGCCCATCCGGGAAGGTGAAGCACCGGTCATTCCACTCGACAGGAACGACCCGAGCTACAACGTGTGGCAACAGCTTCGCGACACCAGTGGGGACCCTGCAAGGGAACCGGGAATCATTAACCTGAAGCAATACGATTTCGGTTTCAGCTATAACGTAATCCCAACGTTTCTC
>CALDVW010000060.1 GCA_937924405.1 uncultured Lysobacterales bacterium
GTCGTGCATGTAATTTTCCAGCCCGCCGCTGAATGGCGGAAAATATTTTCCAATGTGGAGAATTTTCAATGGCCGGGCCGCAGAAATGCAATCGGCGTATTTTAACTCAAACTGCCATGCCGGTGCCGCCGGGAATAACTCAAAAGACTAACGGCTCAGGGCCAGCAGCTTGAGCAGCGCCAGCATGATCAGCCCGGCAAACCAGTTATGGGCGACAGCCAGTCCGATGGGCAGGCTGGTCGCTACGGCTGACACCCCCACCAGGAATTCGATCGTAACGAAGACCAGCACAAACCAGGCGGCGGTGCGGTAGCGGGGGTCTTTACGCAATGCAACCAGAGCGGCGAGCAGGGCGGTGAGCACGGTGAGAATGGAGCCGAGGCGGTGTGTTTTGTGAATCGCAAGCCGCTCCTCGCCACCGATGGCCTGGCCGCTGTCTGTGACCTGGTGTTTCCGGCTAAGATCAATGGCTGCTTTCAAAGAGGCATCGGGAAACCAGCTGCCGTGGCAGTCGGGCAGGGTCCGGCAGGAAGTGGCCGCAAAGTTGGCGCTGGTCAGTCCCCCCAGCAGGATCTGCAGCGCAAGCACAGCAATGGCCGCCACCGATAGCCAGCGGATCGGGGCGTCGCCGTTTCCCGGTTCGTCCGAACTGAATACCATCCAGCCCAACAGGCCGAGCATGGCGAAGCCGCCGGCCAGGTTACCCATCACGACTGCCGGGTCGTGCAGGCTGCCGGAACGGATACCCAGCACGGCCAGGTAGACAGTCAACGCCAGCAGGGCAAATGAAATCAGCCGCTGCCTCTTGTTACGCACCGACAGAAATGCCAGGAATACCACCATGAGGCCCAGGACACTGGCGACGAGGCGATGCAATGGGGTAGCCCAGGACAGGGGTTCATTGCTTTCATCGAGCAACTGTTGGTAAGCGTCCTGTGCAGGGGCTGGTTGGCTGATTGCAGGCGGCTCACCAATTCGTCCGTAGCAGTCCGGCCAGTCGGCGCAGCCGATTCCCGAGTGCGCCAGCCGCAGATAGGCGCTGAGTGACACCAGCACGATCACCAGCAGCAGGCAAATCCGGGCGAGTGTATTCACGAAATCAGTCCTCGACGCGTTCCAGGTGCATGGCCTCGCCTCGCACCAGCCTCAGGTAGCGGGGCGATTCTTTCCATTCCACGCGGTCCAGGCTGTTTTCAAAGTTCCACAGCCACGCGGTATTCCAGTGAAACTGGTAATCGTTGGCGGACCAGTATTCTCCCGCCTGCGTATGCGGGAAGTACACGCTGTTGACGCTGGGTGGCGTGCTCGATTTTCGTGGATCGCTGATGGAGCCGAGCTCGTCACGGGTTGGCACGCGCCAGTCGCTGAAACCGCAAAGCCGGGTTTTGTTCACGGCCTGGGCAAAGGCGGAAGTATCGCAATCACTCTGTTTACACTGGCCGCCGTCGGACTTGCCGCGAAAGTCAAGTTCGCCACTGTGGTCTTCGGCCGGATTGAACCAGGAGTAAGTGTGGTCACGGCTATTAAGTCCGGCGGACTCAGTTTTCACTTCCCACACCAGCCCGGTGAACTGGTCCAACACGCAGGGGCCGCTCACGCCGGCCTCGAGTGTCTGACCGGACTCATCCAGGCCGACATATTTGCTGTCATGGATTTCCGGTCCGTAGCCGGGCTGATTGTCACAGGCAGTGGAAAGACAGGCAGCGACGAGACAGGCGGTCAGCCAATTTGGGTTCTCAGGTGACATGGTTTCAAATTGATTATTTTGGAAACTATCATACTGTAAAAATAGAGGTAGATGATCTGAATCAATTAGCAATGATATTTCATGGTGCTATGATTAAAATGCCGAGCTATATACCGTGCATTCGTATCAGACTGAGGGATTCACACATGAACCAGGAAACAGCCGGGACTGAAAGCGATATTCGCGTTCCCATCATGCAGCGCATTATCGACAACCCATTCATTTTACTATTCATCGGCGTGGTCTTTCCCGCCGTTTTTTATATCATCTGGGGAATAATGGAGCTCGTGTCCATTCCCATCGCACCCTGAAAACCATTACAACATTGAGGTGACAAAGTGACGTCCATTCAACCCCCTTCGGAGACCATCTGGTGGAAACAGCCATTGGATCGAGTCGAAGGGACCTGGATCGCGCTCGCGCTGGTCTGGTCCCTTATCATGTTCATCATGATGCCGCTCTGGCATGTCTACGGTAAGCAGAACCTTTCCAATGAAGCTTACCGGACAACGCCCGAGGCCTTCATGGCCAAGACACAGGCGATGGTCGACCAGTACACGGTCCGTACTGAAACCAATCAAAACATGCCGGTGGTTCACCCCCCACCGGGCAGCGATGTCTACCTGATCGGTCGTTTATGGCAGTGGTGGCCACTGCTGGAACTCGAAAAAGGCCAGACCTATCGCCTGCATATTTCATCCATGGACTGGCAACACGGGTTTTCCGTGCAACCGGTCAATATCAATACCCAGATTTTGCCGGGCTATGAAATGGTATTGACGATCACACCCGACACCAGTGGTGATCAGACCATCATCTGCAATGAATACTGCGGAATAGGGCACCACAACATGGTCGGTAAAATCTATATCACGGAGGGCGGATCATGAAAAACCAGGAATTCAGAACCTGCCCGGAATCGGGATTACAGTTTCACAAGCCGGCCGAAACACTGATGCGCCTGAACGCTGTTGTAGCGGTCGTGGCCTTGCTCGTTGGCGGGCTGACGGCCCTTGCAGTAACACTGACACGCTGGCCCACGGTCCACTGGCTGCCGGCCGACAGGTTTTATCAACTGCTGACAACCCACGGCATCAACATGCTGATCTTCTGGATCATATTTTTTGAAATCGCCGTGCTTTACTTCTGTTCGTCCACGCTGTTGCGATGCCGCCTGGCGACGCCGAAGCTGGGCTGGGTGGCCTTCATCCTGATGGTGCTGGGCGCCGTGCTCAATAACGTATCGGTGTTCAGTGGCAACTCCTCGGTGATGATGACGTCCTATGTGCCGATGCCGGCAGAGCCGATGTTCTATCTCGGTCTGATCCTGTTCGCGGTAGGCGCGTTGATCGGTTGCTTTATTTTCCTGGGCACACTGGTCATAGCGAAAGAAGAGAAAACCTATGAAGGGTCAATCCCGCTGGTGACTTTCGGGGCTTTGACTGCCTGCATCATCGCGATTTTCACCATATCGATGGGCGCCGTGATCCTGATCCCGACTTTCATGTGGTCAATGGGCTGGATCGCCAACATCGATGCCCCGCTGTACCGCCTGATCTGGTGGGGATTCGGGCATTCGTCCCAGCAAATCAATGTAGCCGCCCACGTGGCGGTCTGGTATGCCATCGCCGCCATAGTGTTCGGCGCCAAGCCGCTGTCTGAAAAAGTCAGCCGCACCGCGTTCGTCCTGTATATCGCCTTCCTGCAACTGGCTTCCGCTCACCATCTGCTGGTGGACCCGGGGCTGAGTTCGACCTGGAAGATCTTCAATACGTCTTACGCGATGTACCTGGCCGTGTTGGCCAGCATGATTCATGGCCTGACCGTGCCCGGGTCGATCGAGGTCGCACAGCGGGCCAAGGGCCTGACCAAGGGCTTGTTCGAATGGCTGCGCAAGGCGCCGTGGGGTAACCCGGCCTTCTCGGGCATGTTCCTGTCCCTGATCGGCTTCGGTTTTCTGGGCGGCATTTCCGGCGTCGTCATGGGTACCGAACAGATCAATATCATCATTCACAACACGATCTACGTGCCGGGCCATTTCCATGCCACGGTCGTCATCGGCACGACACTTGCATTCATGTCGCTGACCTACTTCCTGATACCGGTATTGTTCCGGCGCCAGGTATTTCTGCCGGGGTTGGCCAAGTTCCAGCCCTATATCTTTGGCATCGGCATGATGGTGTTCACCCTGGTGATGATGGGTGCCGGCACGCTGGGCGTGCAACGCCGTCACTGGGACATGGCGTTTACCGATTCAGCAATCGGTTTCGATTATCCGGCCAGCGCATTTACCTTGATGGGCCTGGTGGGCATCAGTGGCATGGCCGCCATCGTTGGTGGCGCCATTTTCGTGCTGATCACGGTGGTTTCGGTCTTCTTCGGCAAACGGGTCGAGTCTGATTCCAGCTATGGCACGGAAACTACCCGCCTGATGAAGGCGCCGCCTTCGATCCAGCCGCAGGGTGGCCATGCGGCAGCCGGCAAGTGGGGCTTCGCCGCTCCGGGAACATTTGTGCTGGCGGTCTTCTTCCTGGCTATCTTCGTGGTTTATTACTGGATTAACTGGAAGTATCTGGCATCGGTCTGGCCGATGTCATAGGCTGGTTACCGATTGAAAAACGCCGGGCGGTTTGCCCGGCGTTTTTTTTGGAGCACAATGAAGCAATGCACCCCTGCAAAACAGAGCGGAGCGAGGCTCCGGCACATCCCCTGATGATCAGGGGGATATTTCTTTTCCTGTTGTTTTTTACGCTGCCCGGAATCTGTGCGTCCCCGGTTGCCACAGACAGCAGCGGGGAAGGAGGCTATGATGCCGACGCAGCGATTGCCCTGTCCCAGGGGGCCGTGGGCCGGTCGTTGGAAGATTTTCTGCTTTATGACCGGCAGGGTAAACCGGTTCAGCTTTCACAGTACCGCGGGCAGCCGCTACTGATCAGCATGATTTTTACCTCCTGCCACCACGTCTGCCCGGCCATCACCCGTCACCTGGCAACTGCGGTAGAAGCTGCCCGCGAGGCATTGGGCGAGGAAAGCTTCCGGGTTTTGACCATCGGATTCGATACCGCGGTGGACACACCTGACGCAATGAGAGTGTTTGCCGACAAGCAGGATATCGACGATCCCAACTGGGCATTTCTGAGCGGCCCGGCTGCAACCATGAAGGAATTGGTGGAGAACATCGGGTTCGTGTATTTCCCGTCACCGCGGGGTTTCGACCACATCAACCAGGTGACGGTTGTTGATCGCGAAGGCGTGGTTTACCGCCAGGTGTACGGCGCAGCATTCGACCTCCCCTGGTTGGTGGAGCCACTCAAGGAACTGGTCTATAACCGGCCACAGCCCGGAGCGCATATCGGTTCCGGACTGCTCAACCGAATCAAGCTGTTCTGCACCGTATATGACCCCAATACCGGCAAGTACAAGTTCGACTACTCTCTTTTCGTGGGCATCGGTGTGGGCGCGCTGATCGTGTTGTCCCTGATCATCTGGCTGTTGCTGGAATATTCACGCTCACGCAAAAGCACAAAGGAGCACTGACTTGCTCGGTGCGGTGCAAAAATTCGGGCAGGCATTGTTTACACCGGTTCGCCGGATTCTGAACCGCGGCTTCGGCCAGGAACTCAATCCACTGAATTATCTTGGCGCCCTGACGATCTATTTTTTCTGGATTGTGCTCATCAGCGGTATCTGGCTGTTCATATTTTTCAAGACCAGCGTGGTGGGCGCCTACGAATCCGTCGAGTACCTGACGAACGAGCAGTGGTACACAGGCGGCGTGATGCGCAGCCTGCATCGCTATGCTTCTGATGCGGCGATCATCACCCTGCTTTTACATATCATCAAGGAGTTTGTCTACGATCGGCACCGGGGCATGCGCTGGTTCAGCTGGGTAACCGGCGTACCCCTGTTGTGGCTGGTGATTCCTCTGGGCATTACCGGTTATTGGCTGGTGTGGGATCAATTGGCCTGGTATGTAGCGCTTACTTCAGCTGAACTACTGGACTGGCTGCCGATTTTCAGCGAATCGATGGCGCGAAATTTCCTCAGTGACGATGTGCTGAGCGACCGGTTTTTTACCTTGATGGCTTTTCTGCACCTGATCGGATTGCCCCTGTTCCTGGTTTTCGGGATCTGGCTTCATGTGCTCCGAATCAACGGGCCCCGAATCAATCCGCCCCGGGCGCTGATGGCCGGTAGCCTGGCGGCAATGATGGCCGTGTCCGTGGCCTATCCGGCGCTGAGCCAGGGTGAGGTCGATATGTCCCAGGTGCCGTCCAGCCTGGGGCTGGACTGGTATTACCTGCTGGTTTATCCGCTGATGAAACTCTGGTCACCGGGTTGGGTATGGGGCCTGCTCACCGGGGTCAGCCTGCTGCTGTTTGTGGTGCCCTGGCTGCCGCCTTTGGGAGGCAAGTCGCCGGCCGAAGTTGACCTGGATAATTGCAATGGCTGTGCCCGCTGTGCCGATGACTGCCCTTTTGGCGCCATCACCATGGAGGCGCGCACTGACGGCAAGGCCTACGAAAGCGAGGCGGTGGTCGACAGCACCTTGTGCATGACCTGCGGGATCTGTACCGGGTCGTGCCCGACCGCCACGCCTTTCCGCCGGCATTCTGCCCTGTCGCCCGGCATCGATATTCCCGATCTGACGGCTGCATCGTTGCGCAAAAGATTGCTTGAGGTATCTGAACGTTTGCATGGAGAGCGCAGAATCCTGGTGTTCACCTGCCGCGACAATGCGAAATCGGTACGCCTGGAGTCCGACCTGAATAAAAGTGAAACGGCTGTGGTCGACATTATTTGTGCCGGGCAATTGCCACCCTCGTTCATTGACTTCGTGCTGAGCCGTGACCTGGCTGACGGTATTGTGGTTGCTGGCTGCCCGGGAGGCGATTGCCAGTATCGCTTTGGCACTGAGTGGACCTCCCTGCGCGTCAGCCGGCAGCGCGACCCGCACCTGCGCAAACGCGTCAATACGGACCGGCTGGCCCTGGGCTGGGAGCAGCCATGGAGCGGGCTGGGTGGTATTGGGAATGTCGTGTCGGCGTTGCGAGAATCCCTGCCGCTGGAAGTGCTGGCGGATATCACACCACCTCTGCCCGAACCGGCCGTCAGCCGGTGGAAAATCCCGATAATCCTGACTGCTTACGCGTTGTTTGCCGCTTTCGTGGGCTGGTTGTCTGTCTGGCCCCGCTTCCAGTTGATCGATGAAGGCAAGGCTATGGTTTCTTTGTCGTTTTCCCATGCTGGCCAACGGATCCGGGAGTGCCGCCGGTTGACCCAGGAGGAATTGAACAAGCTACCGCCGAATATGCGTAAGCCGGAAGACTGCCCGCGTGAGCGCCTTCCGGTGCAGGTCGTGTTCCGCTCCGATGGCGACATCTTGTATGAAGTCAACCGCCGGCCAACGGGCATCTGGGGCGATGGCGCATCTAATATTTATCGCCGTCTGTCGGTGGATGCCGGAAAGCAACACCTGTTTATTGGCATGACGGATAGCGGTGCGGACAATCACGGTGGGCCGGCCGGGGAATTTGATTTCCATCTGGAGCAAACAGTGGATCTCGCGCCGGGCCAGCACCTGGTGGTGGAATTCGATGATATTAAACAATCTTTTGTATTCAGGCAGGATTGAACCATGGAACTGCTTAACTGGAAATCCGCATATACCCTGGGAATTGCTTCGGTGGATCACGAACACCGTGAACTCATAGATATGATCAACCAGGTTTATGCTCAACTGGCTGCCGATACCGACAGCGATGCGATCGAAGCCTGCCTGGAAGACATTTATGCCGGAATTGCCTCTCACTTTGCACTGGAGGAGCGGCATATGCGCGAGGCGGCTTATGCTGAATACGAAGCCCATAAGAACGAGCACGAGGAATTGCTGGACCAGATCCTGGACCTGATGGACGAATTTGCGGCTGACCCGAAATCAGGCCGGGCTACCCTGCAACAGGAATTGTCCGACTGGTTTGGAAAACATTTCGCCACCTTCGACGCCCGGCTTCA
>CALDVW010000061.1 GCA_937924405.1 uncultured Lysobacterales bacterium
CCCGGTGATCCGGGGTCGATGATTTAATAGTTGCAAAAGCTAATCTGTTGCATTACGATACGCCCGTAACTTCATAATAATGAATGAAAACAACTTGGCGGACTGCTAGAGCATTTTCAAATAAAAGATTTTACGATCCTCTCCGGCTCTGCCGGATTTCCGGGCGGGTACACTACCAGCCCGGATTTTTTTTGCGCAATTCAATTAGAATGATCATCCTGCAAGTTGCATACAGGCCGATGGAAATTCCCGGATGACTTCGGACAGCCCAAAAATCGGATTCTTTGCGAAGCTGAAATTAAAGTGGTTCCTGATGCTCAGGTCAATTCTGCACCTGTGGGTGAAGGCCAAAACGCTTCCGCAGCCCTTTGAAGACCTTGACCTGAATCTGGACCTGCCCGTTTGTTACGTCATCGATTCATACGCGCTGTCATCATTGCTGATTCTCGATCGATCCTGCGAACAGCTGAATCTGCCCAGGCCTTTGTGGCCGATGGAAACACCCGCAGAGACCGAACCGAGATCTTACCTGGCGCTGCGCCGCAAGAAGGGTCTGATCGTGCGCCGGACTGAAGTCAGGAGCCATTCTGAAACACTCAAACGCCTGGTTGAAAACGTCTGTGAAGATAAGGTGGAAGATATCCACCTGGTACCGGTGACGGTATTGATCGGACGGGCTCCCGACAAGGAAACCGGCCTGGCCAAGATCTTCTTCACTGAATCATGGGAAATCGGTGGCCGAATCTGGCGTTTCTTCAATTCCCTGGTCAATGGCCGGCACACCCTGGTTCAATTCAGTAATCCCCTATCATTGAGAGGATTGGCGGACGAGGATATCGGTGCGGCCCGCAGCCTGCGCAAGGTTTCCAGGATTCTCAGGGTGCATTTCCAGCGCGTCCGCAGCGCCGCCATTGGTCCCGACCTCTCTCACCGGCGCACCCTGATCGACGATGTGCTACGCAGCCCCCCGGTCAGGGTTGCGATAGAAGAGCAGGCCCGGAAGAAAAAAATCAGTGAGTACAAAGCGTGGAAGCAGGCCCGTAAGGATGCCTTCGAAATCGCCGCGAACTATTCCTACGCTTTTGTACGCGTGGCTTACTTCGCCCTGACCTGGTTCTGGACCAAAATTTATGATGGCGTTGATCTCCGGCATTTTCGGAAATTCCAGCAATTGGCGCCAAACTACGAAATTATTTACGTGCCCTGTCATCGCAGCCACATTGACTATTTACTGGTTAACTATTTCGTCTACCACAACGGCCTGGTACCTCCGCACATTGCCGCCGGAGTGAATCTGAACCTGCCGCTCGCGGGACACTATATGCGCAAGGCCGGCGCTTTTTTCATTCGCCGCAGCTTCCGTTCGCAACAACTTTATTCGGCGGTTTTTCACGAGTACCTGGCGCGCATTCTTTCCAACGGCACAGCCATCGAATATTTTGTCGAAGGAACCCGAAGCCGCACCGGGCGCCTGTTGCAACCGAAAGGCGGGATGCTTTCGATGACGGTCCGCAGCTTTCTCCGGGCCCGCACCCGGCCGGTCATGTTTCAGCCCATTTACGTGGGCTATGAGCGACTGGCGGAAGGCAGAAATTACACGGCCGAGCTGTCCGGCAAGAAGAAGAAAAGCGAGTCACTGGGCGACCTGTTCAAAATCTTTGGTGTTCTGAAGCAGAAATACGGCACGGTGCACGTCAGCTTCGCGGAGCCGATCTTCCTCGACGATCTGCTCGACAGGTTTGCTCCACAGTGGCGTGAAAAACTGGAAATAGAAGAGAAGCCCGCCTGGCTCAATCCACTGGTCACAGAACTGGGGCAGCAGATCATGACCGGGATGAACGAGGCGGCTCACGTCAACGCAATCAACCTTCTGGCCATGATCCTGCTGACCACGCGCAGGCTGGCCATGGGCCGGGATGATCTCGTACGCCAACTGGCGCTTACGCTCAATATGCTGGAAAACAGCAAGTATGCGGAGCGGGTCACCATCACGCATAAATCACCGGATGAAATCATCGCCTACGGTATCGAACTGGGCGTCATAGAAACCCGGGAGAATCCCCTTGGCGACATCATCGGGGTCATCCCGGATCAATCCAGCCTGCTCACTTATTTCCGCAACAATATTTCACACCTGGTTGCGGTGCCCTCCCTGGTCACCAGTTGTTTTCTGAACGCCGAGCGCATGGAAATCGAACAGCTTCACCGCATCTCGCTGGCGCTTTATCCGTTCCTGAAATCCGAGTTGTTCCTGCCCTGGAATGAAGAGGAATTCCTGGCGGCTGTCGATTCTCATATCGCGTGGCTGCTGGAACATGGCCTGTTGACCCGAAATCTCGAAAAAGGCTCACTGGAGCGGGCCGAAGGAGGCAGCCTCGAAGACCTGCAGTTGAGCATTATGGGCCACACTCTTTTGCAGACCTTTGAGCGCTACTACATCACGGTAACCATCCTGGCCAAAAACGGTTCGGGAACCATGACTCGCACTGAACTTGAACGTCTTTGCATGCTGACTGCGCAACGCATATCCGAGCTGAATGAATTCGCTGCACCGGAATTTTCCGACCGCAACCTTTTCAGGCAATTCATCGGCTTGTTGCGTGAGAACGGGGTACTCACGACCAACAGGGATGAAAAACTCGAATTCAATTCGGTGATCAAACAGATCAGTGATGACGCCCGCTTTATTCTGAGCAAGGAAATTCGTTACGGCATTATTCGGGTTGCCCCGCAAGTGCTCGAAGAATCCTAGGCATCCAGATCGGGAATCAACTGCGATTCCAGGTAGGCGATCCAGTCTTTCAACTTGAGTTTGCGCTTCTTCAGGCGTGTCAGGCGAAGCTGGTCAACGCTTGGATCTTCCACCAATCGTGCAATGGCCTCGTCCAGGTCGCGATGTTCCTCTCTGAGTTCTGCTATCAAATTGGCGATTTCGCCCGGATCGTTGCTGTAATTACTCACGCTACAAGGATAGTACAGAATTGGCGTAGAATGCGCGGATGATGCCTCCAAAAGACGAATACTCCAAAAACAAGTTGATAAAGCGCCTGCAGAGAAACACCGGCCAGGCGATCACGGATTTCAACATGATCGGCGAAGGCGACCGGGTAATGGTGTGTCTTTCCGGCGGAAAGGACTCGTACACGCTGCTCGACATGCTGATGACGCTGCAAAAACGCGCGCCGGTTAAATTCGACCTGATCGCTGTCAACCTGGATCAGAAGCAACCCGGATTTCCCGAAGCAACTCTGCCAGGCTACACGGAGCAGCTCGGCGTTCCGTTTCATGTCATTGAACAAGACACGTATAGCGTGGTCAGGCGAGTCATACCAGAAGGCAAAACCACTTGTGGGCTGTGTTCGAGATTGCGGCGCGGAGCGCTGTATCGTTTCGCAAGCGAAAACAGCATCACTCGAATAGCACTGGGCCACCACCGGGACGACATCATCGAGACACTGTTTCTGAATCTGTTCAACGGAGGCCGGATAAAGGCCATGCCGCCCAAGTTACTATCTGATAATGGCGAGCACATTGTTATCCGTCCCCTGGCCTATTGCCGCGAGGAAGATATCTCGCGCTATGCGCAACTGCGGCAATTTCCGATCATCCCCTGCGATCTTTGCGGGTCTCAACCCAACCTTCAGCGACAGCTAATCAAGGAAATGCTAACGGGCTGGAAAAAAGAGCATCCTGGCCGGGTCGAAAACATTTTCCGGGCCATTTCTCATGTCTCGCCGTCGCAGTTGGCTGACCGTGAACTGTTCGACTTCATCAATCTTGGAAAGGAAACACCATGGACAGAAGAAAATTTGTCAAAACCGCAGGGGCTGCCGGTCTGGCAGGCACCGCGGGACTCATTGCCGCCTGTGGCAGCAAATCCGGACCAGCAGATTGCGCAGACGGGGCAGCAGTAGCCTCATCCGAAACTTTTGAATGGAAAATGGTAACGACCTGGCCGAGGGATTTCCCGGGGCTGGGCACCGGAGCCAATTACCTGGCAAAAATCATTGGTGAAATGAGCGATGGCCGGTTGACGGTCAAGGTCTATGGGGGTAATGAACTGGTGCCGCCTTTTGAAGTATTCGATGCCGTGCAGCGCGGCACCGCGGAAATGGGCCATGGCGGCGCTTATTACTGGAAGGGCAAAATGCCGGTCAGCCCGTTTTTCGCCGGTGTTCCGTTCGGCCTCACCGGCAGCGAAATGAATGGCTGGTTTTACCACGGTGGCGGGCTTGAACTGTATCAGGAAGTCTATGCGCCTTTCGGTGTGATCCCTTTCCCAGTCGGTAACTCAGGGACCCAGATGGGTGGCTGGTTCAACAAGGAAATCAATAACGTCGAGGATTTGAAAGGCCTGAAAATGCGGATTCCGGGATTCGGGGGTGAAGTGCTAAAACGGCTGGGGGGCACACCCGTCAACATCCCGGGCGCGGAGTTGTTTACCGCCCTGCAGAATGGAACGATCGACGCGACGGAGTGGGTCGGCCCGATGAACGATCTCGCCTTCGGCCTGTTCCGGGCGGCGAAATATTACTATTACCCCGGCTGGCACGAACCCGGCACCACACTGGAAGGCACCGTCAATACCGAGGCAATGGCTGCTCTTCCGCCCGACCTCCAATCGATTGTGAGGGTAGCCTGCAAAGCGGCCAACATGGACATGTTCGCAGATTTCGAGGCGCGAAATGGCGAGGCGCTGCACACTCTGATAAATGAACACAAAGTCGAGCTTCGTCCGTTTCCGGATGAAGTGCTGGCAGCGCTTAAACGCGCGTCTTTCGAGGTGTTCGAGGAGCAGGCCGCAAGCGACGATATGTCCGCGAAAGTGTGGACATCATTGAAAGCTTTCATAGAGCAGGTGAAACCCTCGACCAGGATAGGCTCGCAACATTTCGTGAACCGGCGTTAGGGCAAAATTTCGATTCCTGAATTCCCCCCGATAACCTCTGACCTCAACCTGTCGGACACACATTTTCTGAGTCGTGATGTTATCAATTCGGCCAGAAAGAGAAATCTCAATTCAATTTATCGTTGATCGGCAGCCGGTTCATTCCCGTTATCCGGCGTGCCGTCAATAAAACCCCGGATACCCATTGGAATGCTTGAAAATGTGGTTGATACTAACTGTGCATGGTTCAAAAATGACAGAGGTTGACGAGCTATGGCACATACCACGCTCAAGACGAGTTATTCCGCTCTGGCAGACAGGATAAACCTATTTCCACAGGGTGCACCTCCATCTGATCTGCTCTTTCGAATTCTGTCCATGCTGTTCAGCGAAGAAGAAGCCGGCCTGGTTTCGCTAATGCCCATCAGGCCATTCAAGGCAAAGAAAGCAAGCCACATTTGGAAAAAGAACCTTACCGAAACACAAAAAATACTGGACGAACTGGCCGGCAGGGGCATGCTGGTGGATATCCAGCAGGACGGTGAATCGGTGTATGTCTTGCCGCCGCCGATGGCCGGGTTTTTCGAGTTCTCGCTGATGCGCGTGCGCGATGATATCGATCAGAAAGTACTCAGTGAACTGTTTTATCAGTACCTGAACGTCGAGGAGGATTTTATCCGGGAACTGTTTACACAGGGTGAAACCCAGCTGGGGCGTACGTTCATTCACGAACCTGCATTATCCGAAGAAAACGCGTTGCACGTGCTGGATTACGAGCGGGCCAGTGAAGTGATCGAAACCGCCAGCCATATTAGCGTGGGGCTCTGCTACTGCCGGCACAAAATGGAACACGTGGGTAGAGCTTGCTCCGCACCGCAGGACATTTGCATGACCTTCAATATCACTGCTGCGTCGCTCACTAAACACGGCGTGGCCCGTGGTATCGAAAAGCAGGAATGCCATGACTTGTTGCAGCAAGCTTATGAACACAACCTGGTGCAGTTCGGTGAAAACGTTCAGCAGCAGGTGAATTTTATTTGCAATTGCTGCGGCTGCTGTTGCGAGGCAATGATTGCTGCTCGCCGTTTTGCCATTCTCAACCCGGTGCATACCACGAACTTCATCCCGGTCATCGATGAAGAAACCTGCAATGGCTGCGGCAAATGCGTGAACGTCTGCCCGGTAGAAGCGATGAGCTTGGTTTCAGCCCACAATCCGCACAAGCCCAGAATGAAAATGGCCCGGTTGAATGAAGATCTGTGCCTGGGTTGCGGTGTATGTGTACGCAGTTGCAATAAGAAAAACAGTCTGGCCCTGGAATCGCGGCCCAAGCGAGTTCTCACACCAATGAACGGAACGGAACGGGCAGTCGTCATGGCCATCGAGCGTGGCAAATTACAGAACCTGATTTTTGACAACCAGGTCCTTTGGAGCCATCGTGCAATGGCCGGGGTTTTGGGTGTCATTTTAAAACTCCCGCCGATAAAGCAGTTTATGGCGAACAAACAGCTTAGGTCCCGCTATCTGGAAACGCTCATTAATCACTTGGAGCATTAAGCATTCCAGGCCTTGGCATATCAGATTCCCGCGATGGTATCTGCAGTCCGATTTAACCAATGTGTTACAGCGATCGGTTGAACCCGCAGTCGATAGCAGCCATCCCCTCCTGTTGATGAGCAAACTCCGCTATGCTGCGAATAGCGGAACTCAAATCAGCAAGGGAGCCGCAGGCGGGAGCGCGACTGCAGGGAGAAGGTGAGACCGGGAACCGGCCGAGAGGCTGGTCTGGGCCATGCAGGAGTCAGAGCAATGCCGGGAGCAATTGCCTACAGGGATGTAGGTAAGGGGCGTGAGCAGGAGCGGAAGCTTTGCCCGGGGAAGCGAGACAGCTTTTTAACTAACAGGCGCAGTCAGGGCGTGTACCAAATGGGCGACGTATAAGCCCGCTCCTGGGTGATCATGGGCGTTTCATCCGGCGCTTTCACATTAAAAAACTTTTGCTCATAAGCCGTCCAGCGCGGTGTCGGGATTTCAATCACCCGTGCGTAATAGAAAGCCCGCTGTGCAGGGTCGAAATCCGGATCGGTCCAGACGGTGATCAGCTCGGAATCGCCTATCGTATTGGTCCAGGTGGCATTGGCCACATCTACCGTATTGCCAACCGCCGGTAGTTTGCCATCGGCGCCCGGTTGCCGCCGGTCGGCATCACCCCAGGCTACGTCGTAAACCTTTTCATGGGTCCGGCCCTTGCTGTCCAGCCATCCCTTGACGATCTGAATCCGGTCCAGATTGCCACTGAACGGGTCCTTGAGAGCGCCGACAAGAAAAGTAGGCGATTTTCCGTCTGGTGCGGAACGGAGGTCACCTCCCATGGGTACACCTTTCTCATAACCGGTGGCGCCGGGAAACCGGTTGCCAGCGTCCTGCTCCACGAAATCCCAGCCGCCCCAGAAACGCACCATCATGCGGGGCCCGGTGGTGGCGTAAACTTCCTTGCGTTCCATGGCGTCGAACAGGGCTTCGCGGGTATTGTCCCTGGCCCAGACCGCGGCCAGTCCCGAAGCAGCGACCGACCAGCCTTCGTACTCGGCATCACCCATTCTCGCCATAGGGTGTTCCATCCGTTTGGCGTTGGGTTCCGAACCGGAATGCTTGCCGAAAAAATTATTTTCACCGGCTGTTGCCAGTGAAGTGTGGCTGTCGGTCGAACCCACCATGCCGAATTTGTATGGATTGACACCGAATTTATCTTCCAGCTTGAGGCCGCTCTTGAGCGCTTCACGCGCATATTCGTACCGCAGCATATCCTCAGTCTTGGCTACGCTCAGGTTGAGGTTGCCCTTAGCCCAGGTCTCGTAATCAGCGAACTCGTCATCCGGTGACAGGAATGGATGCGCTTCTCCATCCCCCTTGATCTGTGTAGCCTCGTACAACGGCTCCCAGCGGATGCGTTCGGTGACATAAGTGCTGTCGAGCCGCCTGCCGGTGTATTGCCGTCCCACCGGGAACATGATGCCGTTGGACAGGTTACCGTTGTGCGCCAGCGCGAGGACATTGCCGCCCGATCGTTGTTCCATGTTGCTCATCCACTTCCACAGGTCCATGGGATCGGGACTGCCGAACGGCGCCTGCGTCGTGTAAGGCTCATAGCGGCGCGCCAGCGCGGCGTCATCGCGGTAAATAACAACCCGGTGAAGGTTGTCGCCCGTGTTGACCTGCGAAGTCCATTCGTATCCGATGAACGCTGTGAAGGTGCCCGGATCATTGTAGGTCTCAGCTGCCTTGGTTATTCGCTCCCAGGTCGAGGTGAAGGCCTCGGAACCCGGTTCAACAGCCAGCGCGTCGGATATCGACACGCCCCTCGCGAACGCGTCGATCAATTCCACCGTTGCGGCGACCGCTTCCTGCCCGCCGGCCTTGATTGCATCGTGGATGCGACGGCCATCGGCATCGGACATGATGTCGGGGTGGCTTTCAAAAATGCGTGTGAACAGACCCATATTATCGGAATGATCGGCCACCACCAGGAAATCCAGGGGGCGCGAAAGCCGCGCCTTGAACCCGCCCGAGGAGGTTACTTCATCACCCCGGGCAAACTGATAAGCCTTTTCAGGTCCAAGCCGGTTGCCGAACGACCCCGCGTCGAATGACAGTGTGGTGTGCAAATGGGTGTCGCCCCAATACACGTTGTCTGGAAAGTTTCTTCCTGCAAAAGGCGAATAGGAAGGTTTCTCGAATACCTTCGGGTCCGGTTCGCCGCCAAAATCCTGCGCTGGTAAGGATGCCGCGAAGAGCAACGATACAAACATGCCGACTGTCACAACCCGGAATTTGAATTGACGAAATTTCATGGTCTCTCCCTAACACGCGAATGGATACAAAATGAGCAGCCTTGAGCCGGAGGCCGGCACTGATCAACCCGAGTAAACCACATCTGGCAACCAGGTCACAAGTTGCGGCCACAGGGCCAGCAATCCGAGCACCAGGATCTGTATCCCGATGAAAGGAATAACACCGCGATAAATGGCTGAGGTCGGCATTTCATCGGGGCAGACCCCCCGCAGGTAGAACAGTGAAAAACCGAAAGGTGGGGTCAGAAATGAAGTTTGCAGATTTAATGCAATCATCACGCCGAGCCAGATCGGATCAAGGCCCATGGCCATCAGCACCGGCCCTATTATAGGCACCACGACAAAGGTGATTTCGATGAAATCGAGAACAAACCCCAGCAAAAACATGACCAGCATGACCAGAATCGTTGCAGTGACCACACCACCCGGCAGGGCCGTCAGGAAGTCAGCGATCATATCGTCGCCGCCAAAGCCCCGAAACACGAGACTGAACAGGGATGCACCGATCAGGATCATGAACACCATCGCGGTAATACGCGTGGTACGGTAGACCACATCCTTGAGCGTCTGCACTGACAGATGGCCGCTGGCCAGGGCCAGCAACATCGAGCCGACCGCGCCAACCGCGGCGGCCTCGGTGGGGGTGGCGATGCCTCCCAGAATGGAACCCAGTACGGCAACGATCAGCAACAGTGGGCCGGCCGCCAGCAGTACTAATCGTCCGATACTGACACGCTCTTCATTGTCTGCCGTATCGGGCGGCATCAGGTGGGGCCGGGCGCGGGCAAGAATAATTATATAGAGCAAATATATTCCCACCAGGATTAACCCCGGGACCAGGGCCCCGGCAAACAGTTCACCTACTGAAACCGTCTCGGGACTGAAATTCCCCATTCGCAATTGCGCCTGCTGATAAGCATTGGAAAGCACATCCGCCAGCATCACCAGCACAATGGAGGGGGGAATGATCTGCCCCAGTGTTCCCGCGGCACAGATGGTTCCGGCCGATACTGCCGGGCTATAGCCCTTGTCGAGCATGGTTGGAAGAGAGATCAACCCCATCGTCACCACGGTTGCGCCGACGATACCGGTACTGGCAGCCATCATGGCCCCCACCACGACCACAGCAATTCCAAGCCCACCCGGCATTCCGCGCATCATCTGGGCCAGGGAGCTGAGTAGCTGGTCTGCAAGCTTCGAGCGCTCCAGCATAACCCCCATGAAAACGAACACCGGTACGGCGATCAGCGTTTCATTGGTCATGATGCCGTAGATCCGGTTGGGGAAGGCTTCGAGGAAAACCGGATCGAAAGTGCCGCTAAGCACGCCAGCGCCGGCAAAAAGCAGGGCAACTCCGGCCAGGGTAAAAGCGACCGGATAACCTGCCATCAGGGCCAGACCGATGCCCAGAAACAGGCCGAGCGCCATCAGGCCGGCCATCTACTCCTGCTCCTCCAGGTACAGATTTTTAAGGCGCACATAGTGACGCGCGTTGTAAACCTGGTTCTCAATTTCGCTCCGGGTCAGGTCGCGTGCATGGCGTGCAGGGTTGCCCCGCCACAGCGTGCCGGAGGATACGACTTTGGCAGGCGTAACGACGGCACCGGCGGCCACCATGCAATCCGCTTCGAGTACTGCGCCATCCATGACAATCGCGCCCATCCCGATCAGGCAGCGGTCACCGATGGTACAGGCGTGCAGGATGGCTCCGTGTCCCACCGTGACGTCCTCACCGATCAACAAAGGCAGGCCGTCGGGCTGCCAGGGGCCTTCGTGCGTCACATGCAAAATGCATCCATCCTGGATGTTGCTGCGAGCCCCGATCCTGATGAAATTCACATCCCCCCTGATCACGGTCATTGGCCAGACTGACACGTCATCGCCCAACTCGACCGATCCGCTAACACAAGCAGAACGGTCAATGAAAACATCGGCGCCCAGGCGCGGGCGCTCATTCTTGAATCGGTAAATGTTTTCGTTGCCAGGGGAATTCATGCAGCAGGGATGTTAACACTCCCCGGATTTTTTATGCACAGAATCAACTGTAGACTTAAAATCATTAACTTAACGGCTCACTATCAATAATATTCGTATATTTTTCTTTTATCTAACTGATAAATAATATTTTTTATCGACTATTCATTTTTAGCAGAATCGATCGGTCTGTGCTACCTGTGTAAAAGAAGGCTGCTCATGCCAATTTACCCACATAGTTATCCACAGGTTGGCACATTCCTGGTTTTACCGGTTTTCCGAACAGACCACTTAATCAGGAACAATGCTTCTGCTAATAGTCTCAAGGGTTTACAATAAGCCGTTTTCAAGGCCAGCCCTGGCAGGGAAGAGAACCACAGGTGAAAGAACATCTAGAAGAATTGCTGGCCCAGTCGATTTTGCATCTGCAACGTGAAGGTGTACTGCCCGCCAGGGAGGAAATCGACATTCAGCTCGAGCGGACGCGCTCACCGGAGCACGGGGAATTTGCATCTAACCAGGCGATGGTGCTTGCCAAGCAGGCAGGCCTGCCCCCGCGTGAGCTGGCCCAGGCAATCATTGACCGTTTACCCAATTCGCGTCAGGTCGACCACCTGGAGATTGCCGGACCGGGGTTTATCAATTTTTTCCTGCATCGCTGTGCGCTGACCGGCGTCATCAAGGATGTGATGCGACAGAAAGATAACTATGGCCAGCTGTTGCGGGCCGGGCGTAACCGCGTGACCGTGGAGTTTGTTTCCGCCAACCCCACTGGCCCGCTTCACGTCGGGCACGGCCGCGGAGCAGCCTACGGCGCCAGCCTGGCGAGCATTCTGACCACGGCTGGCTACGAAGTACAACGCGAGTATTACGTCAATGACAATGGCCGACAGATGGATATTCTCGCTGTTTGTGTCTGGCTTCGTTACCTCGAACTGTGCGGCGAAAGCGTAAACTTTCCGGATAACGGATACCAGGGTGACTACATTTATGATATTGCACGTATCGTGCGTGCTGATCACGGTGACAAGTGGCGTTTTACCCGCCAGGACCTGGAAGATGGACTCCCTGCTTCCGTGGAACAGGGAGGGGACGGTGAGCTGTACCTGGACGCCCTGATTCGGCGAGCCAGGGACTTACTCGGAAAAAACGGCTATCAAATATTTTTCAATACCGCACTCGACAACATCCTGGATGACATCAAGGATGACCTGTCAGATTTCGGCGTGCTGTTCGATGTGTGGTTTTCAGAGCGGGAACTGGAGGAAAGCGGGGCAGTAGAACATGCCATTGATCGTTTGCGTGAGAACGGTCATTTGTACCAGAAGGAAGGAGCCACCTGGTTTCGCGCATCGGCACTGGGAGACGAAAAGGATCGTGTTGTAATTCGGGAAAACGGCCGCACCACCTATTTCGCGTCTGACATTGCCTACTTTATGGACAAGCTGGAGCGTGGCTTTAGCAGGGCCATTTACGTATTTGGCGCAGACCACCATGGCTACGTCGCCCGACTGCAGGCGGCTGCTCGCGGCCTGGGTGAGGACCCGGAACGGCTCGAAATTCTCCTGGTGCAGTTTGCCGTGCTTTACCGGTTTGGCGAAAAAGTAGCCATGTCGACCCGGTCTGGGCAATTTATCACGTTACGCGAACTGCGCGAAGAAGTCAGTACTGACGCCGCCCGTTTCTTTTACGTCATGAGGTCACATGACCAGCACCTCGATTTCGACCTGGACCTGGCAAAGTCACGCAGCAACGAGAATCCGGTTTTTTATATTCAGTACGCGCACGCAAGAATCTGCAGCGTGTTCCGCAACCTCGAGCAAATGGACGATCGGCATAACGAGGCCATTGGCGAAGCTGCCCTGGATCTCCTGACCGAGGATCACGAAGTTCAGCTGATGCGTTCAATCAGTTGCTTTCCGGAAATCATAGAGGCCGCGGCCCGACTGCGGGCGCCCCATATGCTGGCCCATTACCTGCAATCCCTGGCGACCGATATGCACTCCTATTACAACGCACATCAGTTCCTGGTCGGCGAGGAGAATCTCCGGAATGCCCGCCTCAACCTCATTCTGGCAACGAAAATTGTTCTGCAAAAGGGCCTGTCATTGCTGGGTGTATCAGCACCGGAGGAGATGTAAATGGCGGCCACCAGGAGAAAAAAGCCGGTCAAAAAGAAAACGGGAACACCCGCCTGGATGTGGCTACTCACGGGTGTCCTGATCGGGCTAGGGCTGGCTTATTTTCTATGGGCAAAGGGCTACATACCCCAACCGCAGGTTGATAAAACATCACCCGGCAACATCTCGAACCAGGCTGCGCCGGAGGATGCCGAAGAAGTCGCCCCCGCAGATCAGGATGCGAAGAAGTCACGCTATGATTTTTTCACCGTTCTGCCTGAAATGGAGGTCATTGTTCCTGAACAGGAGCTGGAGAAGAAACGCCGGCAGCAGGAAACCGCAACCGCACCGGGCAGTAACGGCAGTTACGTACTCCAGGTTGGCTCATTCCGGGAAAATTCTGATGCGGAGGAGATGAAAGCCCGCCTCGCCTTGCTGGGTATCATGGCACGAGTGCAAACGGTCACCGTCAACGATGCGACATGGCATCGAGTGCGTGTCGGGCCAGTGAGCGGAACCCGGGAGGCTGATGAAATTCGCCGTCAACTGGCCGAAAATGATATCGACAGCCTGGTTATGAAGGCGCAGTAGGACGATTCTCTTTTGCATAGAGATCCGTGAGGGATGAGCTGGCGGCACTGGCCTTCGTCCGCTGGTTCTTCCGCCAGGCCTCAAACTGCTGCCAAAACAGGTCGCCGTTCCACGATTCTCCCGGCTCCATGCGAAATCCCTGGGAATCCAGGACATACACGCTTGTTTTCAGCGATTCATCGCCGGCCCCGGCCGCAAATTCAAGCAAGCTACCATTTCTGTTTTCGCTGCCGAATGTACGCAACCAGTGATTGAGCACCCTGCGTGCCTGCCGAACATCACCTTTTTTACACGCCTGCCTGAGGTTGCTGATCAGCACAGCCTCCTGTTCCGGTAAGGGCTTTTGCTCACCGGCCAGGTCTGCCCTTGCCTTTCTGCGACCCGCCAGGTGCCAGGCGGCTGCAAGGGTTACCAGCCACAAGGCAGCAAACAGCATGGCGAGCCAGCGCCAGTAGGCCGGCTCTCCCCGGTCCAGGGACGGATAGGATGAAGGCATTCCATCTGCTGCGGGTTCACCCTGCGCCGACCATTGAGGAGGCGGGGGAACCAGTGCCGAAGGCTGCACCAGGATGGTGTGTGAATCCAGCACCGCCGTGCGCTGACGATTGTTCCTGGTATCCCACCATTCGACCCTGAGCTCCGGCAGCACCAGCTCTCCTTCGGTCTCGGGCACGACAGCATAGCGAAACTCCTTGTGGCCCAGTACCCAGCTTCCGTCATCACGGGTAATTCCCTGTGGCTGATCGGGATAAATTCGCGCCCCCTTCAGTTCAGGCCACACAGGTTCTACAATCATGTTTTCCTCGAGGCCGACTGCGTCCACGATCACCGTGCGCGTCACTGGCTCACCCACTCGCAGGGAGTCACCGGACGATATCTGCTGGGTAATCTGAAAATCACGCGCTGGTTGCCATTCGGTTCCTGTGAATACCGCCGGCCGGGGTTCAATGGTCAGGCGAAGTGCATCGCTCTTCACTTGCACTCTGCGGCCCCTCACTGTGGGTTGCCAGACACTGCTGTTGCGTTTCTCCACGAGCCGCCCGGTCAACTGCATGGGCGGAACGAGCAATTCACCGGAGCGTTCCGGAAATACCGCGTAATTGCGCTCCAGCACCCGGTAACGTTCGCCGCCCCGTTCGGCCTGGTAGGGGGTTTCCTGCATCAGCCGGACCGAAGCCGGCGAAGGTTCGGGTTGGCTGATCGCGGCCTCGGTGAGATTTTGCTGGTAAAACACCCGCACGACGAGGCCCAGTTGGGCATGGACAAAATAGGGGCCCCGGGCCGGCTCGACCTCAACTTCGATGAACACTGATGGTTGAGCACCCGGCTCGAGTTCCGGTGCGGGATCAACCAGCACCCTGATGGGTTGAGTGGTCTCTTTCCCGAACACGAGAGGAGCAATTTCAAACTCGCCGGCCTGCCTCGGCTCAAGTGTGAGAAGCAGGCGAACAACGGCTGTTTGACGGCCGTTGACTATCGACAACTGCGTCTCGGTCCGTCGATCCAGAATCTCAAAATCCTTCTCGATCAGACTAAAATCCGCCTCCAGGTTTTGCCGCGAATTGTCTGTCAGGATCGTCAAGGTGACCGTTTCACCTTCCACAATCCGGTGACGGTCGAGCTCAGCATTGACTGCCGCTTCAGCGATCAGGGAAGTCAATAGCAGCAGGCCCGTTACGACCATGCGGATCTGGAAATTCCTGTATTTCACCACGCTCTCACCACGATTCGGTTTCGTCCTCAGGCGCACCCCGGCGCTGGTGCTGGTTTCTGAATTTACGTCGCAGCAGTCCACCCGGGTCATCCGGTATCCGGTTCAGCCATTGCTCCATGGCCTGTGCGTCTTCCTCGGACCAGGCTTCGGCTATTTCCATTTGCTGCTCTTGTTCTTCCTCGCTTGCCTCCCCTGCGGTTTGCTCCCCTTCCTGCTGCTCCGCTTGCTCCCCTTCTTCGCCTTCAGAAGACTCCTGGGACTGCTCTCCTTCCTGTTGCTCGGAAGTCGATTCGCTGTCTTCATTTTCCCCCTGCTCCCCTTCCTGCTGCTGTTGTTCCTGCTCTTTCATTTGTTCTACCAGCGCCCGGTTATGAATCGCGTCCGGCATCCCGGGCTCAAGAGCCAGCGCCTCATCATAGGCCCGGATAGCGGCGTCGTACTCCCCCAGATGGGCCAGAGCATTGCCCTGGTTGTAGAAATCATCAGCTGAACCGGCTTTCGACCAGGCCTCGCTCGCATTCGAATATTCACCACTTCGGAACCAGGCCTCGCCGGAAAGAGCGGGGTCCTGGGCCAGCGCCGCTGCTTTCGGGGCATCTTCTTCCTGCAATGCACGATATGCCTGCTGGTCTTTCGTTTGCCAGATATCGTCCCACCAACCGGCCCGGGCGTCCTGTGGTAACAGGAATCCATTGAGTATCAGCAGTGGCGCCACGAAAAAGAGACCGCGCCGGAATCCGGCGAGGGCGAGGGGCAGCAAGAGCAGAACCAGCCACGGACCGGCATCCTTCCAGCGCTCTCCCAGGGCATCATCACGCTGCGCAAACTCGCTTCCATCGTGTTCCAGCCACAGCTTGTCAGCCGAAGCCGCAGCACCCAGTTCCGTGTATTTACCACCGCCCGCCTCGGCTACAGCCACCAACTCGGAACGGTTCATGCGGGCGATCACCACGTTTCCTGCGCGATCACTGACAAAACCTCCACCACTGGGAATCGGTGCACCCTTGGGTGTGCCAACAGCGAGCACTGAAGTGATGACTCCCTGTTCCCTTAATTCACGCGCCCGCGCCGCATCTTTCGAGGTCGCCGAATCGGTCACAAGCAACACTTCGCCACGGCTCAGGCCGGAACGTTTCAACAGGGCCGCAGCCATGTCGAGTGCAATGTCCGCCCGGCTTCCAGACACCGGAATGATGTCCGGCCTGAGTGCAGGCAACAGGTTGGCGATGGTATTCATGTCGCTGGTCAGCGGCGATACCACGTAGGCGTCACCCGCGAATGATACCAGGCCAACCTGTCCTTCCTCTGTCACGGCCAGCAAGTCCGCCAATTGGAAACGTGCCCGTGTCAAGCGGTTGGGACGCAGATCTTCGGCCAGCATGGACTGCGACAGGTCCATGGCGATGACTCGTGCATCGCGGGCCGAAAACGAAGTGTCAGGCAATTTTTGCCAGCTCGGCCCCGACAGTGCCAGGATCACAATCAACAGCGCGATCGCCGCCAGCCAGGGCCCGCCGCTTTTAGCCTGCTCACTGACCTGCTTCACGCTCAGCCATTTGAGCAAGTGCGGATCGCAGACTCTCGCCCAATCACCTGAAGGCCGGCGAGTACGTTTCCATGCCCACGGCAAAAACACCACCAGCGGCAACAGGAACAGCCACAGAGGGCGAATGAAATGCAGTTCATCGAAGCCGTTCATGCGGCGGCCATCCCCCGGCGCAACCCGGGCATCATGGCGTGCAGGATTGCCGTCAGCGCCAGAATAAATGCCAACGACAACGGCCAGTAAAAGAGTTCATCCACCGGCCGGATGGCCTCCTGGTCGCTTTCAACCGGCTCCAGTTCGTCCAACTGCTCGTAAATCCTGGCCAGGGCTTCCGCGTCGCGAGCGCGAAAATAGGCCCCACCCGTTCGTTCAGCGATAGCCTTGAGCGTCTCCTCGTCGAGGTCAGCCGACGGGTTGACCAACCGGGAGCCGAAAAAGTCCTGCACCATCATCTCGTCGGCCCCCACACCCACCGTGTAGATGGTCATTCCCTCGCGGGCCGCAAATTCGGTAGCCTGTAAAGGCTGAACTTCACCAGACGTATTGGCGCCGTCTGTCAACAGGATCAGTACCCGCTCGCTGGCAGCGTCGTCTCTCAAGCGTTTCACAGCCAGCCCAATCGCATCACCAATGGCTGTTTCCCTGCCGGCCAGGCCGATCTCGGACTCGTCAAGCAGGATGGCTGTGGTTTCGGTGTCGAAGGTGAGCGGAGTTTGCAGATAGGCTCGGCTACCGAACAGCACCAGGCCTACCCGGTCACCCTTGCGGCGCTGGATGAACTCGCCGGCAACTTTCTTGACCACGGTCAGCCGGTTGACGGCTGTTCTGTCCAGGATCATGTCCTGAGTATCCATGCTGCCCGAGATATCTACGGCCAGCAGCAGATCGCGACCTGTCACGGGAAGGGTTTCGATTTCACCCACCCATTGCGGCCGGGCTGCGGCAAGAACCAGCAATAACCAGACCAGGGTGACAATGACAGCGACAAGCGGTTTTCTCATCCAGCCCGTTTCCGTGGCGGCCATCATCGTAAACCAGGGAACTTTGAGAGCCTGAACTCCTGCCCGCGGCGCCGCCGCAAGCCAGCGCCGGATCAACCAGGGCAGGGGTAGCAGCAGGAGCAGCCAGGCCCAGGCAAGGGTCAGGCCCATCGCCGGCGCGCCGTCAACCATAAAGCCGCACCCAGGTTCTGGCCCGTTCGTTCAGCATCCCGGCGTCGAAACTGGGCGTTGGCTCGTAGGGGCCGCTGTTCAACGCACCAAGGCAATCGTTGGCCGAACCTTCCGGCATTAACGAAGTAATGAACGCCACCCATTCCTTGCCCTGCAGGCGCGCGCAGGCGGTCCCCGGAAAGGCCTTGACCGCCACTGCACGAAACAGCCGATTCATTGCGGCAAGATAGTCCCGCGGACTTTGCGATGGTTCATGGTCTGCATTCAGCTCTTCCAGCGCCTTCAACCATGCCCGGCGGCGGCGCCGTACAGACATCAGGAGGGTCAGCTTCCACAGCAACAGCAGCACTACCAGCAGCAGGATCAGTGCAAGAAACCACCAGCCAGCAGCCGGGGGCCACCAGCCCGGCTGGCCGGCGCCATGAATGTCCTGCAATTGCTCCAGTAATGGCGAACTCTCAGCTTGCATCGCTCACGCTCAGACCGGCCGTCCCACCAACACCCTCAGTTCACGCCCCAGTACTTCCACCGGATCGTCATCGGTATTCAGCACCAGCCAACCGCACTGGTGTTTCTGAAACAACCTGCGCGGCTCATTCAGGTGCCGCTGCCCCATGGATTCATAGCGTTGACGGGAGTTGCCCAGCGCCATGTCCAGAATAGCCGAGTCTTCACCATCCGTAATGGGATATCGACCTTCGGGCAGATGGTGTTCCGCGACATCCAAAATCTGGCACCCGATGACATCATTGTGCTGGCGCAGCCGCGACAGGTGGCGGCTGCAATCTTCGTCCATATTGAAAAAATCGCTGATCACAATCACCAGGCTGCCCGGCCGGACGGTGTGGCGCACGCGTTCCAACGCCGTTGATAAAGGCTCGTCCTGACCATTGGCCGCTCGGCCCGGCTCCAGCCATTCAACCAGCCCCTGGATCATTCTCATGGCGCCACGGCGCCCCCCGGCGGGCCGCAATTCCCGGTGCGAGCCCGGGGAAAAAAGGAATCCTCCAATTCGATCGCCACGACGCACGGCAGCCCAGGCAATTGCAGCTGCCATCTGACCGGCCGCTACGGATTTCAATCTTCGCCGGGTTCCGAAATAGAGGCTTGGGCTGGCATCCAATACAACCAGGACCGGCCGCTCGCGTTCTTCCTGAAAAACCTTTGTGTGGGCTTTACCGGTACGCGCCGTCACACGCCAATCCATGTTTCTGATGTCGTCTCCAGGCTGATAATTACGTGATTCGAGAAAATCGACGCCCCGGCCCCTGAATCGTGAACGATAGGCACCCGCCAGGGCAGACGCAGCGGCCTGGCGCATCGGCAAGCGCAATGCATGGCAGCGCGGGCGGAGTGAAATCAGCTCGGCTGCGGTCAGGAAAATACCATCCCCTTCCCGGCTGTGGGCGGTCATGGCACCGGAACCAGATCCAGCAGGCGATCAACCAGTTCATCCACGGTCACCCCGTCGGCCTCGGCTTCATATGAAAGCAGCACGCGGTGCCTCATGACATCATGAACGACGGCATGAATGTCGTCCGGGGATACGTAATCCCTTTGATCGAGCCAGGCTCTGGCGCGCGCACAGCGATCGATCGCGATGGTCGCCCTCGGGCTGGCGCCGTAACTGACCAGCCTCGATAATTTTTCGTCCCAGCTTCCGGGTTCCCGCGAAGCCAGCACCAGCTGGACGATGTAGTCCTCCAGACCCGGAGCCATGTACATGTTCAACACGCCCTGTTGCGCCAGGAATACCTGTTCCTGCGTCACCAGTACGGGTGCGGATGCCTGTTCCCCCAGTTCATCGCGAGCCTGCTGACGGGCAAGCGCCAGAATATCCAGTTCAGCAGCGGCGTCCGGGTAGGTGATCGAGACATGCATCAGGAAACGGTCAAGCTGGGCTTCCGGCAGTGGGTAAGTACCCTCCTGCTCGATGGGGTTCTGTGTCGCCATGACGAGGAAAAGAGGGGGTAGTCGATAGGTGACTCGCCCTACGGTCACCTGGTGCTCCCCCATGGCTTCCAGCAGTGCCGACTGCACCTTTGCCGGGGCACGATTGACTTCATCGGCGAGGATCAGGTTATGAAAAATCGGCCCTTGCTGGAACTCGAAACTGCCTTCCTGGGGACGATAGATTTCCGTACCGGTTAGATCGGCCGGCAACAGGTCGGGGGTGAATTGAATACGATGAAAATCACCTTCGATCCGGTCTGCAATCACCTTGATGGCGGTCGTCTTGGCCAGCCCGGGGGCTCCTTCAACCAGCAGGTGGCCGTTGCTCAAAAGAGCGATCAGCAGGCGCTCCATCAATCTATGCTGGCCAATGATGAGTTCATTGGCTGCCTTGCTGAGCGAAATGAAGGCCTCATGGGCACCGCGCTCGGAGTCGGAAATTGTGCGTGTTGTATTTTCTGCCTGTTCCATTAAACGGGTCCTGGTTTGTGCCTTGCCATTCGAAGCGGGGAGTATACCGGCAGCTTCGCTACGTTGTACTAGATTGAGGTTAATAAAGGCAGTGTCAAGAGTCACAATTCCTGGGGATCGATGTCTATGGCCCAGCGCACTTTCCGCGCCGCGGCGAGCTTCCGCAGCCGGGGCAGCCAGGGATCGACCTGGCGGTGCAGGGCGCTGCGACTGGAGCATTGCAAAACCAGGTACATGCGAGAACGGCCGCTGACCCGTTCCATGATCGCCGGCATGGGCCCATGGACGGTTGCTTCTCCGCTCGGAAAAATATTAGCGGCGCGATTCAGAAACTGCTCAACCAGGGAACGATCATGTGCTTCCGCCCTTAGCATGGCCTGGTATCCGGCCGGCGGCAGGCCGGCCGACACACGCTCATCCAATAACCACCGTGCGTAAGCTTCGTACCCCTTGCTCAACAACAACTGCAGCGCCGGATGATCAGGGTGCAGTGTTTGCAGAATAACCGTACCGGCCTTTTCCATTCGACCGGCCCGGCCCGCAACTTGAAGAATCATCTGCCCCATACGCTCCAGTGCCCGGAAATCGGCGCTGTAAAGCGCCTGGTCTATGTTCACGATAACCACCAGGGTGACGCCTGGAAAATGGTGTCCTTTTGCCAGCATCTGGGTACCCACCAACAGGCAGGGCTCCCCCAGCCGCACTTGCTCGATCTGCTGGTCCATGACACCTTTACGGCGGACCCGGTCCCGGTCAAACCGCAGCACGGGGAACCCGGGGAACCTTTGCTCCAGTGACTCTTCCAATTGTTGCGTCCCTTCACCCGCACCCGTCAAGGCATCCGCCCGGCATTCCGGACACAATACGGACGCCTGGCGCTGGCTGCCGCAGTGATGGCAGCACAGAAGGCCTCTGCTGCGATGCCATGTGAGGTTCGCATCGCAACGTTCGCAGCTGCCATGCCAGCCACACTGCTGGCACATCAGCACGGGGGCGTATCCGCGGCGGTTGAGAAAAACCATGACCTGCTCGCCCCTGCCCAGGGTTTCATTCACGGTATCCAGCGTAGCCGCAGCCAGCCCATGAAAGGTTTGTTGCTGACGCAGATCGAGAACCCGCCAGGCAGGGAGAGCCACACTGGTTGCCCGTCGCCGCAGCTTATGCCAGCGGTATCTGCCGACGCCAGCGTTCCTGAGCGACTCCAGTGAAGGCGTCGCACTACCCAGAACCACGGGAATATCCAGCTCTGCGGCGCGTTTTACCGCAATGTCACGGGCGGAATAACGAAAACCGTCCTGTTGTTTGAAAGAGGCGTCGTGCTCTTCGTCCAGGATGATTAACCCCAGCTGTGGCATTGGTGTGAAGAGCGCGGAACGCGTACCCACCACCAGCGCCGCCCGGCCCGCACGCGCTGCGGTCCAGGCACCCAGGCGCTCGCCGGCGCTGAGGCTGGAGTGGATGACCGACGGGTCCAGCCCCAGACGTTCGCGAAACCTGCGCAACAACTGCGGCGTCAGTCCGATCTCCGGAACCAATACCAGGGCTTGTCCGCCCGCGGTCAGGACTTTCTCCAGCAGGTGCATATAGACTTCGGTTTTACCGCTGCCGGTGACGCCGTCAAGAAGGTGGCAACTGAAATTCCCGGAAGCAGCCTGGATATCGTCTACCGCTTTTTGCTGCTCACCGGTGAGTTGAGGGCCCGGAGAAATGTGCGGCTGGTCCGGTGTCACGGGTTCTGACCGCACCGAACCGCGATCCATCAGCACGGCAAGGGTTTTCCGCCATTGGCTGCCGATGCCGCCCAGGGCGCGCTCATCAACCGGGCCAGCCTCCATCGATTCCAGCATTTTTCTCTGAACCCGCGCGCGGCCCGGCGGCTGCCCGAGAATCTCCCGGCCCTGAGCGGTTAAACGGAATTGCAGCGGTGGATCGGGAAGCACACCATTGGCTTTTCTGAGTGCCGGCGGCAGCGCACTGGCGATCACTTCGCCCGGTGCATGTTTGTAATACTTCCAGCACCAGCGGAGCAGGTCAATCAGTCGATCGTCCAGCAGCGGATCTCCTGAATCGAGCAGCCTGGACACCCTCAACAGCCGTCCGCCCGGCACCTCACTTCGTTGCGACCTTCCCACAACCACGCCAACCAGATTCCTGCGCCCGAAAGGAACCAGTACCCGCGCCCCTACCGGCACAGCATCGCCGTCTTGCGGAGCAAGGTAATCGAAAGCCTGTGGCAGAGGAACCGGCAGGGCGATCTGCAGAAAAGGGAATTCAGTCATAGATGGCGAATTTTAACAGTTGCGGCATTTGTTATGATGATGGAGCCATAACCTTAAATCATAAGGAGCGAAACATGAGCATGATGAGTGAATTCCGTGATTTTGCAATGCGCGGAAACGTGGTAGACATGGCCGTAGGCATCGTCATTGGCGGTGCTTTCGGCAAGATTGTTTCCTCGTTCGTTAACGATGTTTTGATGCCGCCGATCGGCATGGCGTTGGGAGGGGTCGACTTTTCAGACCTGGCAATGACGCTTAAGGAGGCCAGTGGTGATATCGCCGCGGTGACATTGAACTACGGTGCTTTCATCCAGACCGTCATTGATTTCATAATTATTGCATTCGCCATTTTCATGGTGATCAAGGCGATGAATAATTTGAAAAAGAAAGAGGAGGAAGCACCTGCAGCGCCACCGAAACCATCGGCCGAGGAAACCCTCCTGGCTGAGATACGCGATCTGCTCCGAAAGGATCAGTAAGACCTGACAGGAAAGCATAAAAAAGCCGGCCCCTGAACCGGCCGGCCTTTTTGCTGTGCAATCGCTTAATTAATTTTATGGTCTTCGGGTTTATCTTCGGGCAATTGTGTAAACTGGCGTTGCAACAATTCGAGATCCGATTCCAGCTCGATCATGTCCGCTACGATGCGAGCGGATTCGCGTAACAGCAGGTCGGGGCCATCATCGGCTTCTTCGTCGTCATCCGCTTCTTCGGAGTCTTCGGAGTCTTCGGCCATATCAGGATACTCACCCATTTCAGGATTGATATCCGCAACGACACCTTCTTCCAGCAGTGGTTTACCCGCCTCCTGCAATGCTTTGCGTTCGGCCTTTTTGGCTTCATCCTCTTTCATTTTTTCCCGCCCAACTGATTCGAGCAGCGAGATACGGGTTTCATTCGAGCGTTCGTTATAGACATCGATATCACTCTGCAGCCAGCCAAACTCCCGGTCACCGATGATCCTGCCCTGGTAACGGCTATCAGCGACGGCCACCACCTGCCCCAGGTCTCCACTGGTATCGTAACGGGCCGGATCAATGCTGCTCCAGGGTAACGCGTTGTCCATCGAGCGCTCACCGTATTCCTGCGGGTCACCGAATGAAGGAAAGCGGATGTCCGGCTCCACACCCTTTGTCTGGGTGGATCCACCGTTGACACGGAAAAACTGCGCCATGGTGATTTTCAGCTGACCCATTCCCGGCTTGTCGGAAGGTGCGTAGTCATCGAGATCCAGGAGGCTCTGCACAGTGCCCTTGCCAAAAGTGGGCTCACCGATCACCACGCCGCGGCCATAGTCCTGAATGGCTGCCGCGAAAATTTCCGACGCAGAAGCACTGTAGCGGTTGACCAGAACCGCCAGCGGACCGGTCCAGGCCATTCCCGGCTCCACGTCTTCTTCGAGGGAAATCCGCCCGCTCGAATTGCGCACCTGGACCACAGGACCCTTGTCGATGAACAATCCGGTCAGCGTAGTCGCTTCGAGCAGGGAACCCCCGCCATTGTTGCGCAGGTCAACGACAATCCCGGTTACGCCCTGCTCCTCCAGTTCGCCGATGAGACGGCGGACGTCACGTGTACTGGAGCGATAATCCGGTTTATTTTCAGCCCGGCCCTTGAAGTCGAGGTAAAACACCGGTAGATCGATAATGCCGATCTTGATGACCTCATCTTCCGATCCTTCGACCGGTACTTCGATAATTTTGTGCTGTGCGGCCTGCTCCTCCAGCTTCACTTCATTGCGAACGATATCAATCGTGGACGTTGGGCCACTGACACTGGCGTCTTCGGGTAGAACCTCCAGCCGGACCACAGTGTCCTTGGGCCCGCGAATCAGGTCGACCACGTCATCGACGCGCCAGCCGATCACATCCACCATTTTTCCGTCATTCCCCTGCCCCACGCCCGTGATTCGGTCGCCGGCCTTGAGGCGCCCGTCTTGGTCGGCTGGTCCGCCAGGCACGACGCGTGAAATCAAGGTGTATTCATTTTCCCGACCCAGCAATGCGCCAATTCCTTCCAGTGACAGTTTCATCGAAATTTCGAAATTTTCGGAAGTCCTGGCTGAAAGATAAGCGGTGTGCGGCTCAATCGACTGAGCGAAGGCATTCATGAAAAACTGGAACACGTCTTCCGTGTTCAGTTCGTTGATACGCCGCTCCAGGTTGTCATATCGCTCCGTCAGGGTTTCGACGATCGCCTCGTCCTCTTTATCCGTCAGCACTAGCCGCAAATAGTCGTTTTTGACCCGTTTGCGCCACAACTCATCGAGCTCGGCAGTTGAACCGGCCCAGTTTTCATCTTCACGGTCGTACTGGTAGAACTCGTCAACTGTAAAGTCGAAGGGCTGTTTCGCCCGGTTCCGGGCGTAGTTCACCCTTTGCTGTACGCGTTCGACGTAGACATTGAATATTTCATATGCAGGCAACAGGTCGGAGTGCCTCAGAGCGTCGTCCAGACCGTTTCTGTAGCGTTCGAACATCTCGACATCACCCGCCAGGAAATAAATCTTGTTGGGGTCCAGTAATTCCAGGTAGCTGTCGAAAATCTCGCTGGAAAGCTCGTCATCGAGCCGTGTGCGCTTGTAGTGCCAGTTGGTCAGGAAGCGAGTGGCGATGTTACTGGCATAGCGGTGCTCCATTTCCGGCTCGATTTTAAGAGCACTGCCCGTATCAACAGACGCAAATACCGTCGTTACGGCCAGGAACAAAACAACAATGATCGAAAGGCGTCTCACGTAGCAAACTCTCCAAAAACTTTTTCGAAAACCAGCCTCTTTTAATAAAATTCTTACCGAGGAGCTCTTATATATGCCTGTTTCAGACAGAATTTTCAATCAAGAGGTTCAAAAATTGTACACGCAAAACGATGAAAAGCAGGAAATTCGTGCCTACCTGAGGATTCCGGATTGCTCGGCACTCTGATCCGCATGGTAAGAAGAACGGACCAGCGGGCCTGATGCCACATGTGAAAAACCAAGTCGGTAGCCGTATTCAGCCAGGCTTTCGAACTCTTCGGGAGTCCAGTAGCGGATGACCGGATGGTGGTGCGGGGTAGGCTGCAGATACTGACCAATTGTGATCATGTCTACATTATGTTCACGCAAATCCCGCAGCGCCTTGTCTACCTGCTCGCGCGTCTCGCCCAGACCCAGCATGATTCCTGATTTAGTGGGAACACCGGCATGGCGGGATTTAAACCGGGCCAGCAAATCCAGCGACCACTGGTAGTCGGCTCCGGGCCTTACATTACGGTAAAGTGGCTCCACCGTCTCGAGGTTATGATTGAATACATCAGGCGGAGAGGCCGCAAGAATTTCGAGCGCCCGGTCGATTTTTCCCTTGCCCCGAAAATCCGGAACCAGAATTTCAATTTTGATTGCCGGATTCTGCGCCCTGACCTGGTCAATGCATTCGGCGAAGTGAGCTGCGCCACCATCCCTGAGATCATCCCGGTCCACCGAAGTCACCACGATGTATTTCAGGTTCATGTCCTTCACGGTCTGCGCAAGCTGCGGCGGCTCATCCGGATCCGGTGGCAGGGGCCGGCCGTGAGCCACGTCACAGAACGAGCAGCGGCGGGTGCAGATTTCACCCAGAATCATGAATGTTGCCGTGCCCTTGGAGAAACATTCGTGGATATTCGGACAGCTCGCTTCCTCGCAGACCGTGACCAGGTCCCGTTCGCGCAACCGTGACTTCAAAGACTCGACGGCATTTCCGGAAGGCAGGCGCACACGGATCCATGGCGGTTTGCGTAAACGTGGTGCATCCTCGAATTTGGCCGTGTTGCGCGCTATCTTGTCGGCTCCCAGCTCACGGGAACCCTCAACGCGGATCGGGATACCGCTTTGTGGTTTATCAGTCGGGTTCAATGGCCTGTACCTGTTGCGCAACTATTTCTCGAATTTCACTATAACCCAATTGCCCTGCGAGGCTTTTGATCAGGCGCTCTTCAACCTCTGCCAGGCTGGCGGTTGCCCATGCCGACAACTGGGTGACCTGCAAACCCGCGTAGCCACACGGATTGATCCTTTGAAAGGGTTCCAGATCCATGTCGATATTGAATGCCAGGCCGTGAAAAGTACAACCGCGACGCACGCGCAGGCCGAGCGATGCAACCTTGTCACCAGCGACATATATTCCCGGCGCGCCCTCGATTCTTTCACCCTTGACCGAATACTGCGCCAGTACCTGGATGATGGACTCCTCTATGCACCTGACGAACTCTCGCACGGTAATACCTTTGCGGCGGATGTCGACCAGGGGGTAGGCCACGATCTGCCCGGGACCGTGATAAGTCACCTGGCCTCCGCGATCTACCTGGATTACCGGAATATCGCCGGGTGCCAATACATGCTCGGCCTTACCTGCCTGACCTTGCGTAAACACGGGAGGGTGCTGAACCAGCCACAGTTCGTCACCGCTGCTCTCATCGCGACTGTCTGTAAAATCCTGCATCTCGCGCCAGACCCGTTCGTAATCCGCAATACCCAGCCGCCGCAGGCGCAATTGCCCGGTCAGGAGGTTTTTCAGAACTTCGGAATGGCTGGAAGACATGTGCAGCGAACCGCCTAAAGCGCCATCAGAACCTGTTTACAATCGGTCAGGTCCTGGTAGATCGCATCCAACTGCTCCTGGGAGGTCGCCTTGACAACCGCAGTGATCGAAATGTATTTACCGGCCTTGCTGGGGTTGAACCGGATCGGCTCACCCGGCCACAATTCGGCATGGGCGCCGATGATGTCCGTCACCAGTGACTTGAATTCATCACTCTGTATTCCCATCGCCTTGATCGGAAAACGACAGGGAAACTCGAGAAGAGAGCCTTCAGCCTGATTCTTCATCTTCGAACAGACTGTCCATCCACAACTTCATGCTGTCCCATGCGCTACCAAAGAAACCGGCTGCTTCGACGGCTGACAACGTAACCAGGTCACGTTCAGCTATCAGTTCTTCTCCCAGCTGAACATTAATTTTGCCGACGATCACACCCGTGGCCAGCGGCGCCGTCAATTGTGGTTGCATCTCCACCTGTGCCTCGAGGTCTTCATAGCGTCCGCGGGGAATGGTCACGAAAAGAGGCTCACTCAGACCCAGCGTGACTTCCTCGGTCAACCCTTTCCATACGCGGGCACGGGCCAGTTCCTTACCGGCTTCATAGAGCTGGACGGTTTCGAAAAACCGGAATCCGTAGTTCAGGAGTGTCTGGCTTTCGCTCGCCCGGCTGGACTCGGATGACGAGCCCATTACGGCGCTGATCAGTCGCATTCCGTCGCGCTTTGCAGAAGTGGCAAGGCAGTAACCGGCCGCTTCCGTATGACCCGTCTTGAGCCCATCGATCGCCGGGTCGCGCCACAGCAGGGTATTGCGATTGTGTTGTCGGATATTATTGAAGGTAAATTCCTTTTCTGAATACCAGGCATAGTAATCCGGAAAATCCCTGATGGTCGCCGCACTCAAAAGCGCTATGTCGCGTGCGGTGGTGTAGTGCTCTGGATCCGGAAGGCCGGTTGAGTTCATGAAATTCGTTGAGCTCATGCCCAATATTTCGGCAAAGTGATTCATCAGGCTGGCGAATGCTTCTTCACTTCCCGCCACGTGTTCGGCCAGGGCGACACTGGCGTCATTACCCGACTGAATAACCATGCCCCGCACCAGGTCTTCAACGCTGACTTGCATGGTCGGATCGATGAACATCCGGGAGCCTCCCGTGCGCCACGCTCTTTCGCTGACAGCGACGGTTTCCTCCAGTGTGATATTGCCTTCGACCAGTTCGTTGAAAACCACATAGGCTGTCATCAGCTTGGTGATACTGGCGGGCTCCACACGCATATCGGCATTTTGTTCAACCAGGATGCGATTGCTATTGAAGTCCATCAGTAAATAACTCTTGGCGCCAAGTTGCGGTGCCGACGGAACAGGGCGGGCGGAACTGTTCAGCGTGGGTTCCTGGCCCAGAATCTGCAACGGCGCGATACCGGCAAAACATGCCAGGGCAAAAATGATTGCTTGAATTCTTTTCATATCAGATTAAAGATCATGCTCAAGAATGCTGTTTATTGTCAGCGCCTGACTCTATGCGGGCGCTCGAAACCAAGTTCAATGGCCTTACTGATAATCGATTCTACCTCGACATCGCCCTGGTAGGGCCCCAGCCAGACCCGGAACAGGCCGTCTTCGTCATGAATCGATACCGGGCCCAGGCCCGCGTTTCCCAACTGACTGCTTAAATCTTCGGCGCCCTGACGGGCGCTGTACGCACCTGCCTGTAACCAGGTGCCTGATGAACCCCCGCCCGAAGGCCCGGTTGCCGTATACGTCTGCGCGGGAGCCGACTTGCCCGAAACATCGATAACCCTCAGATCAACCCGGGCGGTGCCGGTCGCGATCATGCCGAGTCTCAGCGCCGCGCCGTAAGACATGTCGATCAGGCGATCGTCCTTGAATGGGCCTCGATCATTGATTTTCACAATGACCTTCTTTCCATTATCCAGGTTGGTCACTTCGGCATAGGTCGGCAATGGCAATGATTTGTGCGCCGCCGTCGCCAGATGCATATCGTAAGGTTCACCGCTGGATGTGCGGCGGCCGTGGAATTTGCTGCCATACCAGGAAGCGATACCCTGCTCGTGGTAGCCCTTGCTGCTGGGAAGCACATGGTATTTCTTGCCGAATACCTCATAGGGTGAATGATTGCCGTAACGCGCCCTTGGCTCGTCGCGGGGCTGTGCATCCTTCACATCCTCTGCTTTTATGTCAGCAGTTGAAGGGCCATCAACGTCGGCATCAGGTTCGACCCGGGCCGGTTCACCGGCACAGGAAGCGAGCAGCACGGCGGCCACGAAGGCAAATAAGAGTAACGGGAGCCTGCCAGTTGTCATCAATCTTCAAATCCCGCAAGAATGGCTTCACTGAGCTCGAAAACCGCCATGGCGTAGAGCGGGCTTCGATTGTACCGTGTGATGACGTAAAAGTTTTTGAACGTCAGCCAGTAATGATATCCATCCTCTTCCTCCAGGCCGGCGACAGCAGCGAGCGTCTCCCCACTGACCGGTTCGGCCGACTTGAATCCGCCCCCGGCAATTTCGGTTACGGATTTCTTTGGCTTGTAATCACGTTTGGTCACGAGAGTCATGTCGGCGTCGTCAGAAACGATGGCAGGATAGGTAACGGGTTGACCCGGTTCCCAGCCGTGACGATGAAGGTAATTGGCCACACTGCCGATAATGTCCGCCATGGAGCTCCACAGATCACGTCTGCCATCGCCATCGAGATCCACCGCGTATTCCCGGTAACTGCTGGGCATGAACTGGCCCAGGCCCATGGCCCCGGCGTAGGACCCGGTCACATCGTCCAGGGAAATTCTTTCTTCATCGCCCAGCATGAAAAAATTCATCAGCTCGCTCGAAAAGAAAGCTGAACGGTCGTTACCCGTGTCCGGATAATAGAATGAAAGGGTCGTCAAGGCGTCAAGAACCCGGTAGCTGCCGGTTATCCGGCCATAGAGCGTCTCGACGCCTATGATCGCCACGATAAACTGGGGGTCCACACCAAATTGTTCAGACGCCTGGGCAATCAGCTTTTCATTCTCTTTCCAGAATTCGATACCGCCCTTGATCCGTTTGTCCGTTATGAAAATGGGCCGGTAGTCGTACCATGGCTTTGCCTCGGCCGGGCGGCTGATCGCATCGACAATGGACTGTTTGAATCGTGCTTCCTGTAATAAAAGAAGAACCTTCTCCTGATCCAGTTCATGTTCAGCGGCCGCCTTGGCAGCAAACTCTTCTGCACCCGGGTGCTGTTGGGCCTGGCAGGATGCACTGATTATAGACACCAGCGCCAAAACGAGAATCCGTTTCATTATGATTAGTGTTCCTTTTTTAAGCTGCAAACCGCATTGTAATCAGATTTGGATCATCGTATGAAATTCCGGTGGCCATATATGGACATTAAAATGCCGAATCCGGCCAAAAGCGTCACGATTGAAGTACCACCATAGCTGATCAGCGGGAGCGGTACACCAACCACCGGAAGCAGGCCGGAAACCATCCCCGCGTTGACCAGCACGTAAACGAAAAAAGTGAGGCTGAGGCTGCCGGCCAGCAAGCGGGCATAAGTGCTCCTCGCCATTCCGGCGACGTACAATCCGCGCCCGGCTATAAACAGGTACATGGCAAACAGGAACAGAACACCCAGCAAACCCAGCTCTTCAGACAGAACCGCCAGGATAAAGTCAGTGTGTCGTTCAGGGATGAATTCGAGCCGTGACTGGGTGCCGTTGAGCCATCCTTTGCCCAGCACTCCGCCAGAACCGACGGCAATTTTTGACTGGATGATGTTCCAGCCACTGCCGAGCGGATCCGATTCGGGATCAAGGAAGGTCCGCACGCGGTTTCTCTGATACTCGTGCATGACCAGCCACAATGCCGGCGCTGCAGCAGCGGCCGCAGCCGCGAAGCCGAGAATCACACGCCACTGCAATCCGGACAGAAACAGGGCAAAACAACCACTGACAGCTACCAGCAATGCGGTTCCCAGGTCCGGCTGGCGGGCAATCAGCACTGCCGGAACCACCAGGATGGCGACCGAAATCAAGATGGACGAGGCTTCAGGCGGCAGCCGGCGCGGATGCAGGTACCACGCCATCATCATGGGAACAGCCAGTTTCATGATTTCGGATGGCTGGAAGCGGAACACCCCGAGATTAAGCCAGCGGTCGGCACCCCGGCCCTCGCCCGCGAACCAGGTGACCAGCAGCAGAGCGATTCCCAGAATATAGAGCCACGGCGTCCAGATCCGCAAAATATGCGGCGGCACCTGGCTCAAAACCAGCATCGCGGCCAGGCCGACAACGATCCGGGTGCCCTGCCGGTAAACGACTTCCATTTGTTCACCTGAAGCGCTGTACAACACCACCAGCCCGAAGCCCATCAACAGCATCAGGCCCAGCAGCAGCGGGACGTCCAGTTGCGGCCACTTGACCCAGCCTGGAATCAGTCGCTTCACTGCGCCAGTTCCTGCGATAGCCAGGCGTCTATTACCGCACGCGCCACCGGCGCCGCCTCGCGCGAACCCCCTCCTCCATGCTCGACGACAACCGCCACCACGATGGAAGGCTGCGTGACCGGAGCGTACGCGATGAACAAGGCATGATGCCTCAGGTGTGCGGCTGTTGTCTCATCCATGTCTTCATCGGCCGCCTGCGCGGCGACCTGTGCCGTCCCGCTTTTGCCGGCGATCTCGAACCCGGACTCGGGCCTGATCGAACGGGCAGTTCCGCTGGCCCCGTGGACGACCCGTCTCATACCTTCACGGATGACATTCCAGTTATTCTCGTTGATGACAGGCACCTGGCTAACCAAAGGGGAGCTGGATTTGTCTGCCTGCCGGTTACCCGCATGCTTGGTTGCATAAAGCAACCTGGGCATATAGCGTGTTCCGCCGTTGGCCAGAGTCGCGAGTGCGTTGGCCAACTGCACCGGAGTGACCACGTTAAAACCCTGGCCAATTCCGGCAATCACCGTTTCGCCGGGATACCAGGGCTCATTGTAAAAAGCCCGCTTCCAACCCCTGGAGGGCAGCACCCCGGAATTTTCGCCCAGCAGGTCCAGTCCTGTTTGCATTCCAAAGCCAAACTGGGCCAGGTAATCGTGCATCCGGTCTATGCCTATGTCGTAAGCCAACTGGTAAAAATAGGTGTTTACCGATTGCTCGAGCGCCCCCAGGATATCGACCCAGCCATGCCCCCCTTTTTTCCAGTCCCTGTAGGGGCGGGAGACGCCGGGCAGGTAATAGCCGCCACTCGAGAACACGCGATCCTCTTCGGTAACCACGCCCAGTTCGAGACCGGCCAGCCCTACGAACGGTTTCAGCGTCGACCCGGGCTCATAACCGCCCAAAAGGGTGCGGTTGAACAAGGGCCGTCCCGGCGCCGCCAGAATGGCGTTGTAATCTTTTCTGCTGATGCCATGTACGAACAGGTTGGGATCGAAAGCCGGCTTGCTGACCAGCGCCAGTACCGACCCGTCATTCGGGTCGATGGCTACGACAGCGCCCGGGCGGTCACCCAGGGCGTCCCAGGCGGCTTGCTGAACCTGGACATCCAGCGCGAGGATAAGATCGTCACCGTGCACCGGGTTTTCACGATCAAGGGCAGTGAGAACTCGCCCCTGCGCATTGGTCTCAATTTTTTCATTGCCGCTGATCCCGTGAAGTTCATTCTCGTAATAGCGCTCTATGCCGGATTTTCCAATATGAGTGGTACCGCGGTAATTACCCTGGTCCACGCGGTTCAGGTCATCGACATCCAGGCGGCCAACGTAGCCCAAAACATGGGTCAGCAGCTCTCCAAAGGGGTAGTAACGCGATAAATAAGGAACAATTTCAACGCCGGTAAAGCGGTGGCGATCGACTGCAAAGCGCGCCACCTCCTCCTCGGTCAGGTTGAATTTCAAAGGTACGCTGTCAAATTCGCGATATCGTTTTCGATTTTCCTCAAATTTCTCGAGCACATCTTCAGGCAATTCCACCAGCTGTCCGAGAGAGATGATGACCTGTTCAATGTCATCAACTTTTTCCGGCACCAATTCGAGACGATATGCGGGCCGGTTCTCCGCCACTGGTCTCCCCCGGCGGTCGTAAATCAGGCCACGGTTGGGAGCAACCGGCACAATCCGGACCTGGTTGTTGATCGAACGGGTTGTGAATTCCTGGTAACTGATGACCTGCAGGTAGACATACCTGAGGGCGATCAAAAAAATGGCTGCGAAGATGATCAGGAAAGCGACCAGTGCCCGCTTCCTGAATTGCCGCCCTTCCTGGGCCTCCTCCTTGAGCGGCTGACCCGCGGTGGAATGTGTAAATCGGGCCAGTCTCACGAGCCGCCACGGTGGCGCATTACGCCGCGGTAGCGATCGAGCAACAGGAACAACCATGGCCATAGCAAGGTGCCAATAATGGGTGGCAGCCAGAAATCCAGATGAGGCATGGGCTCACCGCGCAAACTGATAATCCAGATGAGGATGATGCGGTCGTTTATTAAAAGCGCGAGCACGGACAGAGCCTGTTGCCACGGCGGAAAAAATCGCAATCGCGCCCTGAAGCGTGAAACCAGGTACACCATGATTACCAGACTGAGTGCGTGGAGGCCAAGCAGGCTGCCGGTCAGCAAATCGAGCAAAAGCCCCAGCAAAAATGCCAGCCCCAGCGAAACGATTCCCTGGGTTTCAAGACACCAGTAAATCAACACCAGGGCCACCCAGTATGGCCGCAGCATCTCAAGCATGGACGGCAATGGAAGCAGCGTCAGTGCATATGCAACAGCCAGCGAGATGATAACTATGGAGAGGCGATCACGGCGCATAATCAATCCGGCACGGCTTCGGACTCACCAACGGCACTTTCAGTTTCCCCGAGCGGGGGGTCGCCGGCTTCTTCGATCACGGGGTCCGCCCGGATAGTGTTGATCAGCAGAACCTCCCTGCCCCGGTCCAGTGCAGCCAGCGGGGTAGCCTGGACCTGTATGAATGTCAGGCCTTCTTCGCGGTCAATGCGGCTGATACTCGCCACCGGATAGCCGCCGGGAAAGCGCTCTCCCAGCCCGGAAGTAACTACCAGGTCGCCAATCCGGACATCTGCCTGCCTCGGTACACTGGGCAAGCTGAGAACATCTGTTTCGCCCGACCCGAAAGCGACCGTGCGCAACCCGGTCCGATTAATCTGCACCGGCAGCGCGTGATTGGGGTCTGAGATCAGACGGACCGTGGAAAAATGGAAGTGAACTTCCTCTACCTGACCCATGACACCAGCGCCATCGATTACAGCCTGGCCCCGGGTAACACCATCTGTGGATCCCTGATCGATCAGGACCTTGTGTGAAAAAGGATCGAGATCAACCTGGACCAGTTCGGCGAAACGGTATTCAAACTGTTGCCCCTGGGCACCGTCCAGCAGGGATCGCAGACGCCGGTTTTCCTCGCTCAGGGTATCGAGTCTCTGCAGGGCACCCTGCTGACTGAGGATCTGCTCCTTCAGGCGGTCGTTTTCATGGCGCAACGAACGACGGGACTGGAACTGTGTAAACAGATTGCGTAAAGCGCGGACCGGCCACTCGACGACGTGATGCACGGGCTCCACCAGAAGTTCAGCCGCACTGCGCGCTCTGGGCACATAGTGGCCGCGTTGATCAAGCGCCATCAGCACCACAGCCAGCAGGCTGTAGAGCATCAGTCTCGCGGTCTGGGCCGCCGGCCCGAAAAACCTGGTTCCTGCTCCTGGGCTTCCCGTGACCAAAATCTAACCTGAATCCTCGTTACTGGGTGGCAAAAAAATCGCCGTTGTTCTGGTCCATCAATTCAAGCGCGCGGCCGCCCCCGCGGGCAACACAGGTAAGGGGGTCGTCCGCCGGAAATACCGGCAAGCCGGTTTCTTCAGCGATCAGGCGGTCTATCCCGCGCAACAATGCCCCCCCGCCCGTTAAAACGATTCCAGTTTCGGCCACGTCGGCACACAGCTCCGGCGGGGTTTGTTCGAGTGCTGTTTTTACCGCCTCCAGAATACTGGTGAGGCTTTCATTCATCGCTTCAAGAACTTCATTGCTGGTGATGGTCACGTTTCTGGGAACACCCTCGGCGAGATTGCGGCCGGAAACTTCAAGGGATTCTGATTCTTCATCCGGCCAGGCACACCCGATCTCAATTTTGATGCGCTCCGCGGTTCTTTCGCCAATCAATGTGCCGTAGTTCCTGCGCACATAATTAATGATGGCGTCGTCGAACTGGTCACCACCCACCCGGACCGAGTTTGAATAGACCAGCCCATTGAGCGAAATGACCGCCACTTCAGACGTGCCGCCACCGATGTCGAGCACCATTGCGCCCCTGGCTTCGTGAACTGGAATTCCGGCACCGATCGCCGCAGCCATCGGTTCCTCGACCAGGAATACCTCGCGCGCGCCGGCCCCTTCTGCTGATTCCTTGATGGCTTTGCGCTCCACCTGGGTAGAGCTGCAGGGTACACAAACCAGCACGCGCGGACTCGGCCGCAGGAATCGAGAGGTGTGAACCTTGCGGATAAAATGCTGCAACAGGGCTTCGGTCATGTTGAAATCTGCAATCACGCCATCTTTCAGGGGCCGGACCGTGCGAATGTTCCCCGGCGTCCTGCCCAGCATCTGCTTCGCAGCAGTACCCACCGCAGCAACGTGTTGCGGGCCGCCGGGCCCACGATCCATGCGCACCGATACCACAGAAGGCTCGTTCAGAACGATGCCCTGTCCACGGACGAAAATAAGCGTGTTGGCCGTTCCCAGATCAATTGAGAGATCGTTGGAAAACAAGCCGCGGAGACTTTTTAAAACCATGATGTTAGATAATCCGTTGAACCACAGCGTGATTGAGCCTGCTAATGTATCAGCAGGCATGATTTCCCGCAAGCTTAAAACCATCGAAAACCCTGTATTTATGCGCCTTTCGGAGAACATGCGCAAAACAGGGTTCAATAAAATCCCGACCCGGCACCCGCCACTGATATATCACTAATTACCGGGTTCGCGCAATCTAAATCCCCAGCCCGAGGTCAAATCCGTTAGAATGCGCGCGTTCGTATATCAGCCTTGAGGAATCGCATGTCTGCTCTTATTTGTGGCTCGCTAGCCTATGACACCATCATGGTGTTCCCGGACCAGTTCAAAGAACATATTCTCCCGGATAAGGTTCACATCCTGAACGTTGCTTTTCTGGTGCCAGAAATGCGCCGTGAATTCGGTGGGGTTGCCGGTAATATTTCATACAATCTGCGTTTGCTGGGCGGAAACCCTTACCCGATGGCCACCGTGGGTGATGATTTTGGTCCCTACCAGCACCACCTGGAAACGTTGGGAATCTCCGATCGCTATATCCGTCACATGGAGGGTGAATTCACACCCCAGGCTTTCATTACCACCGATATTGACGATAACCAGATCACGGCTTTTCACCCGGGCGCCATGCAACATAGCTATCTCAATCGCGTGGCGGACACCGAGGGTATTCGGGTGGGTATTGTGGCGCCGGACGGCAAGCAGGCCATGATTCAGCACAGCCGGGATTTTGTGGAGGAAGGCATTCCGCACATCTTCGATCCCGGGCAGGGCATGACGCTGTTTAACGGGGATGAGCTCAAGCAGTTCATCAAGGAAGCGAAGTACATCGTCGTCAATGACTATGAATTCCAGTTGTTAAAGGAAAAAACCGGGTTGGATGGCGACGCCATAGCAAACCAGGTTGAAGCCATGATCGTGACCCGTGGCGGAGAAGGATCGCTGCTGCGCACGCGTGATGGTGAACAGGAGGTGGCCGCGGTGAAAGCGGACGACATCCAGGACCCGACCGGCTGCGGTGACGCCTTCCGTTCCGGTTTGCTTTACGGTCTTTTGAATGACCTCGATCTCATCACCAGTTGCCGGATCGGCTCCGTCATGGGATCGATCAAGATCGCTCAACAGGGCCCCCAGAACCACAACCCGACGTTCGACGAAATCCAGGAACGGTTCTTCACTTCATTTGGCTACCGTTTTTGATCACCAAGGTTGACATTCGCAGGCCGTAGATAGAGAATTTGCGCCCCGATTGATTCGGCAACGAACCGGTTTTTGGTGATGTAGCTCAGCTGGTTAGAGCGCGGCATTCATAATGCTGAGGTCGGTGGTTCAAGTCCACCCATCACCACCAATAAAACAGGGCCCCAAAAGCGGGGCCCTTTTTATTGTACTGAAGGGGAACTGACACCGTATTGTCAGCGCAGAAACTCCTGTTAGCGACATGCTTCGGATGCGGTACGCGAGTGTGCCTTCGTAAGTGATGCAATGGCGCGCATCCGGGTTCAAGTCCACCCATCACCACCATTTATTCGAGATGTTGTTGATTTGACCTAGCCTGAAAAAACTGGTCCAGGTTTCAAGTTAGTATTTTCAACTGACCGGAGAACTGGATCATGGCAAAGAAACGATACACCCCCGAAACGATCATCCGCAAACTGCGCGAGGCCGAGGTCCTGCAAGGCCAGGGCCAAACCATCGCCCAGGTGATCATCGAGCACTGGCGAAATCACTACGACAAAAAGCGTCCACACAGTGCGCTGGGCTATCG
>CALDVW010000062.1 GCA_937924405.1 uncultured Lysobacterales bacterium
GGGGTCAGCAGCGTTTCCGGTGACCAGCGCACTTCGCTTCCTGCTTCCATCATGGCCTGGTCCAACAACATCCATTGAGCAGCACGGGACCCCGCGCTCTGGCCGGACGCATCACCGCCGACATCGATGAACAGCAGCTTGTTGCCGAGAAAAGACTGATAGTTGCCATCGAGAGAGACAGGCCGCCCCTGGCCTCCGACAATGGTGCCGGAGCGGCTGGCGCCGAGCACACTCCAGGTAAAACCCTCGACCCGCGTGACCGGAATCAAGGTCGAATGGGGATTGAAAGCAGTGGTCACATCAAACTCGGGCCTGAGCCGGTCACTTTCCAGTGCACTGTCGACGCTCATTTCGTCGGCAGATATCTCAACCAGGCCCAGGGCGGTGATGCCGGTAAAAAATCCGGGTGTCACTGGCTTGCCGGCAGCTTCAATCACGACGGCATCCGCAGGAGCATTCATGCCGGCCCCCACGGAAACGATTGTTCCATCACGAACCAGGATATCCGCGTCCTGCAGGATCGCCTGGCTGCCCATGGTATGGACCGTTGCGTCGTTGATGAACAGGGTTTCGCCCCATGCGTGGGTCGAAACCAGTGCGGCAACAGCTATTGACATGATGCGTTTCAGAGTCATTTCACCACCCCCAGTTGCTGCCCCAATTCGAAATCCGACACCGGTTGACGCGAAACATCGGCGCGGTCAAAGACCAGGGCGCCGTCGATGAAAACCTGGTCGGCCTTGGCGTAGACACTGAACGGGTCACCGTTCCAGAGCACGATGTCAGCCATTTTTCCTGGTTCCAGGGTTCCCGTCTGGTCGAGGATGCCCATGGATTTGGCGGGATTTGCCGTGATCCAGCGAATGGCCCGCTCCGGTGGGATATCCATGCCGGCACGCTGCCCGCGCGACATCGCTTTGGCTGCTTCCTGGTTCAGGCGCTGGATGCCTTCATCGGAATCCGAGTGAACAATGGCGCAGCCGCCTGCGGGGCGGTCGACCAAGGCGATGTTTTCCTGGATGCCGTCATAGGCTTCTGCCTTGAAGCCCCACCAGTCAGCCCACAGGGCCCCGCATACACCGGCTTCCGCCAATTCGCCGGCAATCTTGTAGGCTTCAACACCGTGATGAAATGCGCTGACGCGATAGCCGAATTCGTCGGCCATATCCAGGATAGTGATCATTTCATCGGCGCGGTAGCAGTGCATATGCACCAGGATTTCACCCTTTAAAACACCAGCAAGGGTGTCCAGCCTGAGGTCCCGTTTCGGTACCTTGGATTCACCATACCTGTCGTTTTTTCTGCCGTTTTTCCTGTCCTCGTATGTTTCCCAGTCCTGGATGTATTTCTGCGCCTCGACCCATTGCGCACGGTAGCCTGCTACATTGCCCATGCGGGTCGAGGGGGCCTGATCCTTCTCTCCATAAACCCGCTTGGGATTCTCGCCACAGGCCATTTTCATTCCATGTGGTGCCGCCGGAAACTTCATGCCCTGGTAGCTGTTCGAGCGCACGTTTTTCAGGGTCACGCTGCGGCCGCCGATCAAATTCGCCGAGCCAGGCAGGATCTGCAAGGTGGTCACACCACCGGCGAGCGCACGATTGAAGCCGGGGTCATGGGGCCAGACGCTGTGTTCAGCCCAGACTTCGGCGGTTGATGGCGCAGTGGCCTCGTTGCCATCTGAGTGCGCATCGATTTCAGGGCTGGCGTAAACGCCCAGGTGTGAATGAACATCGATCAGCCCCGGGGTCAGCCACCGGCCCTGTGCATCGATGACCTCAGCATCGTCCGCATCGATGGGATCCGTTGCCGGGCTGACACTCACTATCCGGCCGTTTGACACCAGCAGGCTGCCATTATCAATTCGCTCGCCGGTACCGGTCAGAATCGTTGCGTTCACAATCAAGACCGGAGTGGAAGTCATGGGGGTATAGGTCGAGGGATAGGGCTCGGCCCAGGTTGGCGAATGGATTGCCAGAAACAGAGTGAGCGCGGTCAAAACAATTATTCTGATATTCATCTGGATTCCCAATGTTATTATCCGGAGGAGAATGAACGGGCGGCCGGGCGGGTACTACAACATAAATGAATAAGCTGATCAATCAGCCGGAATTCAGGCAATGGATCGAGCACAGCCTGCAGCATGGAGAGAACATCCTGGCGGTCAGCAACCAGGGCACTGTCCTGCATTATCAGCAAGGTGGGCAGGACCTGATCGTCAAAACCGCGATGGGCAGCGGTCTGGTGCGACAAGCACGCAAAAGAACACTGCTGCGGGAGTTCCAGGCCTATCAGCGCATGAGTGGCCTGGCTGGTGTGCCGCAATGTCATGGCATGATCGACGAGCGCTACCTGGTGATCGAATTCATTCGTGGAGTGCCCTACCGCGATGCCCAATGGACCGACCGGGGAAACTGGTTCAGGGAGTTCCTGGAGGTTCTCCGCTCCATACATGAACGGGGTGTGACCCACGGTGATCTCAAATCCAAATCCAATATCCTGGTGACCCGGGATGAAAAACCCTGCGTGATTGATTTCGGCACCGCTTTTGTTTTAAAGGGCGGCTTCCATCCCCTCAATAGCTGGTTGTTCGAACACGGCAGACGAATGGATATCAATGCATGGGTGAAACACAAGTACTACGGACGTTATCAGGATATCGCCGGTGCTGATCTTGAACTGCTGGACTACAGTTTTATCGAGTATTACGTGCGCAAGTTCCGCGGCCGGCCGATGGATGAGAAACACAAAGCGAAAAACAGGAAATGAATCGCGGGCCTGGATTAGTCAATAGCGATGCTTGAATTACAGGCCGGTTTTTCGAAGCGACTCAAGCCCCTCATCGATAGTGACCGCAGGAACATAGCCTAAATCCCGCTCAGCCGCACTGGTATCGAACCAGTGGGCGGTAGCCAGTTGTTCCACCGAGAAACGGGTGACCGGGGGCTCGGATTTCAGTCCGAACACTTTCCATGCCGATTCACAGAGGGTCCCGGCCGTTTTTGCCACGCCAACCGGTATCGCCCGGATCCTGGCCTCGATGCCGATGGCTGCGAGTAGTTTTTGTATGATCTCGCCCTGGGGCATGGGCTCGTTGTTGGTCACAAAATAGGCATTGCCCGCGCAGCGGCCGGCCGCCTGGAGTTCCTGCAGGGCTTTAACATGCGCCAGCGCGGCGTTTTCGATGAATATGGTGTCGATCAATTTGTCTGGGCCGGGCAGGGCAAGCGTACCGCTTCTGGCTTTCCTGGCGAGCCTGGGCAGGATATGCGGATCACCCGGTCCCCAGATCAGGTGTGGGCGCAGGGCCGTGGTTTTCAGCAGTTCGGAGTTTGCCGCCACCACTATTTTTTCGGCCTGTGCCTTGCTCGCCGGGTAGGCCGCGGTGAAGTGTTGCGCAATAGGAAGTGACTCGTCGGCCCCGCCTATGTCACCGCCAGCATGTACGATGCTGGGCGAGCTGGTGTGTACCAATAGATGTATAGTGTTTTGCCGGCAAGCCTCGATGACGTTCGAGGTGCCATCGACATTGATCCGCCGATACTCCTCCGGATCGCCCCAGACTCCCGCCTTGCCTGCCGTGTGAATGACCGCGCCGCAGCCTTGTGTGGCGGCAGTCAGACCAGCAAGGTCGCAAATGTCACCCGCAACAGGGTGGATGTTCTCCGCTGTCAGATGACTGGCGCCAGAGCGTTGGAAAGCAATGACTTCATACCCGAGTACTGCAAGCTGGCGGCAGATTGCGGACCCAAGAAAACCGCCACCACCGGTAACCAGGACTTTCAATGGCTATTTCTGCATCTGGTTCGCAGCCCACTCAGCCAGTTCTTCGCGTCCGATCTTGGAGTTGTGGCGTATGTCCACCGGAAAACCCGGATGGAACAGTACGGTACGGATGCTCCTGGTTATTGAGTGTGCCTGTGCGAGTTGAAGAAGATCGAAGTGAACCCGCTCGGTGTCCACCGGTGACAGCTTCCCTTTGACCTCGATACACAGGACCGGAGTCTGGCGGCCCCTGGCCCCGGCGCCGACAACGGCAGACCTCACGAGGTCGGGATGCTGATTGAAAATAGCTTCGCACTGGTCGGCAAAAAGCGTTTCCTGGCCGGTTTCCACCCGCTGTGACACCCGCCCGCAGTACCACAGCCGGCCCTGGCCATCCATGATGCCGATATCGCCCATGCGGTGCCAGTTCCGGCCGTGCTCATCGGTGAATTTAGCCATCAGGGTATCCGCCTCGCGGTTCCAGTAGCTGTCGGTACAGGTCGGTCCGGTGACGATGATTTCCCCCGGCATGCCGAGGGGCATTTCGGTGGTTTCAGAAATGTCATTGAATGCCATTTCGCTGATTTTGATGATCCGGACTTCGTTTGGTTCTACCGGTCTGCCCACACAGACTCCATCTCCTGATTCGATCATGTCTATCATTTTGTCGTCAATTTGGGATGCGCTGATACTGGCGACCGGCAGGCATTCGGTGGCGCCATAGGGCGTGTGAATCTCCGCGTCCTGGTAGAGCGATTTCTGCATTCTGCGAATGGTGCGCACCGGAACGGCCGCACCGGCAGAGATCACGCGGGTCACGCTTTCCATGCGGATACCCTTGTCTACGCAATGGCGGCTCAGCGTATCGAGCAGCGCAGGAGAGCCGAAAATATTGGTCACCTTGAAGCGGTCGATGGCCTGGATCAGTTTTTCCGGGTCAGCGTCAGCGGGCCGGGTGGGGTCCATGTCGGGCACGATAGTGGTCATTCCAAGTGCCGGATCGAACAGGGCGAAGGGCGGAAACGTCGGCAGGCTGACTTCGCCCGGTGCAATGTCGAATGCATTTTTCAACATTTCTACCTGTGCATTGAAATGCCGGTGGCGGTAAACCACGCCCTTGGGCACACCAGTACTGCCTGAAGTGAACAGGATCGCCGCCATGTCGTCCGGTTTAACGGCGTGCTCGGCCTCGCTCGCCGATGCTTCGCCCAATTTCTTCAGCTTTTTCAGGTTGATGCCGCCCAGGCCAAGCGTGGGACCGGCAGATACCAGTAATTCGCAACTTTCTTTGGCCCAACCAAGTATTTTGCGGGCGAAGTGGGCCCTGGTCACTCCGATAAAAGCTTTTGGCGATGCCTCTGCCAGGCACTGTTTCAATGATTTTGTACCGATACCCGGGTCGATCAGCACCGGTACGGCGCCGGCCTTGAACAAGGCGAAAAACATGGCGAAAAAGTCGAGCCCGGGTGTCAGCATCAGGGCTGTACGGACACCCGGACCGATGCCGTAAGCCTGCAGGCCCCGGGCATAGGTATCGCTGAGCTGGTTCAGCTCCTGGTAAGTGCAACTGTCGTAGTTATTCTTGCTGAAACTGCTGCTCCTGGGGTAATAGATCGCGGTGACGCCTGGTTGGCGCGCGGCCTGCCAGCTGAGCGCGCTTGCGACATTATTGAATTCTTCCTTGTTCCACGTATTTTCCACTGGCATGTCCATGATTCGAATCTTCCCTGATTCCGATAAAGTTCACGATCGTGTCGATCAGCTCCGGCCCGCCATCTTCGAGGATGTAGTGACCACAGTCCGGAAAGCGATGGACTTCGGCATCCGGAAAGTATTCAAGCCACTTGTTGAGAAACGGTGCGTCGAACACGAAATCCTTTTCCCCCCACGCGATCATGCAGGGTTTGTCCTGCAACAAGTGTAATCGCTCGGCGGTATTAGTCAAAATATTGAAACCCGGGTCGTTTTCGCTGAGAGGGATATCCTGCACAAAGCGCAACGTGGCGATGCGATTTTCCGGTGAGTCGTAAGGCAGTGTGTAAGCCTTCCGGACCTCCCTGGAAACCGGTTTTTTGAAAGCGACGCGCGCGGCAATGGCGGAAAAGGCATTGAACCGCTTGACCAGGAACGCCCCGAAGGAGGAATCACGCACCAGGCTGAGCGCCGGTGGCATCTTTTTGTCTGCCGGCAGAGGAAAGGCAGCGGTGTTCAGCACCACGGTTTTCGCGACCCGGTCAGGGTGAGCAGTGGCCCAGGCAAATCCGATCATTCCGCCCCAATCGTGCACCACCAGGGTCAGTGCCTGTTGCAGGTCGAGATGGTTGATGAGGGTGTCAATATCTTCGATGCGGCTTTTCAGCCGGTAGTCGTAGGCGTCATCGCCAGGCTTGTCGGACAAACCGCAGCCAATATGATCCGGAACGATACAACGGAATTCTCCGCACAGGGCCCTGACCAGGTTGCGGTAATAAAAAGACCAGGTGGGATTACCGTGCAGCATCAGCACCGGGGGTGCATCACGCGGCCCTTCATCGAGGTAGTGCATGCGCAAGCCGCGCATTTCCAGGTAGTTATTGCCAAAGGGATACAGGTGATCCGGAGGTAATGCCATTCAGAATCCTCCTTTTGCCTGCTTACCAGATGACCTCGGCCATCTGGCAGTTGAGGCCCGAGCCAATGCCCAGCAAGGCGACCCGGTCACCCTTGCGCACCTTACCCAGTTCAACGGCTTTCGCCAGGACGATAGGTACGGAGGCCGGGCCAATGTTACCCATGTCGGGGTAAATGGCGTGTACTTTCTCCGGATCCAGGCCGAGCAGCTTCACCAGGGAATCGGTATGCACCTTGCTGACCTGATGAATCACGAACTGGTCCAGTTCACTGGTAACCCAGCCCAGCGCTATCCTGGCCGCGTGGAAGGTCTTGGCCGCCAGTTTCAGCCCCTCGCTCAAAAGTACCCTGGTATCGGTGACCATCTGGTTCATCTGGCCGTGACAGAGCCGGTTGAATTCGGTCGCGGCCCGGGAAACACTGCCCAGGTAGGCGTGCCCTTCAGGCGCCAGTTCCCGGCGCGCCATCACCATGGCCGCAGCCCCGGAGCCGAGCGTCAGGGATGCAAACTCGGAGCGGAATTGCTCGGCGCTGATATCAGGTTCTAGCATGCGTTCAATGGTGGCCTCGGTAATCGGCCGGCTTGATTCACCGTCGACGATCAGTGCGTATTCCACTTCGGTGCGTTCTATCATGCGGGCGGCGATGTCCATGCCGTTCATGAAAGCCAGGCAGGCGTTGCCGACGTCAAAATTCAGACAATTTTCATTCAGGCCCAGATTGCCATGCACGATGCAGGCCGTTGAAGGCTCCAGGTAATCGCGGCATACCGATGTATTGATGATGACCCCGATTTTCTGGCGGTCGATGCCGGACTCATCGAGCGCCTTTTCAGCGGCCAGCGTGGCGGCATCCGACGGCGCCGTGCCTTTTTCCCAGAAACACCGGGATCCGATGCCGGACACGTCTTCGAGCAAATCATCGCGAACACCCAGCCGGTTGAGTGTGGGTTTCAGTTTTTTCTCGATTTCCTTTGAAGTGACGCGTATGGGTGGTACAACGGCAGCAAGGGACTGAATGACAACATTCTTGAATTTCATTGGCTTCGCCGGGACAGATTGTTGCCTAACGGTACAGGCAGATCACCAGTGCTTCAAGGTGTTAATTCAATCCCGCCAAATCATGCGATAGACTGAGGCGGTCATGACGATGACGAATAGGATAAATGCAGCGGTTGCCGCCGGACCACAGGACTTCTGGCCCTGCCGGATTCCTTTGCATGATCTCCATTTGCCCGCGCCCGGCGAAGTGCATGTCTGGTACCTGGATCTCGATGGTCTCGGGCGTTCACTGCAGGGCGCATTGGGCAGTGAAAGTGAGTCCGGCGACAGTTCACCCTTCACAGCTGGCCAACTGCTTTTTGCGCGCCGTTTTTACCTCAGGCTGCTGCTTGGCGGCTACCTGGGCTTGCCTGGTAAATCGGTGCAGATCAACCGGAAAAACCGGGGCAAACCGGTGCTGGACCAGGTCGTGCACGAGAGCGATCTTCATTTCAGCATGGCGAAGAGCGAAGAAAAACTGTTGATCGGCTTCTCCACTTCCAGTTACCTGGGTGTTGACCTGGAACCCGCGGGGCGCGAGGCGCGTGACCCGATGGGGGTCGCTCGCCGCTATTTCAGCCCTGCCGAAGCAACTGCACTGGAAGCGATCGCCCCGCAAGACCGTGATGCGGCATTTTTGCGCGCCTGGGCGTGCAAGGAAGCGGTTGTCAAAGCTTCGGGGCTGGGGATCGCTAACCAATTCTGTCGGTTCACGGTGGATATGGATATCTCACAACCGGCGGCTGTGCTGGATATCGATGGCGAAGAAGCCGGTAAGTGGTCGCTGGCGTTGCTCCAGCCCCAAAAAGAATACCTGGGAGCGATTGCCAGCCATGCCCCGGCCATGAAGATCCGGGGATTCCGGTTGCTACCGGCTGCACCTTCCAGCGTTTCCTGATGGTGCAAAGAATACTTTTATGCCTGATGGCGGCACTGTTTTTGCAGGGCTGTTCACTGTCGGCCAAAAAAGTGGAAATGGTGGATGCCAAGGTCGCCGCCAACCAGGAAAAGGGCCTTCGTTGCCTTCCCCGCGAGCTTGACCGATGCGCGGCAAACTCACCTGTTCTCGAGTTTGGCACGGCTGCGGCGGGTGCCGGCGAGCATCATCTGACCTTGATCGAATTTGGTGAGGATGCGCTCAAAATCAGGGTTCACTTGATCCGGGCTGCACGCCGCAACATTGAATTGCAGAACTTCATCTTGCGCGGTGACGACAGCGGTGAGCTGATTTTGAATGAATTACTGGATGCCGCGAGGCGGGGCGTAAAAGTCCGGCTGCTGCTGGACCAGATGTTCTCATTTTCCGATGTCGAGTACCTGGTGTTGCTGACCATGGCGCACAAGAATTTCGAAATTCGTTTCTATAACCCATCATTCTACAAAGCAAAAATGGCGAAGCATGACTGGATCAGCGGCATGGCCTGCTGTTTCAGAAGAGTCAATCAACGCATGCACAACAAACTGTTGGCCGTCGATGACAACGTCGGCCTGATCGGTGGGCGTAATATCGCCGATCGATATTTCGACTTCGACACCAACTATGAATTCAAGGACCGGGACGTGCTGGTGTATGGCTCATCCGTTCCAGAAATGCGGGAATCTTTCGACTGGTTCTGGGAAAGCCCCAAGACCATCCCGGTACAGCACTTGCGCGATGTCGCCGCGGAGCTTCTCAATGGTAACCCGACTGAGCTGGGAGAGTTTGATCCGGCGCCGCGAATGATGCCCCTTCTGGAACGCATCAAAGACCCGCAACACATACATGCACTGTTCGTGGAGCCTGCCTATCTGGTGGATCGCCTGGAATATTTCTCGGACCGTCCGCGCAAGCAGTCTTTTCCGGAAGACGCGCCCAAAAGGGACCTCACCCGTGAACTTTACGATATCCTGATCTCGGCCAGGCAATCGGTTGTTATCCAGTCGCCTTACATGGTGTTGTCCAAAAGGGCGCGCGAAGTATTTACCCGCTTGCGGGAGCGCAACCCGGACATCGAACTGGTGTTCTCCACCAATTCCCTGGCATCGACCGATGCGGATACGGTTTATGCGAACACCCATCGCCATAAAAAACGCTACGTCGATAAGCTCGGTTTCCAGATGTATGAATTCAAACCTTTTCCGCTCGATGCCCCCGATTTTTTCCCCCGCTGGCCCGAGTTGATTGAAGAAAAGAAAAACGGCGTTACCAGCAAGTCGGTCGTTTCGGGTGATAATTCAACCATTCCCATGCCCGCCCCAAGAACCGGGCTTCATTCGAAGTCGTTCGTGGTCGATGGCCGGGTGGCCATGATCGGCTCGCACAATTTCGATCCACGCTCTGAAGGATTCAACACCGAGAACGGGCTGATCGTTTGGGACATCACTTTTGCACAGACCGTAGAGGGCCTGATCAGGCGTGACACGGAGCCGCAAAACAGCTGGATCGTGGCTGTCAAGCCGGACAAGGAGCAGGAGAAAACAGCAATGGCCGGGGTTTCGAAAACCGGCCCGGAATTCAAACCCTGGTCGTACGGCGCAACATCGGTTTATGAACTGGCGCCGGGTCAACAGCCGGTCACGACGGATTCACCGGAGTTTTACCAGAACTATTACGCCGTGGGCAGTTTTCCGGAAGTGATCAGGACCCGGCGGCAGGTAACGGTACTTTTCCTGAGTTCCTTCTTCTTCTTCCTGGAACCGATCCTGTGAAGATCCTTCCCACTGCAACGGGCCGGGCCCGCAAAACCTGATTTATGCACATAATTCTGATCGTCATAATCCTGCTCACGATTGTCATCGGTCCCGGTCTTTGGGTGAAGCGAGTGATGGAGCGTTACAGCAGTCCCGCCGACCGCTACCTGCATAGCGGCGCTGAAACGGCGCGCAGGCTGCTTGATTCCCTGGGGCTTGAACAGGTGGGTATCGAAATCACCGACGCAGGCGACCATTACGATCCGGTTGAAAAAATGATCCGCCTGACTGAGCAGAATTTCAATGGCAAGTCACTGACGGCGGTGACCGTAGCTACTCACGAGGTGGGTCACGCCATCCAGGATGCAGCAGGGTTCGCCCCGTTAAGATGGCGCACACAGCTGGTTAAATGGGTCAGCCCGATCGAGAAAACCGGCGCCGTCCTGTTGATGGCAACCCCTTTGATCATTGGCATCACCCGGTTGCCCCAGGCCGGCCTGCTGATGTTCCTGGGTGGCATGCTGACGCTCGGTTCGGCGGTTGTGATTCATCTGCTGACGCTTCCAACCGAATTTGATGCCAGTTTCGGGCGTGCATTGCCACTTCTGAAGGAGCGGGAAATACTGTACGAGAAAGACGAGAAACACGCGCGCCGCCTGTTGAAGGCGGCGGCGATGACTTACGTTTCAGCGTCCCTGATGAGTCTTCTGAACATAGCCCGGTGGTGGGCCATCCTGCGAAGGTAAAAGGAGCCTGGACTCCTCACCAGCGACGGAAGATGGCGACAGCAATCCATGCGGCAACCAGGACAGCCGCGACCACCGCGAACTCGGCCGCAACCTTTGAACTCAGAACAGCGAGCACCGGCAAGGCAATACCCGTTGCCAGGCTGGCCAGTATGACCGGTTTTTTGGACTCGATGGCCAGTCCGAAGAAGACAAAACCCGATGTCCACAGCGTTGCCTGCAGGTAGACCATCAGGTCTGGGGCGCTGATCAGCCAGGCGGAACCAATGACGATTGCCAGGGCGGGGACCAATGCCATGAATGCCCTGGTGGCCAGGCACAGAACGCGATTCAGATGGCTGGCGGTAGTGATGGCAGCAGTATTTTTTTCCCTGCTGATGTCGGACCATTCGATTGAGTGTGTTTTCATCTCTTTTCTCCTTAATACTTACTAGTAAGTAAGTCTTGTGTGCAAATTTTTTTCAGTCTTTGATTCCGAGATCCGTACGGATCTGGTCAAAAATTTTCTCCAGGTAATCCAGCCCATGAACGCGCGCCAGTTGCCTTGCACCCTGGATCATTGCAAGGATCGATACAGCTTTCGACGCCGCGTCTCCGTCAAAGTGAAATTCTTCCTGGTCCCGCCCGATTTCCATTACCCGCGTTAACCAGTTCACCGAATCTTTCATAAAACGGTCGTTGGCATTCTTGATTTCGTCTGTCAGGTCGTCGTAATCAATTGCAAGGGCGCCAACCATGCATATCGGCCGGCCGCACTGGCACTGATTCAAGGTAAAAGCAAACAACCCTTCCAATTGGGGCCTCGCGGGCCCTCCATAGGCCATGAACTCCGATGTCGACCTGCGCAGAACGAGGTGGTTTTCGTCGATAAGCGCCTTGATCAGGTCCATCTTGTTTGGAAAATGGTAGTGGATGGCCGCGTTCTTCACACCAAGAGGTTCGGAAATATCCCGGTAACTGAAACCGTTCAAGCCACGTTGCAGCATGAGCTGAAACGCCTTGTCGATAATCTGCTCTCTTGTATTGCTGGTTGGGCTCATTTGCTTTCTTCAACTTACTTACAGGTAAGTATATAAGCGGGGAATTGAAATTGCAAGTCTATTTGTCTTTCGCTGATCTTTGCATCAGCACCAGCGCTATGCCGCCCAGTGTCGCCACTGACGCCAGTACCAGCCTCAGAGTCACCTGCTCCGAAAGAAGAATAACCCCGCCGATGGCTGCAATGACGGGAACGGAAAGCTGAACGGTTGCGGCGCGGGTGGCCGGAAGGCCTTTCAGCGCGGCATACCAGATCACGTAGCCGAGGCCCGAAGCAATCGACCCTGACGTGACCGCCAACGCCAATCCCTGACGAGTGAAATGAAGGTCATCCAGAAAAAGCAGGCTGACCAGAATAACCAGTGGGACTGAGAAAATGAAATTATTGGCGGTGGCCGCCAGGGGATCAGATGCGGTTTTGCCTAATAATGAGTATACGCCCCAGGCAATGCCGGCGACCGTCATTAATGCAGCGCCCAGTGGATCAGGGGCAGTCACGCCGGGCGATACCAGGTAGATCAGCCCGGATACTGCCAGGCCCAGCCCGGCCCAGGATAAAGCCGGGAAAGGCTCGCCGGAACGAAGCGCGACGACAAACATGGTCAGTTGTACGGCGCCAAACAACAACAGGGCGCCCGTACCGGCGCTCAATGACAAATAGGCGAAGGAAAAAAAAGCCATGTAGGTGAACAACATGGCCGCAGCGCGCCAATCGACCGGTGCGCGACCCTGCATGCGCCAGCGTGGAAGCAGGATCAGGGAGAGGGTGACGGCCCCTGAAATGACCCTGGCCGAGGTGAAACTGGCAGCATCGATGAGTCCCTCGCCCAGCGCCATCCTGCACAGCAGGGAATTGGCGGCAAATGCCAGCATCGCGACAGCCGTCAACAACACCGTATGGGTAAAGCCGGGCCTTCGGCCCTGGTCAATAGGATTTTTCACCCCCCATAGCTTAGCAGGCCTCGGCTGCATCAGGGTTCGGTAACCGGGATTTCCTACTTATCAGTTTTATGGTTTTCGCTGCAACGTTTTGCCAGGTGTCATCCGTATCACGCCAGTTTTTTGGTCCGGAGCGTCACATCAATCTCACTTAACGGATCAAGGCAGCATGGTGGGAACCGCTTTGGGTCGGAAGTCGCTATTAGCTCCACTCAAAGACGATATTCGATTGAAGCCAAAGGGCGGCTTCGGGTCGAAACCGGCTATCGGCAATCCTGCAGACTCAATATCTGCTTTGAATCAGGAAGCGGGAGAATCAACGGCGTGAAATATCAGTCGGGTTCCTTGCTGCTGAATAATCCGGAATCGCTGGGAAACAGCAATATTTTCCTCTGAAGAAAAAGGCGTGCCGTGCTTTAATATACTCATGCACATCATGGCCCGCATGGTTCTGGCGGTCACGCTGGTTTTGCTCGTCTTTACGTTGCATGCCCAGGACGAAGAAGCTGAGGACAGCGAACCGGATCAAGGTTTGGATCTGTTTGACGGTGACGTGGAAGAAACCGGGTTGGGCTGGGCGCAATTCACTGCATCTGCGGGCCTCATGTACCTGGACGCGGACGGCAGCTTTACCGCCAGGCTACCCGACGGGCGGGTCGTCACCATTATCGACTTCGATCGCGCCGGGCTTGACGAGACCGATTCATCCTACTGGCTATCGCTGGCCTGGCGATCCAGTAGTTCGCGCTGGGGAGCCTGGTTTGGCTCCTGGAGGTATGACGTCACCGGCAGTAATGCCTGGGAAGGCAGCCTGCCGCTGGGTAATGGTGTTGAAATACCGGCAGGGGCGTCGGTAACCAGTGAGTTCGACGCGCAGTGGTACATTCTCGAGGCGACCTATTCATTTTTCCGCACCGAGTCGGTCGACGCCGGCATCGGCATCGGCGCTCACGTCGTCGACCTGGACACGGCGATCTCGGCGGAGGTCAGGATCGGAGACCGGGAAGTGGAGGTCATTTCTGGCGACCTGGACGCCCTTGCGCCCCTGCCGAACCTGCTGCTGTACGTCTACTGGAAAATGGCGCCGCGCTGGAATCTGACCGCCAGGGCCGGCTATTTCACGCTCGATTACGACAAGTACAGTGGCAGCATGTCCAACGCGAATGCAATGGTCAACTATTCACTGACGGACCGCTGGGCGCTGGGCGCAGCCTACCATTTCATCGATCTCGACCTGGACATCGATCAGACCGAGTACGTCCAGGTCTATGACATCCAGTTTGCCGGGCCCATGGTGTTTGCCCGGTTCAGGTTCTGAAATCATTTTTAAACGAGGGATATTATGATGCGGCGTTTTCATTTTCCGGTCATTGCAGTGACCTTTTTCCTGGCTCTGGCGGCCTGTCAACCCCAGGCCCCTGACCCCCAGGTTGACATGGCAAAGTTACGCCAGGCCGTACAGAAAAAAACGGAACAGCTGTACCTGATTCATCTGAAGCTGGATTCAGCGGCATCCGAAATCACCAGTGCCGAGATGAAAGCCCGCAATGCAGATTGTTCTGATGCGGAATATTTTGCTGCGGAAGCCTACCGTAACCTGGAGCGGGCCGACCAGGACTTGCTGCAAATCGGCAAGGAACTTCAGGAGTTGTTCAACCTGGATATTAAAAACGCCAACAGCCGCTAGTGGTCGACTAACCGCGATGCGCCTTGACCAGGTGCCAGGCGCCCCAGACCATGGCAAGCAGGCCGGGAACGGAGGCGTTAAACAGATACCAGGGCCCGACTTCGAATCCGATCAGCAAGGCACCGCTGAAAAACAATGATGATCCGCTAATGGCCTGTATTTTGCGCCGGTTCAATTCCGATTCCCCGGCGCGGAATCGCGCCAGGTCGCGTGGGTCCACCCGCGAGACCAGGTTTCCTTCGGTAGCCTGCTTCAGGTAGTCGTAAAGCAGGCCGGGCATGTCCGGCGCCTGGCTAAGCCACCCGGGCAGCCTCTCCCGCAAATCCTTCGCAGCATGATCGAAGCCGTGCTTCTCCCGCAGAATCCGTTCAAGTTCCGGTTTCGAGGTTGCCATCACATCGAGATCGGGATAAAGCTCCCGGCCAAGCCCCTCGATGTTGAGCAGAGTTTTTTGCAGCATGATCAACTGGGGTTGGATATCCAGTTTGAACCGGTAGGCCACCTGGAACAGTTTCAGCATCAGTTCGCCGAATGAAATTTCATTCAGGGGGCGCGAGAAAACAGGTTCGCCGACGGCGCGCACAGACGCTTCGAGCTCGTCCAGGCGGGTATCGTGAGGTATCCAGCCGGCTTCGACGTGCAGGTGTGCGACCCGGAAATAGTCGCGGTTGAACAGGGCCTGGAAATTCTCGGAAATATAGTAAAGATCGCGCGGCGTCAGGCTGGCGACGATGCCGAAATCGAGGGCGATGTAACTGGCATTCTCAGGGTCGCTGACATCCACCAGGATGTTGCCGGGGTGCATGTCGGCATGGAACAGGTTATCCCGGAAAACCTGGGTATAGAAAACGCGTATACCCATTTTGGCCAGCCGCTCGAGGTTGACGCCGGCTTTCCTGAGACCCTTGATGTCGCTGATCGGAACGCCTGAAACCCGTTCCATGACCAACACGTGTTCCTTGCAATACGGCCAGTAAATCTCCGGGATGTAGAGTTCGCTCGAACCTTCAAAATTCTTGCGCAGGGCTGATGCGTTGGCCGCTTCACGATTCATGTCGAGTTCATCGAAGACGAAAGTTTCAAACTCGCGCACGAACTCGGGTGGCCGCACCCGTGCGCCGCCCTCCCAGTATTTTTCGGCCAGCCGTGCTATGGCCATCAACAGGTCAATATCACGGCGAATCAGCCTGCGGATACCGGGCCGTACGACTTTGACCACTACCTCGCGGCCGTCCGGCAGGGTAGCGCCGTGCACCTGGGCGATGGAGGCGGAGGCCAGTGGCTCCAGGTCGAAGGTGGAAAACAGCTCCGATACCGGCTTTTTCAGCGCCTGCTCCACAATCGCCTGAGCTTCATCGCCCGGAAACGGGGGAACCTGGTCCTGCAGCAGCGCCAGCTCGTCGGCTATATCCGGCGCCACCAGGTCCCGGCGTGTCGAAATGATTTGACCGAACTTGACATAGATCGGCCCCATCTCGTTCAGTGCCAATCGCAGCCGCTCGCCGCGTGGTTTGTCAGCTATATCAGCACCGCCCCAGGGCGTGAAAAAACGCACCAGGCGCATGGGCCGGTACAGGTGGGTAGCTTCCAGGAATTCGTCCAGTTGGTAGCGCGAAAGTATCGCGCTGATCTTAAGCATGCGGCCGAACTGGCGAAGGTGATGGATCACTTACTCTCTTCCATTCGGCGAATTCGGGTTTCGAGCCGCTCAACCGCAGCGCGGGTGTCGTCTACATCACGGGCAAAGCCTTCAATTTCTTCCGGCCGCAGTAATGGCCCCTGGCCGCGCTGGAGGTATTCGCTGATCATGTCGCCGGCACTTTCGGCGGACTCCCTGGCCTGCTCGGCGCCGGCGCGCAGGCCAGCGGCGACCTGGTGGCCCCAGACATCCCCGAAAATTCGCGACAGCCTGCCCTCCCAGTCTGGATCCAGCCGGGAAAACAGCCGCTCCAGGTCCCTGGCAAGGTTCGCATCACCGGTGATGGTCACTCGTGATTCCGGCGTTCCCCACTTGCCGATTTCGTCCGGAACGGCCATCGAAAACAGGGCGTAGGGTGAGCCGCTGATTACCGTATCGGGCTCATGCTCAGATTTTGTTCCGACCTCGACGTGCTGGCCGTTAAACGCAAAAAAGAGCGTGATGCCGATTCCTTCGATATCAAGCTGCAACATGCGGCCTTCCAGGCGCTCGAGGCGCTCGGGCGTGTTCTCATCCAGGTCCAGAAGGCGGTTGATGGCTGTTTCCAGCATGGCTGCCAGTATTCCCGGCAAAGGTGTTTTGTATTCAGTCATGGTCAGGCGTGAATTCCCGAATGGATGGCCACGATGCCGCCGGTCAGATTACGAAAACGAACCTGCTCGAAGCCGGCGTCCTCCATCATTTGGGCCAGTTGTTCCTGCGGAGGATGCTGGCGGATGCTCTCAGCCAGGTAACGGTAACTATCCTCGTCACCGGCTACCAGCTTTCCGAGCCGGGGCAGGACACCGAAAGACCAGGAATCATAAATCGCCTTGAGCGGCTCCTGGCGGACTTTTGAGAACTCCAGGATCAGTGCTTTGCCGCCCGGGCGCAAAACCCTGAGCATCTCCCGCAAAGCCGCGTCCTTGCGGGTCACGTTGCGCAACCCGAATGCCATGGTCACCGCGTCGAACTCTCCGCTTTCAAATGGCAACTTTTCCGCATTGGCAATCGAATAGCTGACGTTGCCGACAATGCCCTGGTCTTCCAGTCGCTGTCTGCCAACGGCGAGCATGGACTCGTTGATGTCGCTCAGTACAACGCGACCACTTGCGCCCACCCGCTTGCTCAACAACACGGCGATGTCACCCGTGCCGCCTGCCAGGTCGAGCACGTGGTCGCCCTGGCGAACCCCGCTGGTGGCCACAAATTCCCGTTTCCACATTCGATGCACACCCAGTGACATCAGGTCGTTCATCAGGTCATAGCTACCGGCCACGGAATCAAATACTTCGCGAACCAGCCCGGCCTTTTCCGGCGCTGGAACTTCCCGGTAACCAAAATGTGTCGTTTTTTCCTCGCGGTCGTTCATCAATGAGTCTCAGCTAAGCCGGTTTATTGTATCCTTGTAACATTCTTCCAGGGAAACATATATCACGCCCGGCGATTATTTCAGCCGCTGCCCTGGTCCCGGAGAATCAGCAACCTCTTTGTGGAGAACATGTCATGAAAAAAACCCTGAGTATTGTTTTAGTGTTGGTCATCGTTATAGGCGGCTTTGGTTGGTACTTTGTCACGCATCGCATGGACGGGATGATCAAGGAGGCGATCGAGACTTCCGCCTCCGCGTCTTTCGGGACTGCGGTCAGCGTCGGATCCCTGAAAACCAATATCAAGGAAGGCTCGATGACGATTTCCAGTATCACCGTGGCCAATCCGCCCGGGTACAAGAGCAGGAACGCTTTTACTCTCAACGGCATTGAAGCAGCGGTCGATTACGAAACGTACGATATCAAGCGGGTGGTCGTCGACAAGCCCGAGATTGTCATTGAGGAGAAAGGTGGCGGAAGTAATTTCTCGGAATTACTCGCCGGCATGGAAGAGGGCGAACCTGAGCCCACCGAGACGGCTGAAGGCGAGGAGCCACCGACCATCGTCATACACTATTTCCGCATGAACGAGTCGCGGGCCGCTTTCGAGTCCAAATCTTTCGACACGTACTCCGAACTGGAGATCGATGCGGTTGAGTTGAGCAACGTCAAGGGTACGCCGGACGAGGTGGCTTCCAAGATTGCCAACGCGGTGATCAGTGAAGTCGTTGCCGAGGCCGCGCGGGAAATTCTCAAGGCCAAGGCCTCTGAAAAAATGGACAGCATCCTGGGCAGAGACAAAGACTGAGAAAATGAAACGAAACAGTGAGTACGGCCGCCTTCGGGCGGCCGCTTTTTTTACCGGGGCTGGAATTGCCTCAGTATTGCTTTTCTTTACTACTGCTTGCTATGCCGAAGCTAGGGAATGGGACCAGGCCTGCGTGATGAAGCTGGTGGAGACGGCGGCCGACTCGATGACCCTGTCCGAGATACGGGAGCAGTGCACCGCGGCCCGGCCGGAAGCCAACGGGGAACCGAAGGCAGGCCAGGCGCCGAGCCCGGTTGAAAAGCGCCTGGCGGCTGAGCGCGAGGCCGCGGCCCGGCCCTTCAGTATCCTCGCGCACCGGCCGAACTATTTCCTCGCAGCCGCCTACAATCAGGAGGGTTGGAACCCGGAGCCGTTCCGCGAGGCGCTGGATGATCCTGAATTTGAATTAGACGACGTGGAAGGACAGTTTCAAATCAGCTTGAAAGTACCGCTGGCCATCGGCCTGTTTGGCGACCGGATGGACCTGTACGGCGCCTATACCAACCGCTCATTTTGGCAGATGTACAACTCGGACTATTCAGAGCCTTTCAGGGAGACCAATCACGAGCCCGAATTATGGGCTCAGTTTCGAAACAAGTGGTCAATCTGGGGGTTCACCAATTCGGTCAACACGGTCGGCTGGATACATCAGTCCAACGGTCGCAGTGGCGACCTTTCGCGGAGCTGGAACCGGCTCTACGCTACCCTGTTGTTTGAACGTGGAAATTGGGCCCTGGCAGTCAAACCATGGCTCTGGGTTTCACGGGACAAGGCGAGCAGCGACAACCCGGATATCGACGACTACATGGGCCATGGCGAGCTTCGTCTCGTCTACGGCAATAACGGCCACGTGTTCAGCGTGATGATGCGAAACCAGCTGGAGAGCGGTTTCGACCGGGGCGCAGCAGAGCTTAGCTGGAGTTTCCCGGTCTTCAGCTATCCGTACCTGAAGGGATACATCCAGTATTTCCACGGCTATGGGGAGAGCCTGATCGACTACAACCACAAGGTGAACCGTCTGGGCATCGGAATTTCGGTGACCGACTGGCTGGACTGAGCTCCCGGCCCGGAACTCTCAATCTCCTTTGAACAGGTGCACATCCCGTTGTGGGAAGGGGATGGACACGCCGGCAGCGTCGAAGCGCTCTTTCACCTGGCGTGTGAGGTCCCAGTACACAGTCCAGTAGTCTTCGGTTTTCGACCACGGGCGGCAGATGAAGTTGACGGATGAATCCGCCAGTTCGTGCATTTTGATCAGGGGCTCCGGGTCGTCGAGGGTCAACGGGTGATCGGCGACGATACTTTCGAGCACTTCCATCGCGGTATCGATGTCGTCCCCGTAACCGATCCCGAACACCATATCGACCCGCCGCAGCGGGCTGACGGTCACGTTGGTGATGATGCTGCCCCAGACGGCCGAATTGGGCAGGATCACCACCTGGTTATCCAGTGTTCGAACGGTGGTAGATACGATGCTGACCGCTTCGACTTCCCCAAGAATTCCGTTAGTGTCCACCAGGTCGCCAACGTCGAACGGCTTGTTGATCATGATCATCAGGCCGGAAGCGAGATTGCCGAGGGTTTCCTGCATGGCGAAGGCCAGAATGAAGCTGGCACCACCAAGTACGGCGAACAGGGGGGTAATGTTTACGCCAAAAACGGCCAGAACTATCATCAGGCCGATAGCGAACGCCAGCCAAAACGTCACTTTCAGCAGGAAGTCCTGCATCAACTGAGAGAGATGGGTAATCCGCCGGATGCCCCTGGACGCCAATGAGCGGATGAAGCGCGCAATGATGAGGAGGATGAAAAAGGAGCCAATGATAGTGGCAAAGCTCAAAATGAATCCGACTCCGCCCTCGGTGGAGATGGCCCAGTCGATCGCCTGGCTGAGGATCGTTTTCAGATCGGTCGCATCGAATTCGGCCGCCAGCGCCCCGGTGACGTATTGCCGATATTGAGCAACCAGCTCCGGATCACCGCCCTTGAGCTCCAAAGAGTCGATGATCATCTGGAATTTGTAGATCAACCCGGCCCGTTGCTCGCCAACCACGTTGATCTCGTCGTGAATCCGGTCGAGCACCTCGCCCTCGGCATTCATTGCGGCAACTTTAAGCACGGCGATGCGGGACATTTCGGTTTGCAGATAGCCCTGCCACTTTCCCGCTTCATCGATTAGCTGATCGAGCGTCAACGGTGCGACCAGCAACTGCAACTCCTCGAGGCTGTGCTGCCGGGACAGTTCCAGTTGCATCACGGGATCGGTACCGGCCGTGCCGGCTTCCTCGCCGTTGCCGGATTGGGCCGGTGTCGCGGTAGCGCAACAGATCATCATTGCGAGGAAGGCGATTTGAATTTTCTTCATGACTTTTTTCCTTTCAATTTGACCAGGTCTCCGACGCGGATTTCAGCGCCGTCACCATCGAGCAGAATGGCATTGTGGGCAAATGCAGGCGCCCGATCATTTCCCGGCATCGGATTGATATCTCTCAGGGTCTTGTACGGCTGCCAGTCCGGATGCTTCGCTGCCGTGTCCTGGTTGATGGTCGTCACCACGCAACGCTGACAGGGGTGGCAGAACTTCAGCCTGACTTCCCCCGACGATAGCTCAGCCACCTGGTGTTCTGCAAATGGACAGGGCCCCCGAAGCACGATGTTGGGCCGGAATCGATTCATCGGCACCGGATCGTGCCTGCGTAATTCCAGTTCCCGGTTCAGCGCTTCAAGAGAAGCCTCGTTGGCCACCAGGAACGGCGCAGCATCCGCAAAAAAGGTGCTGGTTTCCTTGCCCAGGTTTTCCGGCTGCCCCTGCGGGCGCACGTAGCCGGGCGCCATCCGCACCAGGCGTAGCCTGTCGCTGCTGTGCAGGGCGGATGTAAGCCACCGTGATATCTCATCACCCTGGTCCAGAGTTTCACATTCATCCCCCCAGACCTTTGTCTGAACGGGTTCGCCGCCTGTGTTTCCAATGGGAATGGTGATCACGCCACCCCCTTCGATCGAGAGCTCTATTCCTGTTTTATCCAGGCGGGTGTGAACCAGGGCCAGGCGATGCAATTCCCGCTGGGTAACGAAACGGCCATCGGACCGGACCACCATGAAGCGGCGGTCATGCGCCAGCCCCTGGTCTGTCAAAACGGCGCTTTCCAGTGCAATTCCCTTCATGGATTTAACCGGGTAGATCGACAGCTGGGTGATTTCAACCTGGTGCATGGCAGTACTTCAGCCCCGGTCCAGGTCAGCAATCATAAACACGCAATCTTCCAGCTTCGCATCACCGTCAGGATAGTCGGCCAACTCGAATCCAAGGCTTTTATAACAGTTATAGGCCGGCCTGTTCGACGTCATGACATAAAGGGAAAACTCCTCTGTGCCCAGTTCCTGCGAGCCATGCTTCATCAGTGCCGCCACGAATTCTTCGCCCAGCCCCTGGCCACGGGATTCCGGGTTGATAACCAGTCGCGCCAGGTGGCAGCGACCGAGTTTCAGGTAGAACTGGCCAAAACCAAGCAGGCGCCCATCCTCTGCGCGCGCCACCCTGGAGCTTATCCGGTCCCAGTAAATATCAGCCAGAAAGGTCTCGTCCCGCAGGGGATACCGGGTATATGGGCTACCCCATAGCGTGACGCTTTCCTTGTCGGGAAACCAACCCATGATTTCACGGGTGTCTTCGATTTGTGCAATTTCGATTTTCATGTTTTGTCCGGGATCAACAAGTCCCGTATAGGTTGGGACTTCGTGCTTGTCATCATGTACGATTTCATTATTCCAGATCGGAGAAGGTTCGGCTCATTTTGATGAATTTCCGTGTTTTTCTGTTGGTCGTGGTACCTATCCTGATGCCAGCGTTGTTGCAGGCGCAAGCCGTTCCGAATGAGCCGGAACCTGAGAAACAGGTGCATTGGGCGCTGGCAGCCTTTTTTGGCACCGGCTGGTACCAGGTTGATGAAAACCGCTCGGCCTTCATATTCCGTATTCCGCCGCGGCAAACAGTGCGTGAATCGGGCTGGCACGATGACGGCAAACGCAAAGTGGGTGTTGAAATTCAATATCCCGTGGCGCTGGGCCTTCACCAGCTGGACGATATCCCGGATTTTATCGAATTCGATAATTATGGAACGATTACTTTCACACCGGGGATTCAGGTTGAAATCCCGGTTAATGAAAAATGGTACCTGAGGCCTTATGGCCATGTCGGTTTTGGCTATGAAAAGGAGTCGGATGAATGGGCCGGTATCTGGTATGGCGGGCTAAAGAGCCGTTACCTGCTGGGTGAGAGCAGCAAGCTTCGCTGGTCCCTATTGAACGCCATCTACTACGCGGGCTATAAGCCCGAGTACGAAGACAGGGGACGCTATGCCTCATTCATGACAGGTCTTGAATTCAACCAGCCCCTGGGCGGGCTCAAACTTGGCGGCGAAGCGGTCTGGCTGAACTGGCACGTGACTTATAATTACCTTTTCGACAGGTTGAATTTTCACGTCGATGAAGACATCGTCGAATCGATCGATGACCAGTGGGAAATCGGCCTGGCCTTGGGCAGGGGAGGCAAGGGTGTAAAAATCTGGTTCATGACGTTCGAGCACGTCGGCCTGGCGTACAAATTCAGTTCAAACGGGAGATACAAGGCCATTACCTTCAATCTGAGGTCGCCGTTTACCTATTGATATGCGTACTTCAGTCAGCCTGACCATTATTGTTTGCACAGCCTGCTTCGCATTGGCTACCCCCATAGCGTGGGCAAATTGCCCGGACGGTCCCGTCATTGTAGAGAGGGATTTTCTGCGTGTGGTGACGCTTAACATGGCGCATGGACGAAAAGACGCCAGGAACCAGATGTTTCTCAAAGAGCAAACCATTCGCCAGAACCTGCAGGAACTGGGTGAACTCCTCGATCGCGCCGATGCCGACATGATCGCCCTGCAGGAAGCGGATGCCCCGTCGAAGTGGAGCGGAAAATTCGATCATGTGAAGTTCCTGTCTGAAAACACCATCTACGGTTGCACGATTCACGGAATTCACGCCAGCAACCGGATCTATGATTTCGGCACTGCGCTGATCTCAAAACACCCCTTTAACGGCGGCTTCGTGCACAGCTTCAAACCGTCGAAACCAACCACTACCAAGGGTTTCACCGTGGCAGCGATCGACTGGAATCCGGGCAACACGCTGGCGGAGCCCGTACGGGTCAAGTTTGTTTCCGTTCACCTGGATTTTTCCCGGCGCTCGGTTCGCCGATCACAGATCGATGAGATGACGCGGGCTCTATCCGCAATCGATGGTCCCATGGTGTTGATGGGTGACTTCAACACGGACTGGCAGACGGAAGAGTCCTCGCTCAAATACCTGGCTGAAAACCTTAATCTCATGGTTTTCGAGCCGCATGCGGAGGGTTTGTCGACTTATGGCGACAAGGGCGCGCGGCTGGACTGGATACTGGCCTCGCCGGAGTTGGAATTTACGAAATATGCGGTTTACCCTGACATTGTTTCTGATCATTATGCGGTAGCCGCTGAACTGACGCTAAACGTGCGGCCCTGATGGCCGCCGATATCATGGCGAAGACCAATCGAGGTAATCCATGAGTACAAGTACACCGACATCCAGACCTGGCTTTACGATGCGATTTGTACTGCTGGCTGCAACCTTGCTGGTGCTGGCATCGTGTGCCGTAAGTCCCCGGCAGGAGCCCTGTCCCGCCGGCACTCAAAATCTGCCTGACTGCCCGCCTCTGAACGCAATTGACGACCCGGAAATCAACGAGATTTACGAGCAAAGGACCTGGATTCCGAAGAAGGACATCGGGCAGGACCTTATCGAGCTGGGTAAACAGGCAGATATCCCTGTTCAGCACGCACGCACCAAGTTTCTCGGTCCGTCAGGCCACGCGGCGATTGATTCACTGGCTGTCAAGTTGTGGATGATTGAAAACGCCGAGCATACGATTGATTTTACCTATTACATTTTCACCACTGACATGGTGGGCTACGCGATGATCGGCGCCATGTGCAATGCCGTGCAACGCGGTGTGGATGTCCGGGTCACCGTAGATTCACTAGGCTCGATCAGCGGGGGTTCACATACAGCCCTTAGAGCATTGGGGACCTGTGCTGACAATGCCCGGTTCATGCGTAACGAGAATGGCGAACTCACGAACAAAAAGGCCCGGGTGCAGGTCGTGGTCTTCAATGCAGTGAGCAAATTCAGCAATCCGAACCGGCGCTCTCACGACAAATTGCTGGTAAAAGATGGAAGCTTCGAAGCCAAATCTGCGGTCATCACCGGCGGACGCAATATTTCAGAAGACTATTACGGCATCCGCGGGGATGGGACACAGGACCCTGACCCATTCCGGGATGCCGAGATTCTGATCCGGTCGAAAGTGACCGTGGTCGAGGAAGACGTTACGGTCGGCGAGTTGAGCGAGGTCTATGCATCGCTGCTTTTCCTACTTGATTTCAACAAACGGATCAGGCCTTACGATTCCGATCAACCCGCTATGGCCTACCGGAGGGAACTCAACAAAGCGCAGGACGCGTTAACCAGGCTCAAAAGTTATGACTACTTCAAGCCGCACATGGAAGAAATGGACGAATACATGAATACCGGCTTCCATGATTCACAGGTCCGGTTTGCACACGAATTGGGTAATCTCACCGACAAGAACGTGGTCACAAAGGCAGAACGTAACCAGGCGCGTAATCCAAATTCCATTATGACCGTGCTTGGCCAGATCGGGGACGCGATGCCCGATTTAAGATCTGTCCGGATTGTTTCACCTTATTTGTTTCTGGCGGAATACAAAAACAAAAATGGCGAGATTGTGAATGACGAAGCCGAGAATTTCAGGGTGTGGCTGGAAGAACATCCAAATGCGAGCCTGGAGATCATCACGAATTCAGTGTTGACCTCCGATAATTTTCCTGCCCAGTCGGTCATCGACATGGAAACCGCACCGAGACTGTTGTTGCCTCCCGGGATGCGCGAAGAGTGGCTGAATCTGAAGGGCGCTGACGAGATGACTTCCGGGTTGGTCAATAGTGATCAATGGGTGGAGTTGGTCAACCACCCGAGACTCAAGGTGTACGAGACGGGACGGCTGGATTCGATTTTGCTGGGCAACGGCGACCGGCAGTACGGCAAGCTGCACGCGAAATTTTTTATTTCCGGCGACATCGGGTTCGTGGGAACCACCAATTTTGATTACCGATCGCGTCTTTACAACAACGAGATGGGGTTTTTTTTCCTCGATCCGGATTTTGCCGCGGATGTGCACGCCAGCTTTGATGAACTGATCTCGCTGTCCTATCGCTGGGGGTCAACTGAATGGCTACAGATGCGCAGGGAAGTGATGGATTTGAAAGGCATGAAGGGCAAATCCACCAAGGGTCAACGTGGCTGGTACAAGTTGTTCAAGAAAACCGGCCTGATCTGGTGGCTGTAAGATTTCTCCATTAGCAGCACACCACGCCCGCGATTTAACGTGATGCCACGGGAGGTGTCGGGTCGCTCACGTTACGATGGTGATGACAGAGAGGGATCCGTTAACCCTTTTCAGGACAATCAACTGTCGGGAACAGTTGCTTAGCGCACAGGGATGTTTTGAGCGTGTCCTGGAAAGGGTTAACGGATACCTCTCTTGCGACACGCCTTAAAACGTGGGAGTGGCTTGCTCCTACAGCTACGTCAGTTTCTGACCCAGACCGATGACCTCTTCCACCATCAGGTCGAAATCCTCGAAGCGGCTACGGTGATTGGAAATCGCGACCCGCAGGCAATAAGCTCCATTTAAAGTCGTGTATGAAGGCGCCGCGACACCGCCTTGCTGAAGCTTGTTCAACAGGTTCCGGTTTAACCGGTTCAGGGCTTCTGTGTCGAACCCGCCCGGGTTATAACGGAAACACACGATGTCGAGGCCGATCGGCCCGGTCAGTTCGAGTTCCGGCGCTTGCTCCACCAGCCGGCCCAGGTAGTGCGCCTGATCCACGTTACGGGCGATCATGCGCCCGAACCGCGCCAGCCCGTGTTCCTTGATGGACATCCAAACTTTGAGTGCGCGGAACTGACGCGTCAGTTGCAGGCCGTAGTCGCTGAACCAGACGCTGCCAGAGGCCAGGCCACCGCCGTCTTCGTCTCGTTGCAGGTATTCCGGCACCAGCGCGAAGGAATCCCGGTGAGCCGACGAATCGCGCACCACCACGCAACCGGCTTCGAACGGAATATGCATCCACTTGTGCAAATCGAGCGCAATAGAGTCCGCACGTTCCATTCCGGCGAGTTGATCTCGGACATTCTCAGCCAGCACGGCCACGGCGCCGATCGCTCCGTCGACGTGAAACCAGAGATTTTCACGTGCACAGAGATCCGCAATGGCGCTCATGTCGTCGATGGCGCCGGTATTGATGGTGCCAGCCGTGGCGATCACGCAGAAGGGCACCATGCCCGCTGCCCGGTCCGCCACAATTTGTTGCTCCAGCGCTTCGAGATCGATGGTGTAGTCCTCATTGACGCGGACCTGGCGCAGTCCATCAGAACCCAGGCCCAACGTTTCGATCGCCTTCTGATTGCAACTGTGAATCTCGGTGGATGCGTACACCGTGAGCAGGCCAGGCGCGGCGCGCACGCCGTCTCGTCTCACGTCGTAGCCGCAACGGGTGTTCCTGGCGACCGTGAGTGCCGTGAAATTGGCCATGGAGGCGCCGCTGGTCAGCAAGCCGCTGGATGACTCCGGGAAACTCATCATGTCCTTGATCCAGCCAATGACCTGTTGCTCAACCAGGGGCGCCACGTGGCTGATGCCGCCCACATTGGGATTGAGGACTGCTGCGAGAAAATCAGCCAGCGCCCCTGTCACATTGCCGCTGCCCATGTACCAGGCCCAGAATCGGGGATGGTTGGTGTGCAGGTTGTACGGCATGATTTTTTCCAGGAACTCGTCATAGACCTCTGCCGGGTTTGAGGCTCCAACCGGCGCTGGCGTGGTCAGGTCGGTGGCAACCTGATCCGGCACGGGCGTCCAGACCGGACGTTCCCTGGCTGACTCGATGTAGTCCAGCGCATCATCTACCATCCGGTGCGCCAGTTGCCGCATGTCATCCCAGTTTTCCGGATCCAGTGTTTCGTAGCTATCCCTGTCAATCATTATCTTTGCCTGGCTCAATTCAACAGTTAATCGTGAATTCTGGTCACATAGTCTGGTCAGGGTCAACAGCTGATCGAGCTGAGTCTATAATGAAAATCAGAATTCCAATTTTCAGAATCATCGAGGTCAGGCCATGATTGAATTTTACGTTAACAAGCTGCCGGTTTCTTTCGAAGGTCCGGAGGATACGCCCCTGCTGTGGGTTCTCAGGGATCATCTGAAATTGAAAGGCAGCAAGTTTGGTTGCGGTATCGGAAGTTGCGGTGCCTGCACCGTTCACCTGGATGGACGCGCAAAGAAATCCTGTACTACCAGGGTTTCTACCGTTGCGGGTAAGCAGGTGACCACCATAGAAGGCTTGGCCTCAACCGATGGAACGCTTCACCCGGTGCAGCAGGCATGGATCGATGAGGATGTTTCCCAATGCGGATATTGCCAGACCGGGCAAATCATGTCGGCAGTCGACCTGCTCGCCAATAATTCGTCTCCTGACGATGACGACATTGCGAAGAAAATGAACAACCTGTGCCGTTGCGGGACCTACATCCGAATCCGCAAGGCGGTTCACCGGGCCTCGGAACTGATGACGGAGGCGGATTGAAATGGTCTTCATGAAAGCCAGAAATGCAACTCAAATCGACCAGGGGCGGAGGAAGTTCCTGGTCGGTGGGCTGACAGCGACCGGCGGGTTCCTGCTGGGTGTTCCTGTCTTGAACCTGGTGGCGGAAGAACAATCCAACGGAGGCGGCAGCATCGGCTTCTTTGTTGAAATCAAGCCGGATAACCGGGTGATCATCGGTGTGGCCCAGCCTGAAATCGGACAGGGTGTAAAAACATCGATGCCGATGCTGGTGGCGGAAGAACTGGATGTTGACTGGTCCGCCGTCACCGTCAGGCAGATGCCGCTGGGGATCGTAAAAACAGCCGACGGCTATACCTGGAAGTATGGCGGGCAGGGCGCAGGCGGCAGCACCGCGGTGACGGATAACTGGGAGTATCTGCGCGAGGTGGGCGCAACAGCCCGGCAGATGCTGGTCATGGCAGCAGCCGAACACTGGAGCGTCCCACGAGCACAGTGCCACACCGAGCCTGGCATCGTAGTCTGCGATACGCTGGGCGCCAGGTTGAGTTACAGCGAGTTGGCCGCAAGGGCTGCGAAACTTCCGGTGCCGGAAGAGAAGCCCGTTTTCAAGGATCTTTCAGATCACCGCATCATCGGTAAACCGCAGAAGGTTGTCGATGCGCGTGAGATAGTTACCGGCAAATCGCGTTACGGCATCGATGCCGAAATGCCCGGGATGCGTTATGCAGCCATTGAACGTTGCCCCTATCTTGACGGAACACTGGCCTCCGTGGACGACAGCGCGGCACGCCAGGTGCCCGGCGTGTTGGATGTATTTCCGGTCGATGGCCCGAAACCGGGTGAGCCGTACCTGATCCTGGCCAGTGGCGTGGCTGTTGTCGCCGACTCCACCTGGGCCGCCTTGCAGGGCAGAAGGGCGCTGAAGATCAACTGGAACAAGGGGCCTCACGCGAATGAAAATACGGCTTCCTTCTGGAAGCAGACGACAGACCTGCTGGCGGGAACCGGGCAGGTCGTGCGTGATGACGGCGATTTCGATCAGGCGCTGGCACAGGCCGAAACCGTTATCGAAGCCCGCTACGAAATTCCGTTTGTCAACCACGCGCCACTGGAGCCCCAGAATTGCATCGTCAGCATTGAGCAGGACAGGGCGCTAGTTATTGCACCGACGCAAATGCCTTCGGGAGCGAACCGGGCAGTGGCAGCGGTTACCGACTTGCCGCGCGAGAATATTCAGGTTGAGATGACGCGCGTAGGCGGCGGGTTTGGCCGGCGCCTGACCAATGACTATGTGGCGGAAGCGGCGATGATTTCGAAAAAAATCGGTGCTCCCGTGAAACTGCAATGGAGTCGGGAAGACGACGTCAAACACGATTTTTACCGCCCTTCCGGAATGCACGAAATGAGGGCAGGAGTCGATGAGCAGGGCCAGATTACCGCGTGGACCCAGCGACTGGCCAGCGCCGGCAAGTATTATCGCCGTCCCAATGTGAAGCCCGAAGACCAGTTTAAACCTGAGCTCTACGTGGATGATTTTCCGGCACAGATCATCGAAAATCTGCGCGTCGAGTGGCTCGAGGTACAGTCCGGTGTGCCTCGCGGTTCCTGGCGCGCGCCTGCTCATACAGCCAACGCCTTTGTGGTTCAGTCCTTCCTGGATGAAATCGCACATGCAAGCGGCCGCGATCCGCTGCAGCTAAGGCTGGATCTATACGGCGAGGACAGGGAGTTAGCCTATGGCCAGCACGGCGGTCCGGTGTTCAATCCCTTCCGCCTGTCTCGCCTTTTAAAGCAGGTGGCCAAAAGTATCGATTACGGCACCGCCCGGCCGGCGGGCAGGGCAGTGGGAATTGCCTCGCATTTCACCTTTGGCGGTTACGGAGCCCATGCGGTGGAAGTCACGGTGAGCAAGGCTGGAGAACTGACCATCGAGCGCATCGTCGCCGCTGTGGATTGCGGGGTGGTGGTTAACCCGCTTGGCGTCGAGGCTCAGCTGGAAGGCGGCACAATTGATGGCTTAAGTACGGCTTTGAACCTGGAAATCACTGTGCAGGATGGGCAAATCGAGCAAAGCAATTTTCATAACTACCGCTTGCTGCGAATGAAGGATGTCCCCATACAATTCGAAACACACGTGATGCCCTGGGGCGACAAGCCCACGGGCATGGGGGAGATGGGCCTGCCCAGCCTGGCGCCGGCGCTGACCAACGCGATTTTCAACGCCTCCGGGGTACGGATCAGAAAATTGCCGATCAAGGATCAACTGAAAAAAGCGCTCAGTTAACTGGGGCAGGATCGAGCTACGCCTGAGATATACGATCGTCGCAGAAGAGGCGTCGGGTACCTGTGCGCAGGACACGTTCAAGACATCCCTGTGCACTCTGCGGCTGTTCCTGACAGCCGAAGGTCCTGCACACAGGTACCCAACACCTCTTTGGAAGGTTGAATCGCTCACCTTACGACGGTGATGAGAGAGGTATCCGTTAGCCCTGTCCAGGACAATCAACTGTCGGGAACAGTTGCTTAGCGCACAGGGAGTCTGGAGCGTGTCCTGGAAAGGGCTAACGGATGCCTCTCCTGCGACTGACTCATATCGCGGGCATTACGCGCTCTTAAACTTTTAACTGAGCGCTTTTTTCAGTTGGTCCTTGATCGGCAACTTCCTGATCCGTACCCCGGAGGCGTTGAAAATCGCGTTGGTCAG
>CALDVW010000063.1 GCA_937924405.1 uncultured Lysobacterales bacterium
TCGGCTGTTCCCGACAGCCCGAAGGTCCTGCAGACAGGTACCCGACACCTCTTTGAAACGTTGAGTCGCTGACGGTCATGCGGTGACGAGAGAGGTATCTGTTAGCCCTTTCCAGGACCGTAGCGCGCCGGGAGCGCGCTCCGAGTGCCCAGGGATGGCTTGAACGTGTCCTGGAAAGGGCTAACGGATACCTCTCCTGCGGCACGCTTAATTCGCGGGCGTGGTCTACTCTCACAAATTCGCTTCTTGGACTTTGATTCTCAGGGTTTGAGAAACCCCTGTGTTCTCCTGTAACCGTCACTGGAAGGAGAACCAGCCATGATCCAAAGCTTTTTGATGTTTCTCACAGCGGAACATACTTCGCAGGCCACACTGAACCCGCCACCTGCCGTTGCTGAACCTGCGAAACCACTCGACAAAGGCCGGAAATCTCTCAATTTCGGCGCCGCCGTGCTGGGCAACACCATTGGCTTCGGCGCACTCCTCGCCGGGTGCTGGTTCTCCCTCCAGCTGATGCAGGAAATTATTGTGATGTGAAATTGCTGAGCCGGTTGGCGCAGCCAGAGGATCAGCCAGACAATGCTGTTGAGTGAAGCCGCCTTCCGCTGCAATGCAGCGGGAGCACGACTGCAGGGATGCAGGAGGTAGAGCAATGCCGGGAGCAATTGCCGAGGGAAGCGAAACTCTACAAGTGTTTGCCGCCGGTCCAGCCGCCGCTGGCCAGAACCCGCTCTCCCATCGTCCTGGGTGATTCTTCCAGGTCGGTGGCCATGGAATCGTTCCAGCGGTTCAGAAAGCCGTAGAGGCAGACCGCACCCAGAATCTGCACGATCTGCTGTTCAGACCAGTGTTTTTTCATTTCCTGCATCAGGTGGGCGTCTACCGCGTTGGGCACCGCGCCGGCCGCGAGGGCGAAATCCAGGGCAACGCGTTCCGCTTCTGAATAGAGCGGGTTGTCCCGGTAGTCCCAGATGGCATCCAGCTTCTCCTGGCTTACGCCATGAATTTCAGCGGCGACCAGGGAATGCGCCTCGCAGTACTGGCAGCCTGCCGCGCGGCTGGCAAAATGTGCTATCAGGCGCATGAAGCCCAGATCGACGGCGCCGTTGGGGTCCATGACCGATTTGGTGAGCTCTCCGAAGCCAGTCACCATGGCAGGCATTCGCTGCATGGTCAGCAAGCTGTTGGGGACGAAACCGAGAATGCGCTCGAAGATCGCAAAATCTTCCTTCAACTCGGGCGTGGTTTCCGGGGGCAGGGGGTCAAGGTGAGCCATTTGCGTTCCTCGTGATCAAAGAAGTGAATTCTGCCGTATTACGGCAGGTCGTGCAGTACCTGGACGGCAATTTTACGGGCCTGAGGCCCCCATTGTTTCTTGCCCTTGATATTGACCGCGAAGACGTAAGGGCGGTCCTGCCGGTGCAGAAATCCGGCTTTTTTCATCATCTGACTCCGGCAATGGTTGCGCCGTGTTATCAAGGTTAAAAATGGCAAACTTCGGTTACACCCCGGCCGTTACCGGGCCGGATACGAAAAAGGTGGCCTGGCGCCACCCTTTTCATTTATCAGTAACCCGCAGGATCAGGCTGCTTCGGCCTCGCTGGCCGATGCCTTTACCGGGCCGTTGAGGATCGCTTCGCGCGTCATGTCCACTATCAGGTCCACTTCATCTTCAGTGATGGTGAAGTTGGGCGTGAAACGCAGCGAATTCTCACCGCCGTGGATGACATTCAGACCCCTGTGCCGCATGTATTCTTCAATGGAGCCGGTGCCGTAGCTCTTGTAGCGGCTGCTGTCGAGCTCCACGCTGAATAACAGACCGGTTCCCTGCACGCCCGTGATGCGGCCGCCCAGCTCTTCCTGCACCGCTTTGAGTTTGGCCACGACTTCAGCGCCCCGGACCACGATGTTCTGCCGCAGTTGTGGTGTGATGCCATCGAGAACCGCGCAGGCTACATCCAGCGCCTTCGGGTTGGAAGTCATGGTGTTACCGTAAACACCTTTGCGGTAGAGGCCTGAAGCCCGTTCATTCATGGCCAGAACGGACAGGGGATATTGCCCCGCATTGAGCGCCTTGGAGTAAGTCTCCATGTCCGGTGCTTCCTGCTCCTCGAACCCGGGGTAGTCGATCACGGACAGCACACCATGGGCCCGAATACCAGCCTGGATGGAGTCGACCAGCATCAATGAACCGTGTTCTTTGGTCAGCCGGCGTGCTTCCGCATAGAACTCCGGGGTGATCGGCAGGCCTGGATTGCCTTCACCCATGACCGGTTCGAAGAAAAACGCTTCGAAAAAGATTTCGTTGGTCTCAGCCCAGTGAAAAATCTGTTTCAACTGTTCAATGTCGTTGGGCTCCACTGTAATCAGGTCGTCATGGTCGCGGAAACTCGCCATGTATTTACAGTAGTTTTTACGCGTGGAGTCGGAAAACTGGGCGGGCCGCTGGGTACGCCCGTGGAAACTGCCTTTGAGGCTGAGAATCCGGGTGGGTTTGTTGGCATAGCGACCACCGGGATCAGTCATTAGCTTGGCGTTGATGTCGGAAAGCCGTGCGCCCACGGCCACGGCTTCAGAGCCGCTGTTCATGCATATGAAGCGGTCAAACGGGCAGTCTCCCCGGGTATGCCCGATTTCCCTGCGCAGTCTGTCGGCCAGGTGTTTCTGGCTCAGGTTAGGGGTCATGATGTTGGCCATCACGTGGCTCTGGTTCATGGCTTGCAGGATTTTTTCAGGCGCATGCCCAAAACCCAGCATGCCGTAACCGCCGGTGTCGAACAGCACCGCGCCCTTGATGGAGACGATCCAGGGGCCATTCCCTGCCAGTGAAACGTACTGATTGACGGCATCATCCGGATAGAAATTTATGTAGCCCTGCTGGATTTCCCGGACCTGGCTTTCTTCGTCCATGGCCAGAAGGCCGGGCTCTTCTTCAGATAATTTCAGAAACAGTGAATGCGCGGATGCCACGGCTTCGGATAAACGGGAATCCTGTTGTGCAAAGCGTAACAAAATGTCGTCTGAAAGCCCTTTTGTGAGGGCGGCTCCGCCGTGATTACGCATTTCGTTCAAGCGATCAATAATGGACATCGAACACTCCTGTGAGCCCCTTGCTAATGTGAGAATTCTGCCGCCAAGAATATCACAGGGCGCATATGATTTAGAATACCGAATCTTTTTTTTGATGCGTTTTCAGAGCCCATTCGACATGTTCCCTGACCAGGGCGGAAGGGTGGTCCCGGCGCTGCCGAAGGGCGTCAATGACCTGTCGGGGATTACTGACCTGGTCGAGGTCTACGTTGCCCAGTGCGACGGCGATGTTGCGCAACCAGCCGGAATAACCGGTGCGCCTTATGGCACTGCCTTCGGTACGTTGCAGGAATTCCTGTTCGGTCCAGGCAAACAGCTCAACCAGCTGTGGGGCGTCGAGCCCGTTGCGGGGCAGGAAATCCCGCTCCTGGCTGGGTTGGGAGAACCGGTTCCAGGGGCATACCCACTGACAATCATCGCAGCCGAATATACGGTTTCCCATCAGTGGGCGAAGTTCTTCCGGAATCGCTTCCTTCAATTCGATGGTGAGGTAGGAAATACATTTGCGGGCGTCCACCTGGTAGGGACCGGTGATGGCGCCGGTAGGGCAGGCCTCTATGCAGCGAACGCAGTCCCCGCAATGATTTTCCGCCGGCTGGTCCACTGGCAAGGGCAGGTCCGTGTAGATTTCCCCCAGGAAAAACCAGCTTCCGGCCTGTCGGTTCAACAGGTTGCTGTGCTTGCCGATCCAGCCCAGGCCGGCCTTCTCGGCGATCGCTTTTTCCAGCACGGGCGCCGAATCGACGAAGACCCGGTAACCGAAGGGCCCTGTCTGTTCTTCAATATACGTGGCGAGTTTTTGCAGTCGTTTACGCAGCACCTTGTGATAATCACGCCCCAGCGCATAACGTGACACCAGTGCGCTGGCTGAGTCCTTGAGCAAATCCTCCCCCGGGGTCAGGCCCGGCGTCATATAGTCCATGCGCGCCGAGATCACGCGCAGGGTGCCGGGCACCAGTTCACCGGGCCGGCTGCGCCGGGTGCCATGACGTTCCATGTACGACATCGAACCATGACGGCCCTTTTCCAGCCAGGCAAGCAGGTGTTGTTCGTGCTGTTTGAGTTCGGTGTCGCTGATACCAGACTGTTGGAAGCCCAGTTCCCGGGCCCGGATTTTGATCTTACCTGCCAATTCAGACAGCTGTTCGGGAGTCAAACCGCTGGGCGAACCCCCGGGTTCTGATGCAGACGGTTGTGTACCGGCTTTGTTCTTCACCGTTATAATTCAATCATGGCTGGACAGGTTGAAAGATTGTATACCGCCGAGCAGGTCAGGCGCCTGGATAAATGCGCGATCGAGGGTCATGGTATCCCGGGCATGGACCTGATGGAACGGGCCGGAAGCAGTACCTTCGAGGCTGCCAAAACGACATTTCCAACGGCGACTAAAGTCCTCGTTTTCTGCGGTGCCGGGAATAATGGTGGCGACGGTTATATTGTGGCCAGGCTGGCCGTGGAAAATGGGCTCGAGGCCGTGGTTTGTGCGCTCAAGCCGGCGGACAGCCTGAGCGGTGATGCCGCAACCGCCGCCGGACGCTGGCTGCAGGCCGGGGGTGAAGTCATCACCTGGCCGGTTGGCGACATCGCCCCATTTGACCTGTTGTTCGACGCCCTGCTCGGCACCGGCCTGGACCGCGAACCAGCGGGTGATTACGGTGCAGCCGTTGATCTCATCAACCAGTCGGGCAAACCGGTCGTCGCGGTGGATATTCCCTCCGGCCTGAATGCCGATACCGGTGTCGCCATGGGCCGGGCTGTCCGTGCTGACCTGACCGTGACTTTTATCGGCAGCAAACGCGGACTGTACACCGCGGATGGCCCGGATCATGCCGGGAAGGTTCAATTTTCGGATCTGGACACGCCCGGGACGGTCCGGGACTCGGAGCCCGATTCCGGAATCCTGATTCAGAGTTCACTGATAGATGACAAGCTGCCGGTTCGGCAGCGCAATTCCCACAAGGGCCATTTTGGCTGGGTGCTGGGCGTGGGTGGCGACACCGGCATGAGCGGGGCGGTCCGCCTGGCCGGGGAAGCTGCATTAAGGGCTGGTGCAGGCAAGGTCACGCTGGCAACCCGTCCCGAACATGCCGTGCTGGTCAACCTCGGTTGTCCGGAACTCATGGTCAGGGGTGCTGAATCTGCGTCACAAATTGCCGCACTGCTCGGTGAAGTTGACGTGGTCGTTGCCGGAACCGGCCTCGGGCAGGAAGACTGGTCTGAAGAAATGCTCCGGGGCTGCATGAAATCTCCGGCGCCGGTGGTGATCGACGCGGACGGGCTGAACATCCTGGCCCGAATTTTCCCGGGACTAAAAAGTGCGGAATGGCCACGGCACAACTGGATACTGACACCACACCCGGCTGAGGCCGGGCGTTTGCTTGGTTGCCCGGCGGCAGAAGTGCAGTCGGACCGCGTGACAGCGGCATTGAGCCTGGCGGATCGCTACCAGGCTGTGGTCGTGCTCAAAGGCTGCGGAACCATCATTGCAGATCACGGCGGCCATTACGCCATTTGCCCGTTCGGCAACCCGGGGATGGCTTCTGCGGGCAGTGGTGATGTGCTGGCCGGTGTGATTGGCGCCATGCTGGCCCAGCGCCTGGATCACCTGGACGCTGCGATGACCGGCGTGCTGGCCCATGCCCTGGCAGGGGATCTCGCCGCACAACAACGGGGCGAGCGGGGTATGCTGGCCACTGACATCAGCCAATGCCTGCCTGCCGTGCTGAACCCAACACGGTGATGGCGGCAGGCACAAAGCCGGCCTGGGTCTGTGCCGTACCCCTCGAGGCCGCTGTGCAACGCCTGGCAGCCCAATTCGCGGCTGTGGTCACGCCGCCAACAGTGATATATCTGCGTGGAGACCTGGGCGCCGGCAAGACTACCTTTGCCCGCGCATACATACAGGCCCTGGGTTTCCCGGGGTATGTCAAAAGCCCCAGCTATGGCTTGTTGGAGACGTACGAGGCCGGCGGGCAGAAAATTTTACATCTTGATCTCTACCGCATCGAGGATCCCGAAGAACTCGAATATCTTGCTTTGAGGGACCTTTTCGATCGCCAATCGGTGCTGTTGGTTGAATGGCCGCAACACGGTGGCGGCAACCTGCCACCGCCCGATGTGGTGCTCGATTTTGGCGAAACGAACGAAGAAAGATTCGTGAGTTGTTCTGTTATTTCTCAACATGGTCGCGAACTGGCTGGAAAGATTGAACTGCCAACTTAATATCCTGTTTCTAGATTGACCCCCTATCTAGCGGTTTTATATACAAAACTCTTGCAATTTCACGATTTACACTTCATTATTAGTGCGTCGACAATGGAGGTTGATTTTCTCGATGGCGTTACGTCTAGTCGTTGCATGGATTCTGACCCTGGCTTCCGTCCCGGTTTTTGCCGCGGAAGTTGACGGCTTTCGCGTCTGGACTGATCCTGAAAAAACCCGTGCCGTCCTCGACCTGGATACCCACGCCGACTACCAGTTATTCACGCTCGACAACCCGCCACGCGTGGTCATCGATCTGCCAAAATCCAGTCTCGACCATGCACTGACTTTCCTCGAAGAGCACGCCGGCGTAATTGACAATGTGCGGCACGGCTCGCCGCAGAAAAACACCTTGCGGATCGTGCTGGACCTCGAGAACAAAAGCAGCATCAGAAGTTTCCTGCTGGACCCGACCGGTGAGTACGGCTACCGCCTGGTCGTTGACCTGTTTCCGGAAAACCATGCCCAGAAACGCAGCGCGGTCAAGCAACTGGTCGACAAGCAGAAAGAAAATCGAAACGTGGTAGTTGCCATCGACGCGGGTCATGGTGGAGAAGACCCGGGCGCCACCGGCAAAAGCCGGACCCGGGAAAAAGACGTGGTGCTGGCCATCGCGCGCGAATTGAAAAAATCCATCGACGCCCAGCCCGGCATGACCGGGGTGCTGATCCGCACCGGGGATTACTATATTCCACTGCGCGACCGCTTTGAAAAGGCGCGCAGGAACCGCGCGGACCTGTTTGTTTCGATTCACGCCGATGCGTTCAAGAACCGCAAGGTTTCCGGCAGTTCGGTTTTCGTCCTGTCCCGCAAAGGCGCCAGTAGTGAGTTCGCGCGCCGGTTGGCGGCCAGTGAAAACAGCTCTGACCTGATTGGCGGCGTGACCCTGAATGACAAGGACGACATGCTGGCTTCGGTATTGCTGGATCTGTCCCAGAGCGCGACGATGGAAGCCAGTCATGCGGTCGCGGAAAGTGTTTTCGGATCGATGAGCGTGCTGGGGAAAACCCATAAGAATCACGTGGAGCATGCCAACTTCATGGTGCTCAAATCGCCTGACGTTCCTTCTATCCTGGTGGAGACTGCGTTCATCAGTAATCCGTCCGAAGAAAAGCGACTGAAAGATCCGGCCTGGCAGAGGAGAACCGCACGCTCGATCACCGACGGTATCCAGAATTATTTCTACATGAGCCCGCCGCCGGGCACCTGGATTGCGGCCAACCGCCAGCCGGTACGCCACCGCGTGGTTCGCGGTGATACGCTCGGCGAAATCGCCAGCCGCTACCGGGTCAGCCTCTACAGCCTGCGCCGGATCAACGACATCAAGGACGACAAAATTCGCGTTGGCTCCGAACTCCTGATCCCCACTACCTGAAAAGTCAACACCGTTAAACTGCTGAAGCGGGCCACGACCGCGATTTGTGCTTGTCGCAGGAGAGGGATCTGTTAACCCTTTCCAGGACACGCTCGAGACGTCCCTGTGCGCTAAGCAACTGTTCCCGACAGTTGATTGTCCTGCAAACAGGTATCCGATCCCTCCCTGATACGCTTTACCGTTGGAAACCGCCTTCCGCAGCGTAGCGGCCGGA
>CALDVW010000064.1 GCA_937924405.1 uncultured Lysobacterales bacterium
GGACTAGGTTATGGCAACGACCACACAATTAGAACCAACCGTATTTCTCTGGCAGGGACGCGATAAGCGCGGCACCAAGCTGAAAGGGCAACAAATTGCCACGACTCCCAACCTGGTGCGGGCCGAACTGCGCCGCCAGGGCATCAACCCGATCAGTGTCAAGAAAAAGCCCAAGCCGCTCCTGGGTGGCGCCGGCAGCAGGATAAGCGCCAAGGACATCGCCGTATTCAGCCGGCAACTCGCCACCATGCTGAAATCAGGCGTACCGCTGGTCACTTCGATGCAAATCATCTCCGGCGGTCTCAAAAACCCGCGCATGCGGGTCATGGTGGATAAGATTCGGGCAGAGGTTGAATCAGGCAGCGCCCTGCATGAAGCGCTGGAAGAACACCCGGTTCAGTTCGACGAGTTGTACACCAACCTGGTCAAGGCCGGCGAAAGCGCCGGTGTGCTCGACACCATCCTGGACAACATTGCAACACACAAAGAGCGCATCGAAAGTATCAAGGGTAAGATTCGCAAAGCGCTTTATTATCCTGCAGCCGTTATTGCGGTCGCCATCATCGTGTCCTCGATCCTGCTGATTTACGTCATTCCCCAATTCGAGGGCATCTTCAAGAGTTTTGGAGCGGATCTGCCTGCATTTACCAAGATGGTGGTTGAGGCTTCACGCTTCATGCGCGCAAAGGGGATTTACCTTTTGCTGGGATTCGTTGCGCTCGTTATCGCATTCATCATGGCCAAGAAGCGTTCGAAGAGATTCGCCTACTTCATTGACCATACAGCCCTGAAAATACCGATTGTCGGCGTCATTCTCGAACAGGCGGCCATTGCACGATTCTGCCGCACGCTGGCCATTACTTTCGCGGCGGGTGTTCCACTGGTCGATGCACTCCAAATCGTTTCCGGCGCAACTGGCAACCGGGTCTTTGACAATGCCGCAGCCAAAATTCGGGAAGATGTAGCGGTCGGGCACCAACTCCAGATGGCAATGCAGCAGGTTGGGGTTTTCCCCACCATGGTCATTCAAATGGCCTCCATTGGTGAAGAGGCGGGCTCACTGGACGAGATGCTGATCAAGGTGGCGGAAGCATATGAAGAGGAGGTGAACAACGCGGTAGATGCGCTAAGCAGCCTGCTTGAACCCCTCATTATCGTTTTCGTGGGTATCGTGGTTGGCACCATGGTGATCGCTATGTACCTGCCCATCTTCAAGATGGCAGCAGTCATCTGAACGGCTGCATACCTGCAAAAAGTGATAGAGATTCTGCTCGAAATCACACCCCTGTTTTATACAGGGGTGTTTATTCTCGGGGCCATGATTGGCAGCTTCCTCAACGTCATCATCCTCAGGGTACCCTTATTGCTCGAATACGACTGGCGTTGCCAGTGCCGGGAATTACTGGAACTGGAGCAGGACGAAGCAACACGCCCCCCTGGCTTCATCATCAGCCGTTCCAACTGTCCCAAGTGCGGCCACGGCATCAGGGCATATGAAAACATCCCGTTGATCTCCTACCTGTTCCTGGGCGGTAAGTGCTCGGCTTGCAAAACCGGAATCTCGATTCGCTACCCCACGGTCGAATTGCTCACTGCAGTGCTTTTTGTAATAACCATCTGGCACTTCGGGCCAAATCTTCAGGGGCTGACAGCGCTGTTTCTGACCGCGTTCCTGATCGCGATGGCTGGAATCGACATCGACCACCAGCTATTACCCGACAACATGACCATTCCCCTCATGTGGGCGGGTATCGTGTTGAGTTTCTGGTCGGTCCATATTGACCTCTCATCCAGCATTGCCGGAGCGATCGCCGGTTACCTGATCCTGTGGTCTATTTATCACCTGTTCCGCTTACTGACGGGAAAGGAAGGCATGGGCTACGGTGATTTCAAACTGCTTGCGGCTCTGGGGGCATGGATGGGCTGGCAAATGCTGCCTTTGATCGTTTTACTTTCCTCGTTGGTAGGCGCCGTGGTCGGCTTGACCCTGATGGGAACCGGGCATCTTAAAAAAGACAGGCCGATGCCGTTTGGACCTTTCATTGCCGCTGCCGGCTGGATTGCCCTGGTCTGGGGAGATCGCATCCTGAACCTTTATTCGAGTTCAGGCGCTTTTGGCTGAGGCTGACCAGCCATCGAACACAAAACCGCCATCATGGATGAATCCCCTGCGATCTATACGGTGGTATTGACCGGTGGCATCGCATCGGGCAAGACTGCCGTGTCCGACCATTTTGCCCGCCTTGGCGTTCCTGTAATCGATACTGACCGGATAGCGCGCGATATTGTGGAGCCCGGTCAGCCGGCGCTGAAGAGCATCGCAGACTCATTTGGACCCGGCATTCTTGACGGTGATGGGGCGCTGGACCGCCGTGAAATGCGGAACCTTATTTTTTCCGATCCGGTATTGAAATCACGATTGGAAAATATACTCCACCCGCTGATTTCAAAAGAAGTGCTGCGGCAACTTGGCAGGCAGACTGGCCCCTACTGTATCCTCGTCATTCCCCTGTTCGCCGAGTCATCTTCCTACACCTGGGTGGACCGGGTACTGGTGGTGGACGTGCCGGAGGAAGTTCAGATCGAGCGCGTCATGGCACGCGATCTGATCGGGCGGGAACAGGCCGAGGCCATTCTCCAGGCCCAGACCAGCCGGCGAGGCCGACTGGAGCTTGCAGATGATGTGCTGGACAACAGCGGCAGTTTTTCAGATTTAAAAAAGCAGGTCGAAAAACTTCACGGATTTTACCTGGAAACTGCCGGCAACAGCTCCGGGGGTCATCACTGAATGCCCATCATCCAGAATGGACGACCTTTAGACGTCAGGTCAGTTTCCCATGACAGTGCTTGTACTTATTGCCTGAACCACAGGGACAAGGTTCGTTTCTGCCTACTTTCCGGCCTTCCCTGACGAACGTTTCACCACCCGCCGCAATCTCCCCCGATCCTTCATTGCCCGCGGTTACGGCCTCATCATGCCGGTATTCCATCTCGGCATCGCGGCGGCGTTGCGCGTCCATTGCCTCGACATCTTCTTCGGCCTTGACCTGGACCCGGGCAAGAATCCGTATCACCTCGTGCTTGATGTTCCCCAGCAACTCGGTGAACATTTCAAAGGACTCCCGCTTGTATTCCTGCATCGGCTGCTTCTGCGCATAACCCCTTAACCCGATACCCTGGCGAAGGTAGTCCATGCTGGCCAGATGATCCTTCCACTGCTGATCCAGAACATTCAGCATCAGGGCCTTTTCGAAATGCCTCATCACCTCGGAGCCGGTCATTTGCTCCTTGGAATTGAAGTGCTCATCGACGGCTTCGACAATCCGTTCGCGCAATACTTCTTCATGAATATTGTCATCCTCGCCCAGCCATTCGTTGAGGGGCAGATTGATACCGAACTCGCCTTCCAATGCATTTTCGAGAGCGGGTATTTCCCACTGTTCGTCGATGCTTCCCGGCGGAATGAACCGGTCGATGACATCATTGAACACATCGTGTCTCATCTCTAGAATGGTGTCGCCAATTTCTTCCGACTCCATTAATTCGTTACGTTGCTGGTAGACCACCCGCCTCTGATCGTTTGCCACATCGTCGTAATCGAGCAAGTGTTTACGCACGTCGAAATTGTGCGCTTCAACCTTGCGCTGGGCATTTTCAATGGCGCGGTTCAACATCCCCGCTTCGATTGCCTCATCTTCCTTCATGCCGAACCGCTGCATCAGCACCGACATCCGGTCCGAAGCGAAAATTCGCATCAGGTTATCTTCCAGCGACAGATAGAACCTGGAGGATCCCGGGTCGCCCTGGCGGCCTGAACGCCCCCGCAACTGATTATCTATGCGGCGTGATTCATGCCGCTCCGTGCCAATGATATGAAGTCCGCCGGCGTCCACGACCTGTTCGTGACGCTTCTGCCACTCCTGCCTGATTTGTTCACGCTGACTTTCGTCAGCTTCGCCGGTGAGTTCTTCCAGTTCAGCCGCGAGACTGCCGCCAAGCACAATATCGGTGCCGCGGCCGGCCATGTTGGTGGCTATTGTTACCGCTGCAGGGCTACCCGCCAGCGCCACGATGGAGGCTTCCCTTTCATGCTGCTTTGCGTTCAGTACTTCGTGGCTTATCTTGCGTTTTTTCAACTTGCCGGACAACAGTTCTGAAGTCTCGATCGACGTCGTGCCCACCAGCACCGGCTGACCGCGTTCCACGCAATCATAGATATCATCGATAATGGCGCCGTATTTGGCTTCGACATTCAGAAAAACGAGATCGTCCTTGTCATCCCGGATCATTGGCATGGCGGTGGGAATCACCACGACTTCAAGGCCGTAAATGGACTGGAATTCGTATGCTTCCGTGTCCGCCGTACCCGTCATGCCGGCGAGTTTGTCATACAGGCGGAAGTAATTCTGAAATGTAATCGAAGCGAGAGTCTGGTTTTCTTTCTGAATCGGCACCCCTTCCTTTGCTTCGATTGCCTGGTGCAGTCCTTCCGACCAACGACGCCCGGCCAGCGTCCTGCCGGTGAATTCATCCACGATGACTACTTCACCATCCTGGATGATGTAGTCGACGTCTTTGCTAAACAGGTGATGCGCGCGCAAGCCTGCGTTCAGATGGTGAACCAGGTTTAGGTTCTGCGCGTTATAGAGGCTGTCGTCTTCCTTCAACAGGCCGGATTTCACCATCAATTGTTCAACATGCGCCATGCCGTCTTCGGTGAGGTAAACCTGCTTCTGTTTTTCATCGATGGTGAAATCACCCTCTCCGAATTCTCCTTCTTCCTCTGAAAGGATTTCAGCAGGCTTCAAGTCAGGAATGAGCTGATTGATCCGGACGTAAAGCTGGGGGGTTTCGTCAGCCGGTCCGGAAATAATCAATGGGGTGCGGGCTTCATCAATCAGGATCGAGTCAACTTCGTCGACAATCGCAAAATAGCGGTCGCGTTGGGATTTCTGGTCGCTGGAAAAAGCCATGTTGTCGCGCAGATAATCAAAACCCAACTCGTTGTTGGTCGCATAGACAACATCACAGGCGTATGCGGCTCTTTTGGCGGCCGGAGTCATGCCTGGGATCGCGACACCGACGGTCAGGCCCAAGGCCGTGTAGATGGGTTTCATCCACTCCGCGTCTCTGCGGGCCAGGTAATCATTCACGGTCACAACATGAGCACTCATGCCAGTGAGCGTATTGAGGTAAACCGCCAGTGTCGCCATGAGGGTTTTACCCTCACCGGTTTTCATCTCGGCAATTTTGCCCTCGTGCAGCACCATGCCGCCGATCATCTGGACATCGTAATGCCTCAGGCCCAGTGTTCTGCAGGAAGCCTCACGAACCAGGGCGAACGCTTCGGGCAGTAAACTGTCCAGAGATTCCCCCTGTTTGTGACGAGCACGCATTTCCTGCGTTTTTTCTTTCAATTCATCGTCGGAAAGCGCCTTGACAGAATCTTCATAGTCGTTGATTTTATGGACAGCTTTGCCCATTTTCTTGACCAGCCGTTCATTTCGGCTGCCCACCATCTTTGTAATCAGCTTATTAAGCATATCCAGAGGTTTCTTTTTGAAATTCGCGCCGAATGGTATTTGGGGTCAAACGGGCAAGGATACAAGCCAAAATCGGGGATTTGAGCCTACCGGAGGTGGCCTACGAAGCGGGCTGGGTTGATCCTCGTGCCGTCTTTCAATACCTCGAAATGAACATGAGGGGCCGACGCCCTGCCGGTACTGCCCATCCGGGCGATAACCTGGCCGGCGGTGACATGATCGCCTGCATTGACTGATAATTCGTCGTTATGGGCATAGCGTGTACGGTAACCATTGCCATGATCTATTTCCACCGTTTTGCCGTATCCCGCCCGACTCGCGGACCGTATCACGACACCGCTGGCCACACTCAATACATCCGACCCCTGGGTGCCGGCGAAATCCAGGCCGCGATGCTGAACACGCTCACCTGTAAATGGATCGTTGCGCTCACCAAACCTCGATGAAATCCAGCCTTTTCTGACCGGCCACCCCGTTGGGGTAAGTTCATTTTCCAGTTGCCGGTTCACCATCAGGAATTGAAGCGCGTCCAGCTGGGAAGATTGCCGGCGGAGTTTGTCGCTCAGAACAGAGAGATTGCTCCGCAACTCCGCTTCTCCAGCCGAACCGACCGGCTCGTAATCACCCGGTCCGCCAATCGGAGCCGGTTCATTGAAGTCAAACTCATCAAGAGTCAGCTGACCCATATGGGCCAGCCGTTCACCCAGCGCATCAAGACGGGTCGAAGCCGCCTGTAGTTCAGCCAGCCTGGCCGCCAACGCATTGACGCTGTGCTTGCCAACGAGCCGCAATCGGTCTACCTCACCCTGCTGTTGACGCACTTCAAGCTGTAAAGCCTGAACATTCTGCAAGTATTCTTCCGGTAAGTTTGCGCTGCTTCTGCCCAGGAAAAAAAACAGGCCGCCACAGCACAGGAATGCCGCAAACAGGAAAATTTGCCGTGAATTGATCAATCCCGCCACCTTATTCAGGCGATCAGGACTGGTAATCAGCGATGTTGCTGAAGTACGCTTCATTTATGGCTCGCTATCCTCAGTCTGCAAAAAAGACGCTGCGCGTCGACGAAGTCCTTTCAGACCACGAAACTTCCCTTGGCAAGCTGTTGAGGCGCGCTTCCCTGCTAATGCAACTCGAACATCTGCTTGCGGGATTTCTCGACCCCGGGTTGGCAGCACATTTTCAGGTTGCAGCCGTCAGGAAAAATCGTTTGATCCTGATATCTCCCACTGCCGCCTTGGCCACTACACTCCGCATGCAGGCTCCCCGACTCATTGAGTGCCTGCATAAGGCCGGTTATGCGGATATCGAAAACATCGATATTCGCGTCGCCCCGCTTGTAGAACAGCCTGAGAGGCTTCTCAAAAGGAGATCGCTTTCCCCGGCAGCCAAACAAGCTTTCGACCTCATGAACCAGTTAGGGGCCGATGAGGACGATTAATACACCCGAAAACCTGTCCGAGCGTACGGACGGCGGATGATATCAGAAATTGGCTGGTTTGTCGTGAAAAGGGAACCCCGCTCCGCCCGGCTTACCTGGCCTGGAACGGGTGCAAGGCAGTTTGCCTTGCATGGCATGAAGCCTTGAACAGATGACGACAGGCCGTGAGCAGCCTGTGGCTCCTCAGATAGTTGCCTGGGCCGGATGAGCGTAAGACACTGGAATCGCTTCCGAATCGTCGAAAGTGACTTCTTCCCAGGCCTCAGGCTGCTCCAGTAGTTCTCGCAGCAGGAGGTTGTTGAGTTCATGCCCGGATTTGTAACCGGAAAATGCTCCGATCAGGCCATGTCCCAGCAGATAGAGGTCGCCAATGGCATCCAGCACCTTGTGCTTGACGAACTCGTCTTCATAGCGAAGACCGTCTTCATTCAAAACCCGGTAATCGTCCAGAACGACTGCGTTATCCATGCTGCCACCCAGAACCAGGTTTCGTTCGCGTAACATTTCGATGTCGCGCATAAAGCCAAAGGTACGGGCCCTGGCAATTTCCTTCAAATAGGATGTCGTGGAGAAATCCACGGATGCAAAGGACTGGTGTGAACGGAACACAGGGTGATTGAAATCAATTTTGAACGAAACGCGAAAACCGTCAAACGGATCGATACGCGCCCACTTATCGTCCTTGCGGACTTCGACCGGTTCCAGAATCCGGATAAACCGCTTGGCCGCTGATTGCACTTCTATACCGGCTGACTGAATCAGGAACACGAATGGCCCGGCGCTGCCATCCATGATCGGTACCTCTGCATTGCTCAAATCTACGTAAGCATTGTCGATACCGAGTCCAGCAAAAGCGGACATCAGGTGTTCAACGGTTGAAACCCGGACACCATCCTGTTCCAGCGACGTGTTCATGCTGGTGTCACCAACATGAGTTGCGAACGCAGGAACTTCCATGACCGGATCAAGATCCGTGCGCCTGAATATGATGCCCGTATTGACCGGGGCCGGACGCAAAGTCATGAATACTTTTTCACCGGTATGAATACCAACACCGGTTGCACGGATGACATTCTTGAGGGTACGTTGATTAATCATTATGGGGACTCCTCACGGTCCTCAAAACTGGGCGCATACTAGCACAGTGGAACACCTCTTCATAGCCAAAAAGTTGGTCTTTAGGCAACATGTGTTGTAAATTAACAACATTTTAACAAACATGTAACACAATGGTTACGAAGCAGCCTTGGACCGGGTTCCTCTTCCATGTTTTAACAACCCTGTCCGGCAACCGGAATAGACCGGCCTGCACGCAGGCCGGCTCGGCGAGTCTGAGATTCCGGCTGCCGGACTTCATCACCAAAAGCAGCGTGCTGAGTGACACACGCAACGGACCTTGTTCAATCTGCCTGAGTCCGGAGAAATGCCGGAATATCGAGATAATCGATATCCTTCTGCTTCTCGAACAGGTCCTTGCCTTTGGCATCCGAAACTGCCTGGCCGCCCGCCGCGAATCCATCCGCGGCTGATTCGTCTGCAGCAACCATTTCCGGCATGCCGGTTGTACCGTTGGCCACGAGGCGCATCGGCTTTTCACTGGTAAGTTCACTGCGAACCGGTTCTCCCAGTCCGGTAGCCACCACGGTGACGCGCAGATCGTCGCCCAGGTCGGCGTCTATCACTGTGCCCATGACGACAGTCGCGTCCTCCGAGGCCAGGTCGGATACGGTGCTCCCCACTTCCTCGAATTCTTTCATGGTCAGGTTTGTGCCGGCCGTGATATTGACGAGAATACCGCAGGCCCCGGACAGGTTGATATCCTCGAGCAGCGGGCTCCCAATGGCTGCCTGGGCCGCCATGATCGCACGGTCGTCTCCCGAAGCCTGCCCCGCTCCCATCATTGCCATGCCCATCTCGGACATCACCGTACGGACGTCTGCAAAATCCACATTGATCAGGCCGGGTCGGGTAATCAGTTCGGCAATGCCCTGTACAGCACCCTGCAGGACGTCGTTTGCCGCCTTGAACGCATTCAGCAGCAAGGTCTCCCCACCCAGAACGTCGCCCAGTTTCGAGTTGGGGATGGTAATCAGGGAATCCACGTGGGCCGCCAGTTCCTCGATGCCTTTCTCGGCAATTTGCATGCGTCGCCGGGCTTCGAAATAGAATGGCTTGGTCACGACCGCTACGGTTAATATTCCCTGCTCCTTGGCTGCCTGGGCAATGACCGGGGCCGCTCCTGTTCCGGTGCCGCCGCCCATTCCGGCTGTGATAAACACCATGTCGGCACCTGCCAGCATTTCCATGATGTGATCCCGGTCTTCAAGAGCCGCCTGCCTGCCAACTTCCGGGTTTGCACCCGCTCCCAGACCTTTGGTCACACTGGATCCGATCTGCAGTATGGTCTTGCCCTTGAATTGCCTGAGCGCCTGGGCATCGGTATTGGCCGCTATGAATTCCACTCCATCGATACTCGCATCAATCATCTGCGCGACAGCATTGCCGCCACCCCCCCCTACGCCGATAACCTTGATCGTTGCACTGGGTGTGTAGTTCTCCACTAGTTCAAACATTTTTATTTCTCCTCTCGCTCGCCGTTGTAATACTAAAACTCACCCCGGAACCAACTCCGGATTCGATCAAAAAAAGTGTCGCCGCCGCCTGTCTTCAACAGGTTCTGCCCGGGTTCCGCCTGGTTGCCATACAGCAACAGGCCCACACCCGTCGCGTGGATTGCATTGCTGACCACATCGGACAGGCCGCTCACATATTGCGGGGTCGCAAGGCGCACCGGCATGTGAAAAATTTCCTCCGCCAATTCTTCGGCGCCTTCAATCAAAGAAGCCCCGCCGGTCATCACCAACCCCGCTGCTATCATGTTTTCGAAGCCGCTACGTCTCAGCTCCGCCTGAATCAGCGAAAACAATTCCCGGTAACGCGCCTCCACGACCTGGGCCAGGGTTTGCCTGGCCAGGTGGCGGGATGTTCGATCGCCTACACTCGGCACCTGGATACTCTCGTCATTCCGGGCCAGTTGCTCCAGGGCGCAGGCGTACTTGATCTTTATGTCTTCCGCGTGCTGTGTCGGAGTGCGCAATGCCACTGCGATGTCATTGGTTACCTGATCGCCGGCAACGGGTATACAGGCTGTGTGGCGAATTGCCCCATCGGTGAAGACCGCGATATCGGTCGTCCCGGCTCCAATGTCCACCAGGCAGACACCAAGATCTTTTTCATCTGCGGTGAGAACGGCTTGACTTGCCGCCAGCGGCTGCATGATCAGTTCATCCACCGTCAGACCACAGCGCGCAACGCATTTGCCGATGTTCTGGGTTGCGCTCAGCGCTGCCGTGACAACGTGGACATGCGCTTCGAGCCTCACTCCCGCCATGCCGATGGGCTGACGGATACCATCCTGGTTGTCGATGACGTATTCCTGAGGAAGCACGTGCAATATTTTCTGGTCGGCAGCGACCGGAACAGCTCTTGCTGCATCCAGAACCCGCTCCACATCCCCTTCCGAAACTTCCTTGTCCTTGATGGCCACTGTGCCATCAGAATTCAGGCTGCCTATGTGACTCCCGGAAATACCTGCGTAAACAGAGTGAATTTCACAACCCGCCATTAATTCGGCCTCTTCCACTGCACGCTGAATAGCCTGCTCGGTCGATGCCATGTCCACCACCACACCCCGCCTCAGACCGGTTGAAGGATGTGATCCCAGTCCGATCACCTCGACGGATCCGTCAGGTTGGCTCTCCCCGACAATGGTGACGATTTTTGACGTCCCCACGTCCAGGCCCACTACCAGTGATTTCTCAGTTTTCTTTTGCTTCATTCAGCTATCGGCCCCTGTTCCTTTTTCCATGTGCTGCGGCCAGAGGACCGCAAAGCCGTTGGTGTATCTCATATCGATATCCTGTGGCGGTGTAGCCTGCTCCCTTGTGAGCGCATCCCAGCTGCTGAGAAACCGGTCAAACCGCTCGTCCGGTGCTTCTCTTCCCAGGTGAACCTGGGTTCCGTTATTCAACACCAGCGACCAGGCGCCCCGCCGGTCCAGTTTCAGGCTGCGGATCTCAAGCCCCAGCGAAACCAGTAAATCGCTGTATTCAGACCAGGACTGAAGCACTTCCTCCAGCCTTTCATCGGGCCCCTGCAACCAGGGCAGGCCCTGGATTCCATCTGCTTCGGGAACGGCGAATGCCTCGCCGCGATCCGACACCAGGCGGCCCCGGTTCCAATGGGCGATGGGTTTGAATTCCTCAATGGAAACACTGACCGTATCGGGCCACCTTTTCTGCACCTTTACGGATGAAATCCACGAAATCCGCCCGGCTGCATCATTCATCTCCTGCAAGTCGATGGTGAAGAAACTGGCATCTATCAGCGGCGCCATGCTGGCCCGTAGCTGCTCTGCACTCACGCGTTGAAACGAACCATTGACTTCCAGCCAGCGAATCGGCCAGCGATCGCTGGCCACAATGCCCATACTGACCCAGGCAAAGCCGGCCGCTGTAAGCAGGAACAGCGTGATGACCACCAGTATTCCGCTGGTGAATCCACGATTACCCGAATGCCTGACTTCACTGTAACGATTCACAGGCTGGTCTCCAGTATCCGCCACACCAGTTCGTCAAACCCGATGCCAATTTCCGCAGCAGCCTGGGGAACGAGGCTATGGTCAGTCATGCCCGGTGTCGTGTTGACTTCCAGGAACCACGGTTTACCGGATTCATCCAACAGGAAGTCCACGCGCCCCCAACCGGATACGCCGAGCATGTCATACGCCTTGAGCGATAAACTACGCAACCCGGCCTCAACTTCCGTTTCCAGTCCGCAGGGACAGAAGTAGCAGGTATCGTCCGACTGGTACTTGGCTTCGTAATCGTAGAATTCCCGGGGGGTTTCAACGCGGATGAGAGGTAACGTGTTTCTGCCAAGCACGGCCGCGAAATATTCACCCCCCCTGATCTCAGATTCGATAATGACTGTTTTCCCGTACTGGCGAGCCAGGTCCACAGCCGCTTCCAATGAGCCCTCTTCGCTGACTCTCGATATTCCAATGCTCGATCCCAGTCCGGTCGGTTTCACAAATACCGGGAGTCCGAATTTATCCAGCGCCCGGTGGTAATCCAGGTCTTGCGGCCCGAAAAATTCGAAAGGGGGCGTGTTAATGCCGTTTCGTTCCCATACCCACTTGGAGCGAACCTTGTCCATGGTCAATGCCGATGACGCCAGGTTTGCGCCGGTGACCGGTACGTTCATCAGCTGAAGCGCACCCTGCAGGGAACCGTCTTCTCCTCCCGGTCCGTGCAACAGGTTGAACACACGGTCGATTTCCTTCCGGCGAATGGCTTCGAACAATTCCAGGGGGCCGTCAAAAACACGATGTTCCACACCCTGCTGTTCGAGTGCCCTACTCACCGCCTTCCCACCGTTCAGGGAAACTTCGCGCTCTGCGCTGTCACCACCTATAACCAGCCCCACCCGGCCGAAAAGCACCGGATCACCGACCAGTTTCGAAGGCAAGCTGTTCATTTCAGCTCCTCCGTGTCAAACCCTTGTTCCCTGATTTTTTGCGCGATTTGTCCAATATTCCCTGCGCCCAGCAAAAGGACCAGATCATCGTCTTCGAGCATGGAGGCGAGTTCGCTCGGAAGATCGTGTACATCTGAAATCAATACCGGATTTACCCTTCCCCTGGCCCTGATGGACTGACACAGAGCACCGCTGTCAATTCCGTCAATGGCTTCTTCCCCGGCCGGGTAGATGTCGGTCAGCACCACTGCGTCCGAAGCGGCAAGAACCTGTGAAAATTCATCGAATAGATCCCGGGTCCTGGTGAACCTGTGGGGTTGAAACACGGTAACTATGCGATTGTCCGGCCAGCCGTTTCGCGCTGCAGTGATGGTCGCATCCAGTTCGGAGGGGTGATGACCGTAATCTTCCACCACCGCCACTTCGCCCTTTGGAACCTTGAACCGGCCAACTTCCGCAAACCGCCTCCCGATACCTTCGAACCTGGCGAGGCTATCAATGATCGGCGGCAACTCTATTCCCAGCTCCCAGGCAATTGCAATCGCACCCAGCGCGTTTCTGACATTATGCTCTCCGGGCAGGTTCAGACTCACAGGCAAGATCTCGCCGTGGTTGGGCAGGTGCACCTTGAAATGCATCATGCGGCCCTGTTGGGTCAGATCGGTTGCCCTTATGTCAGCATCTTCCGCCAGGCCGTAGGTAACCACCGCCCGCGTTACGGATGGAATCATCTCGACAATATTTTCGTCGTCCAGGCAGAGCACTGCCGCCCCGTAAAACGGAAGGTGATGAAGAAATTCCAGAAACGCCTTTTTCAGATTGTCAAAGCTGTTTTCGTAAGTTTCCAGATGATCCCTGTCGATATTCGTGATCAGGGCCACTACGGGCTGCAGCAAAAGGAAAGAACCATCGCTTTCATCGGCTTCAGCAACCAGATACTGACCTTCACCAAGCCTGGCGTGGCTACCCCATGCATTCAGCAGGCCACCGATAACGAAGGTAGGGTCCAGGCCTGCTTCGGCCAGCAAACTCGAGGTCAGGCTGGTGGTCGTCGTTTTTCCGTGCGTGCCTGCGACCGCTATGCCACGGCGGAATCGCATCAGTTCAGCCAGCATTTCCGCCCTCGGCACAACGGGGATTCTCATCTCCCGTGCGGCCACGACCTCGGGATTGGCTTCCGGAACCGCAGTAGAGACCACCAGTACGTCCGCTCCTTCGACATAGGCTGAATCGTGCCCCTCGAAGATCGTGGCCCCGGCATTTTCCAAACGATGCGTCGTCCGGCTGGCAACCAGGTCAGACCCCGAAACATCGAAGCCCTGATTTACCAGCACCTCGGCAATGCCACTCATGCCGGCGCCGCCTATTCCCACGAAATGCACTCGCCTGATTCGCCTCATGGGCTGCAGATGTGAGCCTCTTCCCGTCACGGTGCCAGGTACTCCATGCAGAGGCCAGCAACCCGCTCGGCGGAATCCGGCACGGACACTGAGCGGGCATTTTCAGCCATCTGAACCAGGTTTTTCCGGTCAGCCGCCAGCGAAAGCAAAACATCAGCCACCCGTTCCGCGGTGATGTCGGACTCGGGTATCAGGACCGCGGCGCCCGCTTCAACGAGGAACTCCGCGTTTCGTGTCTGATGGTCATCTACTGCGTGAGGAAAAGGCACCAGAACGGCCGCGACCCCGGCAGTGGCAAGCTCCGATACCGTCAGGGCGCCCGAGCGGCAAACAACGATATCAGCCCAGCCATAAGCTGCGGCCATGTCGTCGATAAATTCGCTGATCTCAGCTTCGACACCGGCCTTCCGGTATGCATCCCGCGTCTCATCGGCCCGGTTCTTACCGGCCTGGTGCCTGACTTCGAATCCCGGATCCGGCGGCAGCAGAGTTAACACTTCAGGTAACAGGAGATTCAACGCCCGGGCTCCCTGGCTGCCGCCAGTGACCAAGACCCGGATCGCACCCTGTCGACCGGCCATCCGGCTGGCAGGGGCTTGCAGTTCTGCCACCGATTGGCGTACCGGGTTGCCGCATGATTCCGGTTCCAGCTTTTCATCCCAGGTGCCCGGAAATGCCTGCAACACTCTTTTAGCAAATCTCGCCAGGACCTGGTTGGTCATGCCCGGTACGCGGTTTTGTTCATGGACCAGCAATGGGATTCCCCTGAGCCTGGCCGCAAGGCCGCCGGGGCCGGCTGCATAGCCTCCGAAGCTGATCGCGCAGCAGGGAGTATGCTCACCGATCAGGGTAAATGCCTGGTAGACAGCGCGCAGCAACTTCCAGGGCATGGACAGCCAGCGGCCTGCCCCTTTGCCCCGCAATCCGGAAATAGCGACGACGTCCAATGGAATGCCTGCCGTCGGCACTTTAAGGCACTCCATGCCGCCCTGTGCGCCTAGCCAGCGAACGTCCACACCGCGCTGCCGAAGATTTTCAGCCACCGCAAGGCCTGGAAAGATATGACCTCCCGTACCCCCCGCCATGATCAGGACACCGCTTTTTTCGTGACTCATGCGACTGTGCCCTCACTGATTTTCTTTTTTTTGAGGTACACCACGTTGTCGCGGTCCAATTCGTACTTGATCCGCAGAACAATGCCCAGCGCGATAAGTGTCATCAGCATGCTGCTCCCGCCGGAGCTGATGAGCGGCAATGTCAAGCCCTTGGTGGGCAGCGCCCCGAGATTGACGCCGATGCTGACCAGGGCCTGCAATCCCAGCCACAAACCGATTCCGTACGAGACGAAACCGGCAAATGGGCTGCCACTGCGATGTGCCATGATTCCGATCACCATGATTCGAGTCACGAGAAGCAAAAAAAGCAACAGCACGGCGATGACGCCGGCTAATCCAAATTCTTCGGCCAGTACCGCAAAAATGAAATCTGTGTGTGCTTCCGGAAGGTAAAACAGCTTTTGAATGCTCGCCCCGATTCCAACTCCGAACAGCTCACCCCGACCAACTGCAATCAGGGCCTGGACCAACTGGAAGCCACCCCCGTACGGATCCGCCCATGGATTCATGAAACTGACAATGCGCTTCAGCCGATATGGCTCCATTGCCGCAAACCCGAAGGCGGGCAATGTCAAAAGGCCGAGCACGAGAATGTGCCGCCAGGCAGCACCCGCCAGCCAAACCATGCCCGCAACAATCGCTGTGATAACCGCTGCACTACCCATATCCGGTTGCAACAGCAGGATTGCCGACAGCAGACCGGCGAAAATCAGAGGTTTCAGCGTGTCAAAAAATCTCGACTGAACGAACTCGGCTTTACGCGCCAGGTAACCCGCAAGATAAATGATCACCATCAGCTTGACCGCTTCTACCACCTGGAAGTTGACGAATCCCAGCCGTATCCAGCGTGTGCTTCCATTCACCGTGTGACCGATTCCGGGCATGAGAACAATCAGCAGAAGCAGCACGGACAGCGCCAGCATCGGACGGCTTATCCGTTCCAGGAATGCCATCGGAATGACTCTGAGCGATAACGCCAGCAACACCCCGGCCGAGATGAATATCAGGTGCCTGAACAGATAATGATAGGAACTGGCTCCCTGGGCCTCGGCAATGGCAATCGAAGCAGAACCAACCATGACGATACCGATCGATAACAGCATCAGGGCCGGAATCAGCACCCATGAATCCAGGCGCACCGGTGCACGGATACTACCCGCGTGGAACGCCTGGTTTCTGTTACCTGCCTTTTTCATTGTTCCGGCCATTTTCATCGTTACGAGGCACTTACCTGATTTTCAACGTTGCCAGTCCCGAAAGTACGAGAATGACTGAAATAATCCAGAATCTCACAATGACCCGTGGTTCGGGCCAGCCCTTGAGTTCAAAATGATGGTGAATCGGCGCCATTCTGAAAATTCGTTTACCGGTTAGCTTGAACGAAGCAACCTGAAGGATGACCGACACGGTTTCCATGACGAAAACCCCCGCCATCACGATAAAGACCAGCTCCTGGCGAACTATCACGGCAATCAGCCCCAGGGCGGCGCCTACCGCCAGGGCGCCTATATCGCCCATGAAAATCTGCGCCGGATACGTGTTGAACCAGAGAAACCCAAGGCCGGCGCCAGCCAGGGCGCCACAAAAAATGGCCAGTTCGCCTGTTCCCGGCAAAAAGGGCAGGCCCAGGTAATCGGAAAAGACGGAATGACCGGCCACGTAGGCAAAGATGCCCAGGGCGGCGGCGACAAATACCGACGGCATGATCGCCAGCCCATCCAGGCCATCAGTGAGGTTGACGGCATTGGAAAAGCCAACAACCATGAAATAGGTAGTACCGATATACGCGACACCGAGCGGTATGGCCACACCCTTGAAGAATGGGACAATGAGTTCGGTCGCCGCCGGAACATCGGCTGTGAAGTATAAAAATCCGGCAACCGCAAGTCCCGCCAGTGATTGCCCCAGGTATTTCCAGCGTGCCGGCAGCCCGGCCGAGTCCTGCAACACGAGTTTACGGTAATCGTCGACCCAACCGATGGAGCCGAACGCCAGCGTTACAGCGATCACCACCCACACGTAACGGTTTCCGAGGTCCGCCCATAACAGGGTTGAGAAAACGATGGAGAACAGAATCAGTGCGCCTCCCATCGTCGGCGTACCGGCTTTCGAAAAATGACTTTCCGGCCCGAGCTTTCTGATGGGTTGCCCTACCTGCTTTTTCACCAGCCGGCGAATAAACCAGGGGCCGAGCAACAGCGATACCAGCAGGGCCGTCAGGGTACCCAGAATACTTCTGAAGGTGATGTAGGCGAAAACACTGAAATCGGGATTGACTTCGGCCAGCTTCTGAAAAACCCAGTAAAGCATTAGCTGGCCTCCCTCATATCCGCTGTCCTCGTGATCGCCTCGACGATCGCTTCCATTCCCATAGACCGGGACCCCTTGACCAGGCAGATGACACCCGGCTGCAGACGGGATTCCAGAATTTCGGCCAGTTCATCGCGGCTTGCGTAATGCTCCGCACCTTCGCCAAAAGCATCTGCCGTATTGGCGGCCAGTTTGCCGGTCGTGTACAGGCGCCTGACACCCATGGCTTTTGCTGCCTCGCCGACTTCCCGGTGCATTTTGTGGCTGTTTTCTCCCAGTTCCTTCATATCCCCGAGCACCAGCCATGCTTTGCCCTGCATTCCCGCCAGCACCTGCAGGGCTGAATACAGGGAAGCGGGGTTTGCGTTATAGGTATCGTCGATTACAGTCCAGCCGTCTGCTGTTTTCAGCAGATTCAGTCGGCCGGGTACCGGTCTGACGGACTTCAGCCCCTGGCTGATTAAGGCAAGGTTCACACCCAGACCCAGGCACACCGCTGTTGCCGCGGTTGCATTGATCAGGTTATGCCGGCCCGGCAAGGGCAGCTCAATATCAAAATCTCCGTGCGGAGTAGCGATTCGGGGACGATCCGCTTTTTCAACGAGTCGCACATCACAATCTGAACCGGCGCCAAAAGTCAGAACATTGCCTGCGGTGTTCATTTCTTTCCAGAGAGCTGTCCACGGTTCATCTGCGTTAATGACAGCGGTGCCATCACTTGGCAATGAGGCGTAAATCTCCCCTTTTGCACGGGCGACACCCTCTTCACTGCCAAAACCCTGCAGATGTGCGGGGCCGATATTGGTAATCAGGCCGGTATCCGGCCTGGCAATGGCTGAGAGATAGGCGATATCACCCGCCTTGCTGGCCCCCATTTCGAGGACTGCGTAGCGGTGCTGCGGTTCCAGGTCAAACAGGCTTAAGGGAACGCCGAGCTCGTTATTGTAATTTCCCTGCGTGGCCAATACCTCGCCTTCCAGCGTCAGTATGCTGGCGATCATTTCTTTGACGGTTGTCTTGCCATTGCTGCCGGTAACACCCACGACCACGGGATCGATCCGTTCGCGCAGCAGTGCGGCCAGCCTGCCAAGCGCCAACAGGACGTCGTCGACGACCAACTGCGGTAAATTCAAATCCAGGCGTCTGTCGACCAGTAAAGCGACTGCGCCGAGATTCATTGCGGACTCGGCAAAATCGTGTCCATCGACGTTATTTCCGGTCAGGGCGGCAAACAACGTCCCGTGATGAACTTTCCGGCTGTCGGTTACGATGCTCTCCACCCTGACATCGTGAGAAGGCCCGGTGCAATTCAGTGCGGCCGCCAATTCGCTGAGGCCCAAGCTGATCACGCAGCGTCACCCAGGGCTGCGCTTACCGCCGCTTCGTCACTGAAGGGAATTTTTTGCCCGTTCGCCTCTTGCCAGGCTTCATGTCCTTTACCGGCGACCAGAACGATGTCGCCCGGGTCGCTTTCGAGAACCGCCTGACGGATTGCGGCAGCCCGGTCTTCAATAACCTGAGCCTTACCCGGATCATCCAGACCGGCCAGCATCGCGGAAAAAATATCAGCAGGGTCCTCGCCCCGCGGATTGTCACTGGTAAGAACAATTCGATCCGCCAGGGACTCAGCCACTTGAGCCATCATGGGCCGTTTACCCGTGTCACGCTCGCCACCGCATCCGAAAACGCATATAAGACGTCCGTGGAGATGCGAACGCAGGGCGGTCAGGGCCTGCCTCAATGCGTCCGGTGTGTGTGCGTAATCGACAACGACCACAGGCTGATTCAGATCCCCGCCGATACAATTCATGCGTCCCGGAACCGCCTGCATGATTTCCAGTTGATGCATAACCTGGCTCCAGGGCATACCCAGCAGGGCCAGTGTCCCGGCAGCAGCCAGGAGATTGGAAAGATTAAAGGCGCCCAGAAGCCCGGTTCGAACCTCACCGCCGCCCCAGGGTGAAGCAAGGCTCAGTGTCATTCCCGACGAATCCATTTGCAGGACCGAACCTCTCAACTCACTGGCTCCGTTGGTGCCGTAACTGAATACTTCTGTTCCATTGCCGATGTTCTGAACGAGATACTTACCCTCGGCATCGTCATGATTAATCACGGCGAACCGGGGGTGACAATCGATAAACAGGCGCCTCTTGGCCTGCGCATAAGCTTCCATCGTGAGGTGGTAATCAAGATGATCACGACTGAGGTTGGTAAACACAGCGACGTCAAAAGCTACGTCGTCACAGCGTCCCTGATCAAGCGCGTGAGACGACACCTCCATCGCCACCTTTTCCACTTTTTCATCAATACACTCGGAAAGCATGGCCTGCAGGGAAATCGGGTCGGGCGTTGTCATGTCCGCTGATTTCAATGATTGCAACGGGCCATAGCCAATCGTGCCGATAATTCCGGCGTCACGGGTGGTCCGCTGCCACGCCTGGGCAATGTAGTGTGCAGTCGATGTTTTACCGTTGGTGCCTGTTACGCCTGCCACGGTCAGGTGATCAGACGGACTGTGGTAAAAACGTGCGCCCAGGCTGGAAAGATGTTTTCCAAGACCCGGGACGGCAACTGAAGGTATCCCGAGCTCAGGGACATCGGCCAGCCCGTCATGAATTACCGCATTTGCCCCTCGCGCCAACGCCTGGGCAACGTGAACCATGCCATGGGTACTTGCCCCTTCAACCGCGATGAAGGCCTGGCCCGGGCCGATTCGACGGGAATCCAGTTCAATGCCGGTGACGACTACATCGGGCACCGTGTCGCACCAACCTTCCAGCAGGGTTTGCATGCTCATCGGACAGCTCATTGTCCGCCTCCCATGCCTGCTTCCGCGGCCTGAACGACCATGCCTTCATAGTTGTCGGGAGGAATATCCAGCAGCCTCATGGCGCCGGTCATGATCGTGGAAAATAGCGGGGCAGCAACCAGGCCGCCAAAATACTCACCATTCGAGGGGTCATCAATGATGACGACGCCAACCAGCCTGGGATCGCTCGACGGCGTAAACCCGGCGAAACTTGCTATGTAACGTGAAGAATAGCCGGCAGCGCTGGCTTTGCGGGATGTGCCTGTTTTTCCCGATACGCGATAATTTTCGACGCGCGCGTTCTTGCCGGTCCCCTCCGGGCCCGTTACTGTCTCCAACATGGCAGCCACCTGACTGGCTATCCGGGGGTCCAGAACGGATGCAGGGGGATTGTTCGCTCCCATGACCAGGGTGGGCCTGCGTAAGCGGCCTTCATCCGCCAATGCGGCAAACGCCTGCGCCAGTTGTAAAACCGTGACGGAAATTCCATAACCATAAGAAAGCGTAGCCTGGTTTGAGCGCCTCCAGCGCCGGTAATCCCGGAATCTGCCCGCTGACTCTCCGGGAAAGCCGATGCCGGTTACATCACCAAAACCAAAGCGGTCGTACGTGTCCCACATATGAGCAGGATCGAGGTCCAGTGCAATTTTTGTGGCCGCAACGTTGGACGACTTGGTGATCAGGCGGGTGACGTCAATTGGACCGTAGTTATGATGGTCGCTGATGGTATAGCGTCCAATATTGATTCTCCCGGGTGTGGTATCGATGGGCGTGGTGGGTGTCCATCTGCCGGTTTCGAGGGCCGAGGCCACGACGAATGGCTTCATGACTGATCCTGGTTCGAACATGTCAGTTACCGCCCGGTTTTTCAGTCCGTCGGTGTCTCCGGTCAGCTTATTCGGGTTGTACCAGGGCTGGTTCACCATGGCCAGCACCTCCCCCGTCTTCACATCCAGCAACACCACGCTACCGGAGCGCGCCCCGTGCTTGAGCACGGTGCGCTTCAGCTCACGGTAGGCGAGGTACTGCAGGCGGCGGTCAATTGTGAGGCTCAAATCATGGCCCGGAACGGATTCTCGAACCGTTTCTACGTGTTCGATTGTTCTGCCCAGCCGGTCCCGGATAATTCGCTTCAGGCCGGGTTTTCCCTGCAGCCAGTCGTTATACGCCAGCTCCAGGCCTTCCTGGCCCAAGTCATCAATATTGGTGAAGCCGATCAGGTGGGAGGCGACTTCACCAGCCGGGTAGAACCGGCGATACTCTTTTTGCAGGTACACACCTTTGATCTCGAGGGCTTTAATTTCCTCTGCTATATCCGGGCGCAGCCTGCGGCGCAGCCAGACGAATTCTTTCTTCGAGCGTTGGGTCAGCCGCCGTTCGACTTCTTCCGCTTCGAATCCGAGCAATCCGGCGAGTGGCTCTATATCCTCCTGGTACTGGAGCAGTTCTTTTGGGTTCACCCACACCGAATCCACTGGAGTACTCACCGCCAGGGGCTCACCATTCCGGTCAAGAATATTTCCCCGGCGCGTGGGTACCACAACCTCCCTCAGGTAGCGGGCCGCCCCCTGTTCCTGCAGCTCTTCTGTGTCCACGATCTGCAAATTCACCGCACGCGCAACCAGCGCGACTGAACAAAGAAGAAAGACCAGTAAAAAGGCATACAGCCTGCTCACCGGCGCCATATTGTCCTGATTGGAACTCATGGTTGTTCGACCACCAGGATGACTGCGTTTTCCGGGGGCTCCATCCCCAGATGGTCCCGCGCCTTGGTCTCGACAAGACTGGCGCCGGCCAGCACAGCCTGCTCAATTTGCAGCCGGCTCCATTCTGCGATGAACTCATCACGCTGGTCCTCGAGTAATCCGAGATCGACCGAATGCCTGCGGCTCTCATGCCTCGCGTAGACCACCCCGAGGGCGCTGCAGATCACTGCAGCCAGGGTAACCAAAGTGATGATCAGTCGTGAATTCAACCAAGTTTCTCCGCAATCCTCATAACAGCGCTTCGTGCACGGGGATTGACGGAGAGTTCGGTCTCAGAGGATTTAATGGCTCTGCCCAATGGTTTCAATACGGGCTTCAGGTCCGGGTGCTGCGGGATGTTCTTGCGGACTCGTCCTGGTCGTGCGGCTTCTCGTATCGTCCGCTTGACCAGGCGGTCCTCTAAGGAATGAAAACTGATTACTACCAGCCTTCCTCCCGGGCGCAACAACCTTATAGCTGTATTCAATCCATTGGCCAAGTTGGCCATTTCATTATTGATATAAATCCGGATTGCCTGAAAACATCGTGTTGCGGGATGCTTGTTTTTTTCCCGGCGACCAATCGTGTCCTCGATCAATCTCGCCAATTGACCTGTTGTTTCCAGCCGCTGCTTATGCCGGGCCGTCACGATGTTCCTGGCAATCCTGCGCGCATGGCGCTCCTCTCCGAACTCCCAAAACACGCGGGTCAATTCCCGTTCCGGCGCTTCGGCCAACCACTCTTTGGCCGACACACCCTGTAATGGGTTCATACGCATATCCAGTGGACCATCCCCCATAAAGGAGAAACCCCGATCCGGATCGTCCAGTTGCGGTGAAGAAACGCCCAGGTCCAGCAAGATGCCATCCAGGCCTTCTTCAACGCCCCATTCACGGACGTAGCGTTCCATATCTGCAAAGTTTCCGTGGACGATTGAAAATCTTGAATCGCTTCCCAGCAATTCGTTTCCGGCGGCAACTGCCTCCGGATCCCTGTCCAGGGAAAACAAGCAGCCTTTCCCGGACAAGCGGGCAAGAATTGCCCGGCTATGTCCGCCTCTGCCAAATGTGCCGTCGAGATACTTCCCTCCGGGCCGGATGTTGAGCGCTTTCACCGCCTCTTCCAGTAGAACTGGCCGGTGTTTGTACTCGCTCATTTAATCCGATCTTCACCTCTGGCCGTATTGCTCCCGCCCTATAGAACCAGGCGAGCCATTTCTTCGGATGCAGCTTCGTCAAGACTGCGTTCTTCTTCTACCCGCTTCTGATTCAGTATGGTTTCATTCCATATCTCGAAACGGTTGCCCATTCCCAGCAGCACGACCTTTTTTTCAAGACCCGCCACCTGCCGCAACGTCTGCGGAAGCTGAATCCGGCCGTTACCGTCCGGTTCAACCGCACTGGCACTCCCCACCAGTTTTCTTTGCAGGCTCCGGTGCCCGGTATTGAATGTGCTCAGATTCGTCACTTCATCCCTGACCCGTTCCCACTCCTGTTCCGGGTACATGTAGAGCGCCCCGGAATCAAAGGCGCTGTAGGTGAGCACCAGCCTGCCGAGACACAGCTCCTGGATGGAATCCCGGTAGCGCATCGGTATTGCCAGACGCCCTTTCGCGTCCAGATTGATGGCAGTCTCACCAAAAAACACAGCTTCCCCACTAATCTTACACAATTAACCACTTATTCCCACTAAAGTGCACGATAGTGATTTAAAAAGCGAATGTCAAGCGCGACAACGACTTAGATGAAACTCTGCAAGCTATTAAAACGGGATTCGATGGCAGACAGGCGACAGAAAAAAGGCGATCAAATGGAATCAAGGGCCGGCCGTTGGGCCGTTACTTTAAAGAAAAAAGGAGCCGGCCGGTAAGCCGGGTTCTGTCGTGAGCAATCATTCATCTGGGACCACCGTCACCGGCAGCCTCGAGCAACCTACCCGAAAGCGCCGCGGGCAACGGCATTGCTTTCCTATTTGGTCTTGCTCCAGGTGGGGTTTACCTTGCCACAGGCTGTTACCAGCTGCGCGGTGCGCTCTTACCGCACCATTTCACCCTTACCCCGTTTCCGGCGAAGGCCGGTGCGGGGCGGTATCCTTTCTGTTGCACTTTCCGTAGGCTCGCGCCCCCCAGGCGTTACCTGGCACCCTGCCCTGTGGAGCCCGGACTTTCCTCCCCGACCCGGATTCGCATCCGGTTCAGAGCGATTGCCTGGCCGACTCCCGGGACTATTTTCCCCCACTGTGGTCGTGATTGATAGTGCGAGGGTGATTCAATCACCGGATTCCAGTGCGCGATAAAGATCACGGCGTGAAACGTCGTGCAATTTTGCCGCTACCCGGGCGGCCTGACTGGCGGACAGGTGTGATTGCAGGGCTCGCGCCAGCATCAATGCCCCGGTGAACCCGTCCTGTTCATCCTTTTCGCTGCCGGCCAGGACCAGTACGAACTCTCCCCTGCGCTGATCCGGGTTGCGATCAACTTCATGCCTGACCTGGCTTACAGAACCGCGTATCACCGTTTCGAATTGCTTGGTCATTTCACGACAAACCGCCAACGGACGGTCTTCGCCGAACACTTCTTGCATATCCGCCAGGCTCTCGCGTATCCGGTGGCTGGATTCAAAGAAGACCATGGTGCGTTTTTCCGTCAGCAATTCTGACAGCCTTTTCAGCCTTACGGCCTGACGCGACGGAAGAAAACCCTCAAAAATGAACCGGTCGGTGGGCAATCCGCAAATGGAAAGTGCAGCAGTAATCGAGCTTGCCCCTGGCACAGCGACCACCTCGATACCGGCACTGACCGCGAGTTTTACCAGCCGGTAACCCGGGTCAGAAAGCAATGGCGTACCGGCGTCCGATACCAGTGCCACGGAATCGCCCCGGGACACCCTCTCGATCAACCCGGGCGCCTGCTGCTCCTCGTTGTGTTCCTGAAGCGCCACCATCGGCCTGTTCAATCCGTGCCGGGACAGCAAAATACGCGTACGCCGCGTATCTTCCGCCGCAATCACGGCAACTCCGGCGAGCACTTTCAAAGCTCGCAGCGATATGTCGTCCAGATTGCCGATTGGCGTGGCGACCACGTAAAGACAGGCTTCCTTCATAATTTCATATTATGAATCAACAAACCTCACATTGCGGTATCATTTTGCTGCCATGTATCAATCCTGGAAAATCAATATCCGGCTAATTCTGTCCATGCTCATTTTGCTGGCCCTCACCTCCTGTACAACCACGGGGTCCACGCCGGCAACCGATTCGCGCGGCGCACTCAGCGCGGAAGCCGCTTTTTCCCGCGGAGACTATGAACGGGCGGCAAAAAGCTGGCAGCAGGATGCGCTGGAAGCCAGCCCCCGGCAGGCGGCGAGTATGCGGGTAAAGGCCGCAGATGCCTGGTTGCTCGCGGATAATGTCGAAAATGCCGAGGATGTACTTCGCTGGGTCACACGAAGCGAACTGGACAGCGCGAGCCGGGCAATGATGGACCTGGTGTTGGCGGACCTCGCCCTGCGCTATAACCGTCCCGGCGAGGCAGAACAGTTATTGCAGAAAGCACGGCCTGCACTGCCCCGATCTTCGAAAGGAAGGTATGCAAACCTGCAGGCGGAAGTGCGTCAACAGGTTTCCAGCCCTGGCTACCGGGACATTTCGCAAGCCGCTGCAATCAGCGAAAGCATGGATTTCTATGACCCTGTTGCATCCGTGGAATTGATTCGTTCACTGGAAAACGTATCCTCCGGTGAACTGGCCATTCGTTCCGAGAACCCAAGGGGTGAGCGCAATCTCATCGGCTGGCTGGACCTGGCGCTGGTTATCCGCCAGAACCTGGTCATCCCCGATGAAGTAACAACCTCCATGACTGCGTGGAAAACCCGCCATCCCTACCACCAGTTGACCGAGCAACAGGCGCTGGATACCTGGCTCAGGTACCGCCAACTCTTTTATCCACCCTCCAGAGTCGCTGTGCTGCTACCCGGGTCCGGTCGTTTAAAATCAGCCGGGGAAGCCATTCGTGATGGTTTTATGAGCGCATACCTGGACCAGGCTGGCGGTGCCGAGGTGCTGTTTTTTGCCACCGGGGAGGATGAACAGTCTGCTATTTCCGCTTATTTCAACGCTCTGGATGCGGGCGTGAATCTGATCATTGGCCCGTTGCAAAAAGAATCGGTCTCCGCCATGCTCAAGCTCGCGGGAATGTCCACCCCCGTGCTGGCGCTGAATGACCTGCCTGATGACCTGATCATGCCGCCTGGACTTTCCAGCCAGGTTAACGGCATTTCCTTGTCCCAGGAAGAAGAAGTTGCAGCAATTGCCAGTCACGCAATCGCATCGGGCTATCAAAATGCGATCGTTATTGCTCCGGAAAGCGCCTGGGGTGAACGGATGGCGATTGCTTTCGAATCCAATTTCCTACACGAAGACAGTGAAATCATAGCGGCGGCCCGGTATCTCGAAACGGAAAATGATCATAGCTCCACATTGGAATCCGTTTTGAAAATTGACCAGAGCAAAGCACGCAAGAGGCGACTTGAAAATACTCTCCAGATGACATTGGAATTCGAGCCCGCACGCCGGGACGACGTCGACTTTATTTTCCTGGCCGCAAGCGCCTCCCAGGCTCGCCTGATTCGCCCACAGTTGAAATTTCACGATGCGGGCAACATACCGGTATATGCAACTGCAAGGGTGTACTCCGGTCAACCGGATTCGGCACGCAACCAGGATCTGAACGGCATCCGCTTTCCGGCAGCACCCTGGTACCTGAGCCACGCTTCCAGCGCAGACATCCCCGAATTGGCCAGCATCAGGCGGGGCACGCTGGGCTCGCTTTTTGCGCTGGGCCAGGATGCCTGGAACATCCTGCCCTGGCTGGAGCTCATGCAGAAAGACCCCGAATTCAACTTTCCGGGCCAGTCCGGAAATTATCATTCTGCCCATGAAGGCACCCTGCAGCGGGTGCCGGCCTGGGCAGAGTTCAGCCGGGGCCGGCCGGTAGCGTTGAAACAGGGCGATTGAGCAACACGCTTCGGAAGGGTCACCACTGGGAAAAAGTAGCAGAGTCTTTTCTAAAAAGGCACGGTCTTAAAACACTAAAACGAAATTTCCTGGCACGGTCAGGTGAGATCGACCTGGTTATGCTTGACGGGAAAACGCTAGTGTTTGCTGAAGTCAGGTACCGCGTGAATGACCGGCATGGCAGTGGGGCCGACAGTGTGACCTGGAAAAAACAGCAAAGAATTATCAAGGCCGCCCGTTTGTTTCTGCAGTATCATGGCAGGCATCGCCTCCGGCCCTGCCGGTTCGATGTGGTATCAATCGGAAACGAAAATGGCCGGCCGGTTCTGAACTGGATTCAGGATGCATTCGATGCCGTCTAATCGAAGATGAGGGAAAAGACTATGCAGGGAATGCGAAACACTCACTTCATCACGTTGCTGCTTGTATCACTGCTGGCTGCCTGTACACCCAAAAAAGACCGGCGAAGTTTCGGGACGATTATTGACGATCAGAGCGTGGAAGTAAAAATTATTGACGTCCTTTACTCACGGCCGGAGTTTGACAAAAGCGACCACATCAAAGTTGAAGCACACAACTCGACCTTGTTGCTCGCTGGCGAAACCAAGAGTGAAGAAAACAAGGCGCTGGCAACCGAACTCGCTTCACAACTGAAATCGGTCGACCGGGTGGTTAATGAACTCGACGTCATGCCGGCAGCCGACTCCGGTGGCCGTTTTAACAACGCGTATATCACTTCGAAAATCAACTCCAAGCTGACTACATCCAACCCGGTGAAAGGATTTGACGCAGGGCGAATCAAGGTGCTGACTGCCCACGGCAACGTTTACCTGATGGGAACGGTGAGCCGCGAAGAAGGTCATGCGGTGGCGGAGATTGCCCGTAATACCGGCGGCGTAAACAAAGTGGTCAAAGTGTTCGATTATACGGACGAATGAACCGAAGCTGCCGCGGCAAGAACGATCATGGCGAAGATAGCGGCAACGATATCATCCAGCATAATGCCCAATCCCCCTCCGAATCGTTTTTCCACCAGCCTGATTGGCCAGGGTTTGAGAATATCGAAGAACCGGAACAGGACAAACGCGGCCAGCCACCAGGGCCACGATTGCGGTAAAAAAGCCACGGTCAGCCAGAATCCAACCATTTCATCCCACACGATACCGCCCGGGTCATGCCGGCCCAGCCTTTTACAACTGAGTTCGCAGACAGCGATACCCACCAGAAACAACAGCACGAGCGCACTCCAGAACCAGGCAACGGGCAGGCCGGTCAACAGGATCGCGAAGGGAATTGACGCCACTGTTCCCATCGTGCCCGGTGCGTACTTTGAAAGCCCGGAGCCGAAACCGAACGCCAGGAAACCCGCGGGTGTGCCCAAGGCAACCCTGCGGACATCCTGATCCTGGTCGAATAACTGAATCAACTGTTTTCCGCCCCTGCCTGATAAAAATGCTGATAGCCGGCCACACCCGGCTCATAGTGCTCACCATTCGCAGTTTTCAATACCAGGCCGCGGTCTGTAATATTGCCGATGACGGTCAGTTCAACAGCACATGCAATAGAAATCTCTTCAAGCTGCCAGGCCGACGCCGGCGGAATTGTAAAACATAACTCGTAATCATCCCCACCTGCCAACTGAAGAGGCCAGCGTTCATCGCCTGGCGCATTTTCCAGGCTGGCGGGACACGGCAGGTTCTCCATTGCCAGCTCGGCTCCAACGCCCGACTGCTCAAGAATATGGCCGAGATCCGCCAACAGCCCATCTGAAATATCGATGCAGGAAGTCGCCATGGCGCGGAGTTTTCGCCCCAGCGCCAGCCTCGGAACCGGAAATTCAAGAGCCTCCATGTCGTTCCCGTCCGGGGCCTGGCCTGCGGCCCTCATTCTTAAAGCATTGGCTGCCGAACCCGGCGTGCCTGACACCACGACCAGGTCCCCTTTGCGTGCTCCCGCGCGGGTCAAAGCCTCACCTTTCTCCACCAGGCCCAGCGCAGTGATGCAAATACTGAGGGGGCCTGAGCTGATATCGCCGCCTGCAAGCATGATTCCGGTTTTTTTTGCCAGCCCGGCCATGCCGTCTGCGTAGTCCGACAGCCAGTCATCATTATCAGCAGGTAAAGTCAGGGCCATAAAAAACCAGGCAGGGTCGGCCCCCATGGCGGCCAGGTCGCTGAGGTTGACCGCAAGCGCTTTGTGGCCAATGGCGGCAGCCGCGGTATCAGCGGGAAAATGAACGCCGCCGACGACGGTATCCGTGCAAACCACAAGCTGTTGCCCGTCCGGTATATCGAGCACGGCGCCATCGTCACCTATGCCGACCACGCACTTCGCTGCACCGCCGCCGTCCGGGATGCAGATAATGTCCTGCATGCGCCTGATCAGATCAAATTCCGCCATCGCGATCAGGGGCCGGGGCGGCTTTCTGTTTCGTCAGTTCGCCACACTTTTGCCGCCTTGTCCAGAACCGCATTGACATAGGCATGCCCCTGCTCTGAGCCAAAGCGATGTGCGAGATCCACGCATTCGTCCAGCACAACACGATAGGGTAATTCGGGGCAATGTAGCATTTCATAAGACCCGATCCGTAATACGACGAGTTCCATCAGGTCCAGCTGTTCAAGCGGCCGGTCAAGAAACGAATGCAGCGCCTGATCGATATCTTCGTGGTTGGAAGTGACTCCCAACAGCAACCTCTCGAAGTGTTCCTCATCAACGCCACTCATATCCTGCGCTGCCTGGAACTGAAGTAGAATTTCAGTCGGCTCCTGTGCGGTGATCTGCCATTGGTAAATAGCCTGCAGTGCGCGCCGCCGTGCCCGTCTGCGCGGTTCAAACCGGCTTTGATCATTCATCCCGTGATAATCCGGCCAGGTGCCTGGACACAGAACGGGTGGTTTCAACCATCTCAATGGCGGTCATGGCTGCGTCGAAGCCCTTATTACCTTCCCCGGTTCCCGCCCTTTCCAGCGCCTGCTCAACCGAATCTGTTGTCAATACCCCGAAAATGGCGGGAATACCGTGATCCAGCGCAACCCTCGTCAGACCACTGGCGCATTCGCCGGCTACAAAATCGAAGTGAGGCGTACCCCCCCTGATAACGGCACCCAGCGCGATTACCGCATCGTAGCGGCCGGATGACGCCAGTTGGTTCGCCATTATGGGTATTTCATATGCGCCTGGAACCCAAACCAGGTCCTGTCGCGACGATTCAATGCCGTGCCGGTCCATTGCATCGCGGCAGCCTGCCAGCAACTGGTCGACTACAAACCGGTTGAAACGCGCTGCCACCACAGCTATGCGCATGTCCTGACCCTGTTTCACCGCGCTGATGTCCTTCATGACGGCTCTGCCTTGTCAGCCAGGGTATCGATATATTCCACTACTTCCAGGCCAAATCCTGCGAGTCCGGTCAATTTCCAGGGTGCACTCAATACGCGCATTTTACGAATACCCAGATCGGAGATAATCTGAGCACCTATTCCGTAAGTTCTCAATTCACGGGAACGCCTGTCATCCCCGTTGGACTCGATTGAAGGCTCCGGTCTCTGCTGGATCTGACGCAGCACTTCGTCATCATCCTTGTTGCTGCCCAAAACCAGCACCAGGCCGCTGCCTTCGGATTCTATTGCGGCCAGAGCCGTTCGCAACGGCATGCCGAAATCAGAGCGCTGAATGGATAACACATCACTCAGCGGGTTTTGTACATGCACGCGCACCAGGAACGGCGCGTCAGAACTGGGCGTTCCGCGCATCAGTGCAAGGTGCAGGCGATTTTCGATCAAATCCCGGTATGTGTGCAGGCTGAATGCGCCGAAATCCGTATCGACCTGGTGAGTGGATACATGTTCCACCGTCATTTCGGTTTCCATCCGGTAGCGGATCAGATCTGCTATCGTGCTTATTTTCAAATTATGTTCGAGTGCAAACCGCTCAAGTTCGGAGCGGCGGGCCATACTGCCGTCTTCATTCAGAATTTCAACCAGCACCGCTGCGGGCTCCAGGCCGGCCAACATCGCCAGGTCGACGCTCGCTTCGGTATGTCCGGCCCGGGCAAGCACCCCTCCTGGCTGGCACATCAACGGAAACACGTGCCCCGGTTGAGACAGGTCTTCAATCTTTGCGTCGGGCCTGACCGCGGTGCGAATAGTGTGGGCCCGGTCATACGCCGAGATACCCGTCGTAATGCCTTCGGCTGCTTCGATCGAGACCGTGAAGTTGGTCGCAAACCTGGCCCGGTTCAGATCCACCATGAGCGGTAACTGGAGCTGTTTGCAACGCTCCCGGGTCAACGGCAGGCAGATCAGACCCCGACCGAAACGCGCCATGAAATTGATATCCTGCGGCCGCACTTTGGAGGCGGCCATGATGAGGTCACCTTCGTTTTCGCGATCTTCATCATCCATCAGGATAACCATGCGGCCCGCCCGGACATCGTCCAGCAGTTCAGGAATGGAATTCAATTTGGCTTTAGCAGACATAGGGTTACTCACCACCATCCTTCACCACCAGGCGTTCCAGGTACCGGGCGATCAGGTCGACTTCAAGATTTACTTCATCACCCGGCACCAGGCTGCCCAGTGTCGTCACTTCGAGGGTGTGAGGAATCAGGCAAACGGTAAAGCGGGTACCGTCGACCTCGTTTACCGTCAGGCTGACGCCGTCTATGCATACCGATCCCTTGCGGGCGATGTATTTCGCAAGGGATTCGTGCACCCCGAATTCGAAACGTTCAGCACGCGCGTCTTCATGCCGTGAAATCAATTGGGCCCTGCCATCCACATGTCCGCTTACCAGATGACCGCCGAGACGGTCCTCAAGGCTCAGCGCAAGCTCGAGATTGACTGCCTGTCCAATCTGGATTCGCCCCAGGCTGGTCAGATTGAGCGTTTCCTGGGACACATCGGCAGTAAAACCGGATGCATCCGGGTCCAGCATGGTCAGACAAGCCCCAGACACCGAAATACTGTCGCCGGCATGGGCTGTTTCAAGGCCCAGATCTGCACACTCGATGCGCAGGCGGCAGTCTCCGCCCAGCATGGTCTTTTCCTGCACTAATCCGCGGCCACTCACAATTCCGGTAAACATGCTCAGCCCCTGGTTTCGGGTTGTAAACGGATTCTCAAATCATCGCCGAATTGAGTGATCTCCAACACTTCTAAATGCGATCTCTCGGCCATTGATTCAAGCGGGCCCAGGGCAAATGGGCCCAGGGCATCGTCGCCCAGCAGTATTGGCGCCTGATAGAGCAAGATCTCGTCAACCAAATGCTCGTTCAGAAGCGCTCCACAAAGACGTGCTCCAGCCTCTACCTGGATTTCATTGATTTCCATATCTGCAAGCTTTTTCATCAGTTTCACCAGGTCGACCCGCCCCTGCCTTGCCGGCAGTGGCAAGCATGTTACTTCGCTGGCTGCCAGGGCATCGGGCACCTCGGCATCCTGGTCACCGGCGATCACTGCGGTCGCCGGATCAAGAAGAATCCTGCTGCCGGTCGGTATGCGCCAGTGGCTGTCAGCGACAATCCGCAACGGCTGCCTGACATTCTGATCGACCCGGGCGTCCATGGCGGGATTATCGGCCAACACGGTACCTATTCCCGTCAGTATGGCCGAAGACCGGGCGCGCCAGCGTTGTACGTCCCTGCGAGAAGCTTCACTGCTGATCCATTTGCTCTGGCCATTCCGAAGCGCGGTTCTGCCATCAAGGCTGATCGCACTTTTAATGCGTATCCAGGGACGTCCCTGCCTCATCCGCATCATGAAACCCGGATTGAGCTCTTCCGCCTGTCGCGACATCAGGCCCGTTTCGACCGCCACGCCGGCCTCCAGCATCCGCCGGAGACCGCTTCCACTCACTTCCGGGTTAGGGTCATCAGAGGCGATCACCACCCGGCTGATTCCTGCGTCGAGCAGAGCACTGGAGCACGGCGGCGTTCTTCCGTGATGATCGCAGGGCTCGAGTGTGACGTACGCTGTCATTCCCCTGGCCGACTCACCCAGGTCACGCAGGGCGGCGACCTCTGCATGTGGGCCACCGGCCTCCTGGTGCCACCCGGTACCTCTGACGCCACTCTTATCAGCTATTACGCAGCCGACCCTGGGATTTGGGTCGGCTGTAAACATGCCTTTTCGAGCTAATTGCAGGGCAGTGGCCATGCATTCATGGTCGAACCGGGAAAAAGTCATTCTTTACGCCGGTTGCCTGCTTTTCCACTTTTGTCCAGCAGCGGGATTTGCCTTTTGTCGCCGTCAGCTGGAGCCTCGCGTTCGAGACTCTCGATCACGTCCCGGAAAGCCTGGACGTCTTCAAACCGCCGGTACACCGAGGCGAAACGCACATAGGCGACCTGGTCAAGCTTGCTCAATTCCCGCATCACCCACTCGCCCAGCAATGTACTGGGAATTTCTGAATCCTCCACAGTGGAGATTTCCCGCAGAAGCGTTCGTATGGCCCGTTCCACTTCGCGGGTTTCCACCGGCCTTTTCTCAAGCGCCCGCAACATGCCCTCACGAAGTTTATCTTCGGAAAATGCTTCCCGGCCCCCATCTGCCTTGATGATTCGGGGCGCAATGAGTTCCGGCGCCTCATAGGTATTGAAGCGTGACCCACAATCCTCGCACTGCCGGCGCCGCCGGATTTGCATGCCGTCACGAGTCAGCCGGGAATCGACTACCCGGGTGTTTTCGTGGCTGCAGAAGGGGCACCACATCTAAATAGTCTCGGAAAATTTAACCATTATGAGTAGACAGGATGGCTTCGGCAGAGGTTGAGCGCTGTTTCCTTGGCCTGCTGTTCGACAGCGGAGTCGCCCACGTCATCGAGCACATCGCAAATGATTCCCGCCAGTTCCTGGCAATCGGCTACACTGAAACCTCTCGTGGTCACCGCTGGTGTGCCCAGGCGCAGCCCACTGGTGACGAAGGGCGACCTGGGTTCTCCGGGCACCGTATTCTTGTTCACGGTGATAAATGCCCGGCCCAGGGATTCTTCGGCATCCTTGCCGGTGAAATCCCGCCCGATCAGATCCACCAGAAAAAGATGATTGTCGGTACCGCCCGAGACGATTCTGTAACCACGTTCCATGATGATGGCCGCCATCGCTCTCGCATTATCCACCACATCGCGCTGATAGACTTTGAATTCAGGGTCCAACGCCTCCTTGAACGCGACGGCCTTGGCGGCAATCGCGTGCATGATCGGACCACCCTGGGTACCCGGAAATACAACCGAGTTAAGTACTTTTTCCATTTTTTCGTCCGCTCTGGACAGGATAAGTCCACCGCGGGGACCTCGAAGCGTCTTGTGGGTAGTCGATGTCACTACATGTGCATGCGGCAGCGGGTTCGGATAGAGCCCGGCGGCCACCAGCCCCGCAACATGGGCCATATCCACCAGAAACCATGCGTCTACGCTGTCAGCAATCTCGCGCATCCTGGCCCAGTCGATTTCCCGCGAATAAGCTGAAAATCCACCGATCAGCATCCTGGGCCTGTGTTCCCGGGCCAGGCTGGCAATCAGTTCGTAATCGATCATGCCCGTCTCGGTGTTTATGCCGTATTGAACCGCATTGAACAACTTGCCCGAAAAGTTGACCGGGCTGCCGTGAGTGAGGTGCCCCCCCTCGTTCAGACTCATGCCGAGAATGGTGTCACCCGGATTTAGCAGCGCATGGTAGGCCGCCGCATTGGCCTGTGAGCCGGAGTGGGGCTGCACGTTGGCGTAAGTCGCACCGAACAGTTCCTTGGCGCGTGCCCTGGCCAGTTCTTCAGCCACATCGACATACTCGCAACCACCGTAGTAGCGCTTTCCCGGGTACCCTTCGGCATACTTGTTCGTCAGCACCGAACCTTGTGCCTCCAATACACGCGGACTGGCATAATTCTCAGAGGCGATTAATTCGACGTGCTCTTCCTGCCTGGTCCGCTCTGCGCGAATGGCATCGGCCAGTTCATCATCATATCCGCCGATCCGAAAACTCTGGTCAAACATTCGAATTCCTTAAAAGAAGCAGCATTTGATTCTAACATTTTTGGAGCGCGTGACGTGGCCTTAACAAGCCCTCATTTTCTGTGCCGCTGATCTGGACCCGGCGCGGGGCATCGCTCATAATTCGCACCGGAAACGCAACAGATATCCAGGATTGAATCATGGCTCAGTACATTTACACGATGATAGGGGTTAGTAAAATCGTTCCCCCGAACCGTACGATTATCAAGGATATTTCACTGTCCTTTTTTCCGGGCGCCAAGATAGGCCTGCTGGGCTTGAACGGTGCAGGAAAATCAACCGTGTTGCGCATCATGGCAGGGGTGGACCAGGAGCACGAGGGCGAGGCCAGGCCACAGCCGGGCATCCGGATCGGATACCTGCCGCAGGAGCCGCTGTTGGATGAAACCAAAGTCGTTCGTGAAATCGTTGAAGAAGGCGTGTCAGAAGTCCGGGATCTGTTGAACCAGTTTGACGAGATCAGTCTGAAATTCGCCGAACCCATGGACGACGACACGATGAACACCTTACTGGCGCGCCAGGCTGAGCTACAGGAAGCGATCGAACTGGCGAACGGCTGGGAACTGGAACGCACCCTGGAAATTGCCGCGGATGCATTGCGCCTGCCTGACTGGGACGAGTCCGTTTCTCACTTGTCCGGCGGTGAACGGCGGCGCGTCGCTTTGTGCAGGCTGTTGCTGGCCAGCCCCGACATGCTCCTGCTGGATGAGCCGACCAATCACCTCGATGCCGAATCAGTCGCCTGGCTTGAACGGTTTCTCACCGAGTTTTCCGGAACGGTTGTCGCCATTACCCACGACCGTTACTTCCTCGACAACGCGGCAGAATGGATTCTTGAACTGGACCGCGGATACGGAATTCCCTGGAAAGGAAACTATTCCTCCTGGCTGGAGCAGAAGGATACCCGGCTGCAACAGGAGGACAGCCGCGAAAAAGCCCGCCAGCGCTCCATCCAGTCGGAACTCGAGTGGGTACGCTCCAACCCCAAGGGCCGTCGCGCAAAGAGCAAGGCACGCCTGCAGCGATTTGAGGAATTGAACTCCGCAAACCATCAGAAACGTAATGAAACCCATGAAATCTACATACCACCTGGCCCCCGGCTAGGGAACCAGGTCATCGAGGTGGAAAATATCAGCAAAGGCTTTGGCAAACGCCTCCTGATCGATGATCTCAGCTTCAGCGTCCCTCCAGGGGCGATTGTAGGGGTAATTGGCGGCAATGGCGCGGGAAAATCCACTCTTTTTCGCATGATAACCGGGCAGGAACAGCCGGACAGGGGCGAAATCAGGATTGGCCCCTCGGTGGAACTGGCCTATGTCGATCAAAGCCGCGACAGCCTGGACGGAGGCCGGACCGTCTGGGAAGAGATAGCAGACGGTGAAGAGTTTATCCAGGTCGGCAATTACAGGTCACAATCCAGGGCCTATGTAGGCCGCTTCAATTTCCGTGGCTCAGACCAGCAAAAAAGGGTCGGGGACCTGTCCGGTGGCGAGCGAAACCGCGTCCACCTGGCCAAGCTGTTACGCTCCGGCGGAAACGTGCTGCTTCTCGATGAGCCAACCAACGACCTGGATGTTGAGACCTTGCGGGCACTGGAGGAGGCGCTGCTGGAGTTCCCGGGATGCGCCGTGGTGATCTCCCATGATCGCTGGTTTCTCGATCGGATTGCCACTCACATGCTGGCCTTCGAAGGAGATAGCCAGGTTGAATGGTTCGAGGGCAACTACTCTGAATACGAGGCAGATTTGAAACGCCGCGTCGGCGACGAAGCGGCGACACCACACCGGATAAAGTATCGCCGGCTAGGCGGGTAGTTGCAGTACCCTTGTGTATTCCGGCACGAAAAAATCTGCAGCAACGGGTTCGAACGGGCGGGGCTGGTAATCCAGCACGCTGCGTAAGGCCTTATCATCAAAAGCCAAATCCTGCCCCTGCCTGCGCACCATCTCGATGTTGATGCCGTGAAAGGAAGGTAAAGACGACAGCACGCGCACCGAAGCCATCATCAGCCGGGGCGGCAGAGTCACGACCCGGACTGACTCGCCGCAGGCACCGGCAATCTTTTTCACCATGCTGCGGTATGACAGGGTGCTGCCCCCGCATGCCACACTTTCCAACCGCAACCGCGGCTCCTCGCTTAAGGCTTTTACGGCAACTGCCGCCAGGTCATCGGCATGCACCGGTTGGCGCAGGCCGCTGGCAGCTCCGGCCAGGGGTATAAAACCGAAACGCCGGCCAAAACGCGCCAACAGGCTGATATTGCGGTCCAGCCCGCAGCCCCAGATCATGGTCGGGCGCAACATCAGCAGCGCTATTTTACGGCTCTCACATAGGTTCACCAGGCGCTCTTCCGCGCTTGCTATAGTTGCCATCTGCTCACATTCGGCCCGGTTCCGCGAGCCCGCCTTGGTCACCACACTGCTGGTGCTGAACGCCACAATCTGTTCGAGATCAGGGTGCCGGTCCAGGGTTTCACAGGCCAGGCCAATCGGCCCGCAGGAAACCAGGCGGCGCACCGGCATGCAGTCCGGTTCCGTTGGACTTTCCGGCCTCGACCAGTAAACGCCTGGCGACACTTCCAGCGGGGTCAGCGGTGCCTTCCGGCTGACCGCCAGTACGCTGAATCCAGCGGTTTGCAGCCTCGGGAGAAGGAACACTCCCAGTTGATTGCTGGCGCCGGTGACCAGAACGGATTCCTTCACGAGCCCGTCACCTGCCGAAAAAAGCCAGCGGGAGCTTTAGCAGAAAACGCGACCAGATTCCTGCGGTCACCAGCCATCGCACCGGGAAAATGTAATTATCCGCCTGGAATTTCCTGAAGAAGCGTTGCATGCCCAGGTGCTTTTGCCAGTGAACCCACACCGGGCGCGTACGGCTGGATACACCCTGCTGGTGAAAAACCCGCGCAGCGGGAACAAACAGACAGAGATGGCCCCGCTCGTTCATACGGTACATCAGGTCGAGGTCCTCACAATGCAGGCCATAGGCCTCATCCATGCCGCCGGCCTCCAAAAAGGGAGCTTTCCTGATTAACATGCAGGCACCCGAAACGGCATCAACGGGCGCAACCTCATCAGGCGCAACGGAAGTCAATTCGACCCCGGTGAGCGCCGGTATCCATCGCCCCAGCCGCCACAAGCCGGAAAATGTCAACAGAGATTTCCCGGGATCCGGAAATTGCCGCACCGTTCCTCGCATGGGGCGACCGTCACGGTCGATCACCATCGGGCCAGCCAGCGCGGCGCGGGGGGCGCTGTCGAGAGCCGTTCTGAGTGCGGTCAAGGATCCAGGCTGCATTTCGCAGTCCGGATTGAGCACCAGGAGGTAGGGGGCGCGATCGTCCAGGCCGCGAACCCCCTGGTTGACGGCCCTGGCGAATCCCAGGTTTTCGCTATTTTCGATAACGGTCAAAGCCTGCCGTTTGCCGGACGTGCGGTAGAGCTGTGAAATGCTGTCATCCACAGAGCCATTGTCGATGACGGTTATCGAGGAGGGCTCCTGCTGGCAAATCACGGACTGAACACAGCGGGACAGCGCGTGGCCCGCGTTGTAGTTGACAATAATGACTTCGACGACCGCTTGCATGTTCCGATTCACTTCAATACCCGGATGCGGGTGCTTCAGCGCCTGCCCAGCAGGCGCCGCCACCAGTTCAATCCGGGCTGCGGGTGCGCCGCTTGCGCCTTGATCGCGGCGAGTTCCCGTTCCTTTTCAGCCAGCAATTCGCCGGCCGCCATGTTTTTCCGTATTTCATGATAGTAGTGCTCATAAACCGATTCTGCGGCGTCGTCAAACAGGCTCAGACCCTTTTCGATTTCCGGGAGGTCATCGGGATTGGCAGCGCACAGGGCCAGAAAATACACCGCATCGTGGTGTGGGGACGAGTATTCAGATAATTCACCTTCGTGTTCCTGCTGAAACACCACGCCGGACCTGGATTCCAGCGACCAGATTGCAGACTGGAACAGCAATTTCTGACCGAACAGCTGCCAGGCGGGAAAAAAAGACGCCAGCAATGACTCGAATTCAGCCCGGTAGAGTTCCCTGACGTGGAATTCATTCCGGTTTTTCTGCTGATCCGTATATACGGCCTTATCCGGGGTAGAAAGCAGGAGAAAACCGTGCGGGGCCAATACCCGCCTGAATTCGCTCAACAGACCGCGATGGTCTTCCAGGTGCTCCAGGGTTTCAAACGAGACGATGCAATCGAAAGCATCATCGTCGAATGGCAGCTGCAGGCAATCAGCCACCCGGAAATCCAGGTTTTCAGCCGGGTAGCGTGCTTTGGCATGCTCAATGGCCTGCTCTGAAATATCGATCCCGGTGACCGAACCGGCCGCTGACGCCAGCAACCCGGCGCCATAACCTTCTCCGCAGGCTGCGTCCAGCACCCTGCGACCTTTTACCAGGGCGCGTGCGAAAACATAGCGATGAAAATGTTCATACCAGATTTCCCGGACACATTCCGGGGTAAACCGTTCGCCGGTGAATTCCAGGGAATTGGACAATGACATCTCCGGGGCAGATTCTGACAAGACTGATTCTAACCTATCGGGACACCAGCCCGGCTGAGTGCTTCAAGGATGGCTTCCCTGCGCCGGGATAGCGGATCGGCATCAATAAATTCCTGCACCTGGCGGAGGTAGTCCGGATGACGGGACAACAGGCGACTCATGCTCGATTCATCGGGTTTGAGCCCGGTGGGGCCAAACGACCGCCCGCCGATGTGAACGACATAAACGTCATCGCACAGGACGTTTCGCATCCCCGCCTGTACCGCGCGCATCGAATAATCATTTTCTTCGCCGTAACCCTTGCCAAAAAGCCCGTCATCGAACAATCCGATCCGCTCTATGGCCCGGCGCGGAATGGCCATGCAGAAACCGACTGCGGTGGGCAGGTCAGGATATTCCGGTGTACCCGCCCCGGCAATGACCGTGGCAATCCCGGCAGCGTTTGCGGGAACGGGATTTACCCGGCAGAAGACCGGTAGCGAAGCAATTTCTCCGTTATTTGTCCAGGGCGTTGCCGTTGCGACCCGTGGATCGGATGCGAGACACCGTTGCAGTCCTTCCAGCCAGCCTGGCGTGACCTCGGTGTCGGAATTCAGCAGCACAACGTCATTGGCGGTCGAATTCATACCCAGATTGGCCGTGGCGACGAATCCAAGATTTTTCTGGTTAGTGCGGAAGCTCCAGGACTTGTCGCTTTTAATCCGCCAGGAATCCAGCAACGAACCGATCGCCGGATCTGTAGAAGCGTCATCGATCACCAGGACCTCCGTTGCCGCCGATACCGTCTGTTGTAAAGTGAGCAGGCAACGGTTGACCTCCTCCACTGCGTTGAACACCGGGATAACGATGGTAACCGGCTGTGTCTCGCGAACGGTCAAATGGCTATTACTCCCCGACCCAGCGGTGCGGTAATCGAATGATTCCAAGCTCCCTGCTTTCGCCCTTTACGATGAAACGGATCTCGGCCGTGTCACACAAGCGCAATCCCTGGGGGTCCATCGCGTGTCCCCGGATGGAATAGCTGCCCGGCAAGAGAGGCAGCTGCTCGAAACGGATCAGGAAGCGAAAAAGATGTTCGTCGATTTGTTCAGGGTTGGTGTTGTCAAAATCCGAAGCGACCCCGTAAACAGGTGTGCCATCGGCCCGCATCACACCAACCAGCGCCACGGGCGGACGTCCATCGGGCGAA